>CAIQUG010000152.1 GCA_903874895.1 uncultured Caulobacterales bacterium | reverse complement strand
TGTGCGGCCTCCTGACCGTGGGGATCTATCTCGCCCTGTCCGGTGCGCACCCGCCGGCGCGGCGGGCGGCGGTGACCGCCGCCGTGGCCTTCCTGGCACGCCTGACCGATCGCCGGGCGATCAGCCTTCACGCCCTGTCCATCGCAGCGCTGATCGTTCTTGTCCTGGAGCCGGAAGGGGTCGTGCAGCCCGGCTTCCAGATGTCGTTCTGCGCCACCGGGGCCCTGGTGGCGGTGGCAGAAAGCTGGAGACCGGTCCGGGACCCTGCCGTATCGGCGCCTTGGATCATCCGGAGCGTTCAGGCGGTTCGCGATGCCCTGCTGGGCCTCGCCATCGTGGCCACCGTCGCGGGTCTGGCCACCGGTCCGTTCTCGATCCAGCACTTCAACCGCACGGCGCTCTACGGAACACCGGCGAACCTCCTCGCGGACTTCCTGGCCAGCGCGGTGGTCATGCCGGCGATCGCGGTGGCGGCGATCCTGGAGGCCTGCCAGGTCGGGCCGGTGTTGCTGGACCCGGCCCTGTGGCTGGCGGGTTGGGGCGCGGAGGGCATCCTTGCCGTGGGGCATCTGTTCTCCCACCTGCCCGGGGCCCAGGCGCAGGTGGCCAGCGCACCGGACCCCGCCCTGCTTGTGAGCTTTGCCGGTCTTCTGCTGGCGATCCTGTGGCGGGGGCGACTGCGCTGGATCGGGGTCGTGCTGGGGCTGGCGGTGCTGGTCTGGCCCCGTCCGCCGCCGCCGATGGCCTGGCTGGGACCGGAGGGGAGCAACGCCGCCGACATTGTCCATGCACAGGTGGTGCCCATGCGCGCGGATCGGCGGACCTTTGCGTTCGAGAGCTTTGCGCAGCATCGGGGCCTGGCCGTGGCAGGTCCCTCGGAACACTTCCTGTGCAGCCGGGACATGTGTCAGGGGCCGACGGATCGGCAACCCCGCCTCGCAGCCTGGTTCACCCGCCGACGGCCATCGTCGGAGCGACTGGGTGAGCTGTGCCAGAGCGATATCCTGCTTCTGACGGCTCCGGTCGTCGTCCCGCCCGATTGTCGCAGGCCGCTGGTGTTGCGACCGGAGACCTTCCGGCAGTTCGGGGCTGCAGAGGTGGTCCGCGTCGGGACCGGCTGGCGGCTGGACTGGACCAGCGCCCACCGGGGCCATCGGCCGTGGACCCGGCTTCCGGGGCTCGCGCCCCAGGGGCTGGCCCGGGGGAGCTACTGATAGCGGCGGATCAGGCCGACCAGCTTGCCCTGCACCTCGACCTGGTCCGGACCGTATATCCGCGTCTCATAGGCCTTGTTGGCGGGCTCCAGCGCGATGGCCCCGCCCTTGCGGCGCAGGCGCTTGAGGGTCGCTTCCTCCTGCATGACAAGGGCCACGACGATGTCGCCGTTGTTCGCATTGTCCGTGCGCTTGATGACCACGAAATCCCCGTCGAAGATCCCGGCTTCGATCATGCTGTCGCCCTGGACCTCGAGGACGAAGTGGTCGCCGGTCCCCAGCAGGCTTTCCGGCACCGGCATCCGGTCCCGCTCATGCTGGATGGCCTCGATGGGGGTCCCGGCGGCGATCTTGCCGAGGATGGACAGTTCCCGCACGTCGTTGGACAACAGGCTGGCCACTTGCGCCGGGGCCGGGGCGGAGCCTTCGATCACCCGGGGCTGGAAGGCGCGACGGCCACCGGCCGGGGCGCTTGTGGTGGCCTGGTCCGGCAGACGCACCACTTCCAGGGCCCGGGCCCTGTGAGCCAGACGGCGCAGGAAGCCTCGTTCCTCGAGGGCCGTGATCAGGCGATGGATCCCGGACTTGGAGGCGAGGTCCAGGGCCTCCTTCATCTCGTCGAACGACGGGGACACGCCGGTTTCCTTGATCCGCTCATGGATGAACATGAGAAGTTCGTGCTGCTTGCGTGTCAGCATGGTGGCTGCGTGCTCCGCCGAATCCCCGGGAAATCCGAGAACAAATCATGCACGTTCTGTAGATGTTCCGGATTAACAGTCAATTACCATTGTTGCGGTGCCGGTCCCGCGGAGGGTCAGGCGAGCAGGGCGCGGGTGGCGGCCGCCACGTCGGTCTGGCGCATCAGGCTTTCGCCCACCAGCATGGCACGGGCGCCGCTGAGGGCCAGTCGCTCCACGTCCGCGGGGGTGAAGATGCCGCTCTCCGTCACCAGCAGAGCGTCCTCCGGGGCAAGGCCGGCAAGGGTTTCCGTGGCCTTGAGGTCGACCTGGAAGGTGCGCAGGTCGCGATTGTTCACGCCGACCAGGGTGGCGCCCAGCCGGACGGCCCGCGCCATTTCGGCCGCGTCATGCACCTCGACCAGCGCGTCCATGCCGAGCCGGGCGGCTTCCGCCATCAGCTCCGCTGCCAGGCCATCGTCGATCATGGCGAGGATCACGAGGATCGCGTCGGCCCCCAGGGCGCGTGATTCTCCGACCTGCCAGGGGTCCACCAGGAACTCCTTGCGGATGCAGGGCAGGGTGACCGTCTCTCGCGCCGCGACGAAGAAGGCGTCGGCGCCCTGGAAGCTCGGGGCATCCGTCAGGATGCTGAGGCAGGTGGCACCGCCGTCCTGGTAGGCTCGGGCCAGCGCCGGCGGGTCGAAGTCGGCGCGGATGAGGCCCTTCGACGGGCTCGCCTTCTTGATCTCGGCGATCAGGGCCAGCCGTTCAGGACGCGCGGCGAAGGCTTCTGCCAGCGCCCGGCCAAAGCCCCGGGGCGGTGACTGGTCGGCGATCCGGGTCGCCAATGTCGCGTCCGAAGTGGCCGCGCGACGCTCGGCAACCTCCACGCGCTTGTAGGCGGCGATCCGGGCGAGGATGTCGTCACTCATCGGGGGCACTCATGCTGCAGAGGCGCTGGTCAGGCGGACCAGGGTTGACAGGACCGCGCGTGCGGCCCCGGAATCGATGGAATGGCGGGCGAGGGCCAGCCCCTCCTCCAGCGTGTGGCACCGATCCGCGATCACGAAGACGGCGGCGGCATTGAGCAGCACGATGTCCCGATAGGCCCCGGGCGCCCCGTCCAAAAGGGCGGTCATGGCTGCGGCATTGTGCACCGGGTCGCCACCGCGCAGGTCCTCGACCCGGACGCGGGGGAGGCCCAGGGCTTCGGGATGGACGGTGAAGGTGCGCACGGCCCCGTCGCGCCACTCGGCGACCAGGCTCTCGTCGGTGGTGGTCAGCTCGTCCAGTCCGCCCCCGTGCACGACCCAGGCACGATCGGCCCCGAGGCGTCCGAGCACCTCGGCAAGGCTGGGGACCAGCGCCGGGTCATAGACCCCCAGCAGTTGCCGGCGCGCGCCCGCCGGGTTGGACAGGGGCCCGAGGAGATTGAACAGGGTGCGGAAGCCGAGCTCCCCCCGGATCGGCGCCACATGGCGCATGGCCCGGTGATGGTTGGGGGCGAACAGGACGCAAAGGCCGGCCTGATCCAGGCATTGCCGCTGAACCTCGGCGGAGGCATGGATGTCGACACCCAGGGCGGCAAACACGTCCGGCGATCCGGAAAGGGACGAGGCCGCGCGGCCCCCGTGCTTGGCCACCTTCACGCCGCCCCCGGCCGCCACCAGGGCGGCTGCGGTGGAGATGTTGAAGGTGTGGGCCCCGTCGCCGCCCGTGCCACACGTGTCCACCACGTCGAAGGAATGGGGCAGCACGGTCGCCGCCTCGCGCATGGCCCGGGCACAGGCGGTGATCTCGTCCACCGTCTCTCCCCGGACCCGCAGGGCGGTGACAGCGGCGGCGATCTGGGCCGGTGTGGGCTCACCCCGGAGGCAGGCGGAGAAGAAGGCGTGGGTGTCCTCCGTGCTCAGCACCTCGCCGGCGGCGAGGCGGGCCAGGATCGGTTTGAAGGCGTTTGACACGGGTCCCGTTCGCCTCTGGTCCGTCAGGCGGCGGTGCGTTCTGCCACCGGCAGACCGGCCAGTCGCAGGAAGTTGGCGAGGAGGCGGTGCCCATGCTCGGTCGCGTAGCTTTCCGGATGGAACTGCACGCCGTGGATCGGCCGGGTGCGATGGGCCATCCCCATGATCTCCCCGTCCTCGGTCCAGGCGGTGGCGACCAGACTTTCGGGCAGGCTTTCCAGCCGGACCGCCAGGCTGTGGTAGCGCGCGGCCGTGAAGGGGCTCGGGACGCCCTCGAAGAGGCCGGTGCCGCTGTGGGTGACCTGGCTGGTCTTGCCGTGCATCAGGGTCTTGGCGCGGATCACCTGACCGCCGAAGGCCTGGCCGATGGCCTGGTGTCCCAGGCACACGCCGAGGATCGGCAGGTCGACGGGGGCTGCGGCGATCAGATCGAGGCAGATGCCGGCTTCATTGGGGGTGCAGGGCCCGGGGGACAGGAGCACCGCCTGCGGCTTCAGCGACAGGGCCTCGGCCACCGTCAGGGTATCGTTCCGCCGGATCTCCATCTCCGCGCCCAGCTCCGCCAGATAGTGGACGAGGTTGTAGGTGAAGCTGTCGTAATTATCGATCACCAGGATCATGGAACGCGTCCGACCAGGGTTTCAGCCGTGACGCCGTGGCGTCACCGGGGGTGTTAGGGGCAAATCCTTTCACAGGCAATCGGTTTGAAGCGCGCGTCGCGCTTGCCTTGGATGGCCGGAATGGCCTTTTGTCTGGTGATGGGTCAGGGAAACGAATCTGTCGGTGACGAGGCGGGCGAAGTGCACGCGGGCCCGTCGGGCAGCGTCGGTCCGATCAGGTCCGACGGGACCAGGCGGCCGCCTGTCAGCATGGGCAACCTGCTTGCGGCATCGGGGTTTGCGGCCTTTGCCGCGCTCGTCCTGGCGGCCAGCATCATCTTCGGGCTGCCGGGGACCGAACACGCCGGCGGCCGTGGGCAGGTGACCGGTCGGATCTCGATGGTGCCACCGCCCCTCAGGCACTGACCCGGTCCGGCGCTCAGACGAAGCGCCAGGCTTCCTCGGCGGCCCGGCGCAGGGCATCGGACTTGTGCAGGGTTTCCTCATACTCCGCGTCGGGATCGGAGTCTGCGACCACGCCGCCACCGGCCTGGACGTGCATGACGCCGTCCTTGAACAGCGCCGTCCGCAGGACGATGCAGGTGTCCACAGACCCGTTGGCGGAGATGTAGCCCGCAGCCCCCCCGTAGCCGACGCCCCGTTTCACGGCTTCCAGCTCGTCGATGATCTGCATGGCCCGGACCTTGGGCGCCCCGGACAGGGTGCCGGCGGGCAGGGCCGTCAGGATGACGTCGATGGGGTCGATATTGGGAGGTGCGTCGCCCTCCACATTGGAGACGATGTGCATCACGTGGCTGTAGCGCTCGATGACGAAGGTCTCCGTCACCCGCACGCGAGTCCCGGTCAACGGCAGGTTGGAGCCGGGCGGCGGCATCACCGCCCGCCCGACATCGTTGCGGCCGAGATCGAGGAGCATGAGGTGTTCCGCCCGCTCCTTGGGGTCGGCCAGCAGCTCCGCCTCCAGCGCCAGATCCTCCTCCGGCGTCTTGCCCCGGCGGCGGGTGCCGGCAATGGGCCGGATGCTCACCTTGCCGTCCCGCAGGCGCACGAGGATCTCCGGGCTGGAGCCCGCGAGCTGGAAGGTGCCGAAGTTCAGATAGTAGAGGAACGGCGAGGGGTTGGTCCGGCGCAGGGAGCGATAGAAGGCGAACGGGTCCCGCGGGAACGGGGCGGAGAACCGATGGCTCGGCACGACCTGGAAGATGTCCCCGGCGGTGATATAGTCCTTGGCCGTGTCGACCATCCGCCCGTAGTCTGCGCGGCTCACCGGCGAGACCAGGGGCTGGGCCGCGACCGGAACCGGATCCGTCGCCGTCGGCAGGGCGGACTTCAGGGCCAGCCGGACACTGTCCAGGCGGGTGACGGCGGCGGCGTAGGCGGCGTCTGCAGTCATTGACGGGTCGGGGCGGACCGGGGTGCAGACGATGATCTCCTGCGCCACGGCGTCGAAGACGGCCACGATCTGCGGCCGCATCATCACCGCGTCGGGCAGATCGAGGGGGTCGGGATTGGCAGCGCCCAGCGGCTCGACCAGGCGGATCATGTCATAGCCCAGCACCCCGAAGAGTCCTGCCGCCATGGGGGGGAGCGCCGGGGGCAGGGCCATCCGCGAGGCGGCGACCAGCCGGCGCAGGGAGTCGAGGCTGGACCCTGCCTCGGCAACCCATTCATCCCGCGCCACGCCATCGCCGCGCGCGATCTCCGCTGAGTCGCCGCGGGCCCGCCAGACAAGGTCCGGATCGAGGGCGATGATGGAATAGCGACCGCGCCACGCGCCGCCCTCCACCGACTCGTAGAGGAAGGCATAGGGCTTGCCGTGGCCCAGCTTGAGATAGGCCGTCACCGGCGTCTCGAGGTCGTCGATCAGCCGGGTCCAGAGGATCTGGGGCTCGCCCCGCCGGTAGACGTCCGCGAAGACACCGGCATCGGGAACGGCGGCGTCCCTCATGCGGCGGGCTTTGCCGCCTTGGCGGCCGTACCGCTGGCGTCGGTCACCACCGTGTCCGGATCGCCACCGGCAGCCCCCCGGGCGCGCTTGAGATCGATGTGCGGCTTCACGACCGTGCGCGCGGCCGTGCGGGTGGCTTCGGCGATCTGGCGATTGACGGCGCTGGCCGCGTTGCGGCGCTGGGCGACGGCCTGCTGGGCCACGGATGCCGGATCACCGGCCCCGGCGGCGTCGATGCGGATGATCGCCAGTCCGTTGGGCAGCAGCGCCTGGACGGTCTCGCCGGTCTTGCTGGCGAACACCGTGCCGACGAACTGCTGGCCGAGCGCCTGGGCGGCGTTCTGGTCGGCACGGGCCAGCCCCTTGATCTCGCTGACCTTGGCGCCGCTGGCGGCGGCGAGGGCATCCAGGCTTTCACCCTTCTTGGCCCGGGCGACCAGGTCGGTTCCGCGGGCCTGGAGACGCTTCAGCATGTCCTCCTGAACGACCTGACGGGCGAGGGGAACGCGGATCTCGTCGAGGGTGAAGGGGGCCTGCGGATTGATGGCCTCGATCCGCAGGGCGTAGTACTCGCCCGGGGCCACTTCCTCGACCCCTTCGGTCTCGGCACCCTTGGCCATGGCAAAGGCCTGCTGCAGGAACTTGGCCGGCAGCTGCAGCTGCTGTCCGCCGCCCGTGTGGCCATCCTTGGTGATCGGGGGAAGCTGCACCACCTGGGCACCGACCTTGTTGGCGGCGTCCACCAGATGCGTCCCGCCCGAGTGCAGGTCGTCGAACTTCTTGGACATCTCCAGCGCCTTTTCGGCGGAGAGCGCCTTGCGCGCCTCGGCAACCAGCTTGTCCTTCACCTCGTCAAAGCTCGCCTCGTGGCCGGGCGTCATGTTGATGACCTTGACCACCGCCCAGGCCAGGGCTCCCTGAATCGGACCGGAGCTTTCGCCGGCCTTGAGGGCGAAGGCCGCGTCGGCGACCTTGGGATCGGAAATCCGGGACTTGGGCGTGTTGGTCAGCTCGAGGGGTGCGGCGACGGCCAGGGCCTTGGCGACGGCCGCCGGGGCCTCGCCGGCCTTGATCCGGCGTGCCGCCTCGGCCGCCTGGGTCCCGTTGGACAACACCAGCTGCTCCACGGTGCGCAGTTCCGGCTTCGACAGGCTTTCCTTCTCGAACGCGAAGCGCTTCTGCAGGTCCGCCGCATCGGGAGTGAGGGTGGGGGCCAGCTGGCTGGCGGAGAAGCGGGCAAGGGTCACCACCCGGGTCTCCGGCTTGATGAGCTGGGCGGCGTGTTCCTTCATGAAGGCGGTCAGCTGGGCGTCGGTAGGCTGCAGGGGCGGTCCCAGGGTCTGGGGGGTCACCACGAAGAAGCGGACGCTGCGGCTTTCCTGGCCATAGGCGGCGGTGAGGGCCGAGTAGACCAGCGGCGTGGACATTCCGGCGCCGAGCCCGGCACCGAAATGGCTCTGGGCGAGCTGGTCGCGGATCCCGCCCTCGAAATCCTCGGGCGTCAGACCGTTCTGGGCCAGGAACGCCTTGTAGGCCTTTTCGTCGAATCGCCCGGTGACGGGGTCGAGGAAGCGCTTGCCTTGATCGCGGACGCGCTCGGCGATGAGACGGTCCGACGGACGGATCCCCTCGCGGTTCAGCAGTTCGGCAACGGACTCCTCCACCGCGACCTCTTCGGCCAGCCGGCCGTCGATATTGGCCTTGAACAGGGCGTCACTGGGAACCGGCTGACCCTGCTGCTGGTCGATCTGCTTGTGATAGGTGTCGAAGAACTGGCGGAACTTGGCCGAGCTGACCGACCGACCACCGGCCTCCACGACCGTGTCCTTGACATTGCCCATGCGCGAGACGCCCTGCACGCCGAACCCGACCAGGGCGAGCAGCAACAGGACGAGGATGCCCTTGGCGAAGATCGTGTTCGAAAAGGCGCGGATCTGGGCGAGCATGGGCGGAGGCGACCTTGTCATCTGGAAACGGGCCGAACGCCCGAGGGGATGGACACGCCGTCTGCGTCCCATCTCCCCTAGTCAACGTCGGCACCTATAGATGACCCGGGGAGGCGGCATCAAGGCCGGATGCCGCTGAACCCGCCCCGAACACGCGACAGCGGTCGACAGTTGCCGCGGTTTGGCATAGCCGTTGCAGCCGCCGAACATGACGACAGCATACAGGAAGAGTTGAGGGGCAATGGCGACCGTACGCAAGCTTGTGGCCGGAAACTGGAAGATGAATGGCCTATCGGACCAGATCGTCGAAGCGGTGAAGGTGGCCGAGAGCCTGGCCCAGACGCCTGCCGGCGTCCGGGTGGCGATCTGCCCGCCCAACATCCTCGTGCACCGCATTGCCGAACGCCTCGCCCGGACTGTCGTCGAGGTCGGCGCCCAGGATCTGCATTGCGAAGCGGCCGGGGCCTACACTGGCGACACCTCCGGCGAGATGCTGCGCGATGCCGGTGCGCGCCTCGTGATCATCGGCCATTCGGAGCGTCGGTCCCATCACAGAGAAGATGACGCCGCCGTGGCCGCGAAGGTGTCCGCCGCCCTCCGCGCCGGCCTCGAGCCGATCATCTGCGTGGGCGAGAGCCTGGCAGAACGTCAGAACGGGCAGGCCCTCGCGGTGGTTGAGGCCCAGCTGGCCGGATCCCTGCCGGACAGTCTCGATGGCCGGGCCTTCGTCATTGCCTATGAGCCCGTCTGGGCCATCGGCACCGGCCTGACGCCGACCCTTGCGGAAATCGAGGAGGTCCACCGGACCATCCGTGCGGCTCTGGTCGCCCGCTTCAGCAATGGTGCTGCCCGACCCATTCTGTACGGGGGATCGGTGAAGCCGTCCAACGCCGCCGAGATCCTCAACGCCGATGAAGTGGGTGGGGCGCTGGTGGGCGGAGCCTCCCTCAAGGCCACGGATTTCCTGCCCATCGTCCGCGCCGGCGGCTGACCGCCGGCCGTGCGGATCGCTATGGCCTTCCGGCGGCTGGAGTGTTAGATGCTGCCGCTTGATGTCCGCCGGGCGCTGTCTTTGCGACCGGTGCGGACGTCTCATCTGTTCAATGGACCGTTCCTGATCCCATGTTGCTCGGCATTCTCCTCGCGATCCTCATCGTCATCTGCGTTGCCCTGATCGGCGTCATCCTGCTGCAACAGTCGGAAGGCGGCGCTCTGGGCATGGGCGGTGGCCAGACCGGCTTCATGAGCACCCGGGGGGCCGGTGACCTCCTGACCCGCACCACCTGGATCCTGGCGGGCGCGTTCTTCGTCATGTGCCTGCTGCTGACCATCGTCTCGAACCACATCAAGTCCAGTGGCTCGGTGGTGGAGAAGCTCAAGTCCGACGCCGTAGTGGCACCCCAGGCCCCGGCCAAGACGGCACCGGCGTCTGCCTTCGATGCCCCGAAGCCGCAGGTCGAGGCCCCGGCCCCGGCCGCGACGGACCCGTTCGGCAACCTGTCCGGGGCCAAGTCCCTCGGCGGCCCGGCGGCAAAACCCGCCGGCGCGCCGTCGAAGAAGTAGAATTTAGATATCGTCCACAGCCATTCCGGGCTACCGGACCGCATCAGGGGTCCGGACGCATCGGTTTGGACCGAATCAGTCATAAGCTGGAGCCCCATGGCCCGCTACATTTTCATCACCGGCGGCGTGGTGTCCTCCCTCGGAAAAGGCCTCGCTTCGGCGGCGCTTGGCGCGTTGCTTCAGGCACGCGGCTACAGGGTTCGGCTGCGCAAGCTTGATCCGTACCTCAACGTCGATCCGGGGACGATGAGTCCCTATCAGCATGGGGAAGTGTTCGTCACCGACGATGGGGCGGAGACCGACCTCGACCTTGGTCACTACGAGCGCTTCACCGGAGTCTCGGCGACCCGGGCGGACAACATCACCACCGGCCAGATCTACAAGACCATCCTCGAGAAGGAGCGTCGCGGCGACTATCTGGGTGCCACAGTGCAGGTCATTCCGCACGTCACCGACGAGATCAAGCGCTTCGTCCTGTCCGAAGCCCTGGCCGAGGACGGGCAGGAGGCGGACTTCGTGCTGGTGGAGATCGGCGGCACGGTGGGGGACATCGAGGGCCTTCCGTTCTTCGAGGCCATCCGCCAGCTCGGCCAGGAACTGCCCCGCGGGCACGCGGTCTATGTCCACCTGACGCTGCTGCCGTTCATCAAGACGGCCGGCGAGATGAAGACCAAGCCGACCCAGCATTCGGTGCGGGAACTGCGGGCCATCGGCATCCAGCCGGATATCCTCCTCTGCCGCTGCGAGCAGCCGATACCGCCCGAGGAAAAGCGCAAGATCGGCCTGTTCTGCAACGTTCGCGAGACCGCGGTGATCCAGGCCATGGACTCCTCGTCGATCTACAATGTGCCGCTGGACTATCACCAGGAGGGGCTGGACCGGGAGGTGCTGGCCGCCTTCGGGATCGAGCACGCGCCGGCACCCGACCTGACCCGCTGGCTGTCCATCGCGGACCGCCTGGCCCGCCCCGACGGGGAGGTCACCATTGCGGTGGTCGGCAAGTACACGGTGCTCAAGGACGCCTACAAGTCGCTGATCGAGGCCCTTGTGCACGGCGGGGTGGCCAACAACGTCAAGGTTCATCTCGACTGGGTCGAGAGCGAGACCTTCGAGGGCGAGCCTGGTGCCGCCGCGGCCCGGCTGGAGGGTGTCCACGGCATCCTGGTCCCGGGCGGCTTCGGGGAGCGCGGGGCGGAGGGCAAGATCCGCGCGGCCCAGTTCGCCCGGGAGCGCAACGTGCCGTATTTCGGCATCTGCTTCGGCATGCAGATGGCGGTGATCGAGGCGGCACGGAATCTTGCCGGACTGCCCGACGCCTCGTCCACGGAATTCGGCCCGACCCCGAACGCGGTGGTGGGTCTCATGACCGAGTGGGTGAAGGGCAACGAGCGAGAGGTCCGCCGGGCCGGGGATGACCTGGGCGGCACCATGCGGCTGGGGGCCTACAAGGCCCGTCTGGCGGAAGGCTCCCGGATCGCGGAGATCTATGGGGCCACCGAGATCTCCGAACGTCACCGGCATCGCTGGGAAGTGAACACCGCCTATCGGGAGCGGATCGAGAAGGTCGGGCTGAAGTTCCGCGGCAATTCCCCCGACGGACTGCTGCCAGAGACGGTGGAGCGGGAGGATCATCCCTGGTTCATCGGCGTCCAGTATCATCCGGAGCTGAAGAGCCGACCGTTCGCGCCCCATCCGCTGTTTGCCAGCTTCATTGCCGCCGCGGTGGAGCAAAGCCGGCTGGTCTGACGGCTCTTCTGCCGAAGTGACCGGCTTGCCTCTTGCATCCGGTCGCTGATTCCGTCATAACCCCGCGCTCACGCGGCGGCTTTCACGGGCCGCCGCGGCCGTTTTTTCCGATGGGGCGCCCGCCTCGTCCTGAACACGAGACCTGAAACCATGGCCGTCCCCAAGCGGAAAACCTCGCCCTCGCGCCGGAACATGCGTCGTTCGCACCACGCGCTGACCGCCAATGCCTACACCGAAGACAAGGACACCGGCGAACTGCGCCGTCCGCACCATATCGACCTGAAGACGGGCATGTACCGCGGTCGCCAGGTGTTGACCCCGAAGGAAGACTGATCGGTCTTCGCCGGTTTCGCGTGACTTTTCACGCTCCGTTCTGAACACTCCCGTCGGGCGATCGGCCCGGCGGGAGTGTTCACATGTGGCGCGCATTGATGATCACGGCCGCTCTGGCGGGGCTGATGTTGCCGGGCATGGCGGCGGCGGACACCCGCTATGACGTGCTGATCCGGGGCGGCACCGTCTACGACGGCACCGGCGGGAAGCCTTTCGTGGCGGACGTCGCGGTGCAGGGCGACCGGATCGCCAGGATCGCTCCCCACATCAAGGGCTACGCCGCCACCGAGATCAATGCCCGGGGCAAGGCCGTCAGTCCGGGCTTCATCAACATGCTGGCCCATCCGGAGGAAAGCCTCCTGGTGGACCATCGGGCCCTGAGCGACCTGGTCCAGGGGGTGACGCTGGAAGTGATGGGCGAGGATTCCATGGGGCCGCTGTCGCCCGCCATGAAGACCGTCATGACGGCGCAGCAGGGCGATCTGAAATACCCCGTGGACTGGACGACCCTCGGCCAGTACCTCGACGGGCTGCAGAAGCGCGGCGTGTCGCCCAATGTGGCGGCCTTCGTGGGTGCGGGCACCGTACGGGAAAACCTGTTCCTGGGCGACAGCACCCAGCCGGACGCCGCCCAGCTCGATGCGATGCGCGTCCTTGTTCGCCAGGCGATGGAGGAGGGGGCCCTGGGGGTAACCACGGCCCTGATCTACGCGCCGAACACCTTTGCGAAGACCCCGGAACTGATCGCCCTGGCGAAGGAGTCCGCCCGGTGCGGCGGCATGTACATCGCCCACATCCGAAGCGAAGGCGACCGTTTCCTGGAAGCCGTCGACGAGACCGTCGAGATCGCCCGGGCCTCCGGAGCGCCGGCGGAGATCTATCACTTCAAGCAATCCGGCCAGGACAACTGGGGCAAGCTGGACGCCGCCATCACCCGGATCGAGGCGGCGCGGAAGAGCGGCGTGCGGATCACCGCCGACATGTACACCTATGTGGCCGGTGCCACCGGCCTTGACGCGTCCATGCCCACCTGGGTGCAGGATGGCGGCTATGATGCGTGGGTGGCGCGGTTGAAGGATCCCGCAATCCGGGCCCGGGTGGTTGCCGAGATGCTGAACCGCCATCCCGCCGACTGGGAGAATCTTCTGGGCGCATCCGGGCCCGAAGGCGCGCTGCTCCTGTCCTTCAAGAACCCGGCCCTGAAGCCATACACGGGCAAGACCCTGGCCGAGGTGGCGCGCCTGCGGGGTGTCACGCCCCAGGAAGCGGCCATCGAGCTGGTGATCGAGGATGGTACCCGGGTCGGCGTCGCCTATTTCCTGATGTCGGAGGACAATCTGCGGCGGGAGGTGGCGCTCCCGTGGATGAGCTTCGGCTCCGACGAGGCCGCCCCCGCGCCGGAGGGGGATTTCCTGAAGTCGCACAACCATCCCCGGGCTTACGGCAACTTTGCCCGGGTGCTGGCGAAATATGTCCGCGAGGAGCATCGCCTGACCCTGGCGGAGGCGATCCGCAAGTTGTCCGGCGCTCCAGCGCAGGTGCTCTCGCTGAAGGACCGGGGGCTCTTGAAGTCCGGCTACTTCGCCGACGTCGTGGTGTTCGACCCGGCCACCATCCAGGATCACGCCACATTCGAAGAACCGGCGCAGCTGGCCACCGGGGTGGAGCAGGTGCTGGTCAATGGCGGCTTCGCCCTGCGCAATGGCAAGGCCACCCGCGCCCCCACCGGGCGGGTGGTTCGCGGCCGGGCCTGGACCGGGGCACCGGACGGCGGCTGTCGGGCCAGCGCCGCCGACTGGACCTGGAGCCGGTGACGACCGCCGGGGCGGATCTCAGGCCTGGGTGCGGCCGCGGGCCTGGACCTGGGCGCGACGGGCCTCCACCGCCTCCGGCGTGACGGCGGCGTTGAGGCTCTTGGTGGTGGCGGTCTCGTGCGTCAGGCTGTCGCCGAAGGTCATGGCAAAGCCCTCGTCGATCAGCTTCTTGTAGATATTCACGGAATCCCCCGGCACGGAGGCGATCTCGGCGGCCAGCTTCAGGGCGGCGGGCAGCAGGTCGTCCGCCGGCACCACGCGGTTGACGAGGCCCCAGGCCTCCGCCGTCTTCGCGTCGATGAAGTTGCCGCTGAGCGACAGTTCCTTGGCGCGATAGATGCCGATCAGCCGGGACAGCTTCTGCGACAGGCCCCAGCCGGGCAGGATGCCGACCCGGGCATGGGTGTCGGCGAATCGGGCGCGCTCGGAGGCGATCAGGATGTCGCAGGCCAGCGCCACCTCGAACCCGCCCGTGATGGCGACCCCGTTGATGGCCCCGATCACGGGCTTGACGCACATCTCGATGGCCTTGACCGGGTTGGCCTCGGCCCCTGCGGCATTGGCCGCCGACATGCCGCCGGGATCGGAGCCGAGCTCCTTCAGGTCCAGTCCC
>CAIQUG010000151.1 GCA_903874895.1 uncultured Caulobacterales bacterium | reverse complement strand
GCCATCAGGAACACCCGCTTGCCGGTGCGGCGGAAATACAGCACCTGGATGGCCACCGACAGGGTCTCCACCACGAACAGGCCGCCGACGATGCCAAGAACGATCTCGTGCTTGGTGCAGACGGCAATCGCCCCCAGCAGGCCACCGAGCGCCAGGGAGCCGGTGTCGCCCATGAAGATCCGCGCCGGCGGGGCGTTGTACCACAGAAAGCCCATGCCGGCGCCGATGACGGAGCCGCAGACCACGGCCAGCTCTCCGGCACCGGGGACAAAGTGGATCTGCAGATACTGGGCGAAGACGTAGTTACCGACGAGATAGGCGATCACGCCGAAGGCCGTGGACGCGATCATCACCGGCACGATGGCCAGTCCATCGAGGCCGTCGGTCAGGTTCACGGCATTGGAGAAACCGGCGATCACGAAGGCACCGAAGGCCACGTAGAACCAGCCGAGATCGATCATCAGGCTCTTGAACACCGGGAAGGTGAGCGACGTGGAGAAATTGCCCATGGTGGTCCCCGCCGCGCTCATCCGGACCAGGATCAGGGTCGCTAGACCGGCGATCAGGAACTGGACGAGAAGCTTCATCCGGCTGGAAACGCCCGCCGTGGTCTGCTTGGTGACCTTGGCATAGTCGTCCATGAAGCCCAGGATGCCGTAGCCCGCCGTTACCATCAGCACGACCCAGACGTTGATGTTGGTCAGGTCCGCCCACAACAGCGTGCCCACCGCGAGGCCCGCCAGGATCATGAACCCGCCCATGGTCGGCGTGCCCTTCTTCTCCAGCACGTGACGCTCGATCCCGTCGGTCCGGATGGGCTGGCCCTTGCCCTGCTTGACCTTCATCCAGTTGATGAAGCGCGAGCCCATGGAAATCGCGACCAGCTGTCCCGTGAACAGGGCCATGGCCGCCCGGAAGGTCAGGTAGTGCAGCAGGTTCAAGAGCGGGATGTGCTGGTGCGCATGCTCGAAATAGTCGTACAGAAGATACAGCATCAAGAACTCCCCCGGCCGGCCAGCGCGTCGACGATCAGCGACGCGCGCGACCCGTTCGATCCCTTGACCACCACAACATCGCCCGGCCGAACAGCCTCTTTCAGCTCAGGGGCGAGCAGACTTGCATCCGGCGCATGAATTCCCCGCGTCTGCGGCGGAAGGGCGTCCCAAAGGGCCTGCATCAGCGGGCCGGCACAGAACACAAGATCCACGCCTGCGGACCGGATATCCTCGGCCAATGCCGCATGCAAGGCCGGTCCCTGGGCACCGAGTTCCAGCATGTCCGTCAGGGCCAGGATCCGGCGGCCGTTCACACGGCGCGCGCCGAGGGCGGCGATCACCGCCTGCATCGACACCGGGTTGGCATTATAGCTCTCGTCCACCAGCGTGTAGGTCCCGCCGGGCAGCGCCACCGTCAACTCCGCCCCGCGCCCGCCCAGGGGGCCGAAATCGGCGAGGGCCTGCAGCACGGTGGGGCGATCCACACCCAGGCCCTCGGCGGTCACCACCACCATCAGCGCGTTCAGCCCCCAGTGGTCGCCGGACTGGGCGATGGGGAATCGCAGCCGCTGGCCGAGGATCTCCGCCGTGACGATCTGGCCCGGTCCATCCGGAGCGAGATCGAGCAGGCACGCCGTACTGCCGGCCGTCCGGCCCACGGAGACGATCTCTGCCGACCGTTCGGACGCTGCGTCCCGCAGGACTTCGAACCAGCGGTTGTCGGCATTCAGCACCGCCAGTCCTCCGGAGGCCAGACCCGAGAAGATCTCGGCCTTGGCCCGGGCCACGCCGGCCTCCCCGTCGGCGAAGTTCTCGATATGCACGGGGCCCACAGTGGTCACCACAGCCACCTGCGGACGGATCATGGCCACGAGGGGCGTGATCTCGTCGGCATGGTTCATGCCCACCTCGAACACCGCCCGGCGGGTGTCCCGTGGCATGCGGGCAAGCGTCAGGGGCACGCCGATATGATTGTTGTAGGACTTCACCGAGCTGTGGCCGTGTCCCGCCAGCCGCAGGGCGGCCGCAATGGCCTGGGTCACGCTGGTCTTGCCCACCGACCCGGTCACCGCCGCGCAGGCCAGCTGCGGCGGACGGGCCCGGCTGGCGCGGCCGAGGGCCTGCAGCGCCTCGAAGACGTCGGGAACGCGCACGTGCGGCCCGTCGACCGGCCGGACCACGAGGGATCCCGCAGCCCCGCGGGCGCGCGCGGCCGGCACGAAGTCATGGCCGTCCCGGGCACCGGCGAGGGCGACGAACAGGTCACCGGCCTCGAGGGAGCGGGTGTCGATGGACACGCCGGAGACACTGAAGGGCTCGGTGAAGGTCCCGCCGACCGCGGCTGCGATCTCGTCTGCGGTCCACAGCGGCAGGGCCTCAGACACGGGCGGTCTCGCCCCCGCGGGCCACCAGGGCGTGGGCCGTTTCCGCCACATCGTCGAACGGATGGGTCACGCCGGCGATGGTCTGGCCCTGCTCGTGCCCCTTGCCGGCGACCACAAGGATATCCCCACTGCGAAGCTGCTCGACCCCGGCGCGGATGGCGGCCCGCCGATCCCCGACCTCCACCGCGTCCGGACAGCCCTGAAGCACCATGGCGCGGATCGCAGCCGGATCCTCGGACCGGGGATTGTCATCGGTGACGATGGCCAGGTCCGCCAGCCGGGCCGCCGCCTCCCCCATGCGAGGACGCTTTGAGGTGTCCCGGTCTCCGCCGGCGCCGAACACCACGATCACCCGACCGCGGGCATGGGGGCGGACCGCCTTCAGCACCGTCTCCAGCCCGTCGGGAGTATGGGCGTAGTCCACATAGGCCTCGCCGCCGTCGGTGGTCCGACCGACCCACTGCAGCCGCCCGGGGGCCCCCTTCAGATAGGCGAGCGCCGCGATCACATCGTCCGGCCGCTCCCCCGCCGCGATGCACAGTCCGGCGGCCACGAGGGCATTGGAGGCCTGGAAGGCACCCGCCAGGGGCAGCCGCACGGAATAGCCCCGGCCGCGGAAGCGCAGGATCAGCTCCTGCCCATAGGGTTCCGGCCGCCGGTCGGCCAGGTGCAGGCCGTGCCCGGCCTCGCCCACGGAAAACACCGTCTGGCCGTAGAGATAGGCCGACGCCGCAAAGGCCGGAAACTCCGGGCTGTCGGCGTTCAGCACCGCCGTCGCGCCCGTGGGAGTCAGACTGTCGAACAGGCGCAGCTTGGCCGCCCGGTAGGCGTCCATGTCCCCGTGATAGTCCAGGTGATCCTGGGTCAGGTTGGTGAAGCCCGCCGCGGTGAGGCGAAGCCCGTCGATACGTCGCTGGTCGAGGCCGTGGGACGAGGCTTCGATCGCCAGATGGGTCACGCCGCGGGTCACCAGATCCGCCGCCATCCGGGCCACGGCTTCCGCGTCGGGCGTCGTCAGGCCCGGTCCGGTGAGGTTCTCGTCGGCCAGTTCCAGTCCCAGCGTTCCGAGGCTGGCAGCCTTGCGGCCGAGGTGGGTGAAGATCTGCCGGCAGAACGTGGCCACCGAGGTCTTGCCGTTGGTCCCGGTCACCGCGACGATCACCGGGGGCTGGGTGCCCCAGAACCGGGCGGCCGCCAGGGCGAAGGCCCGCCGCACGTCATGGGTCTTGACCAGCGCCGCCGCCGGATCGTCCGTATCCTCCGGCACCAGCACGGCGGCGGCACCCTGCTCCAGCGCCCGGGGAATGAAGCTGCGCCCGTCCACATGCGTCCCCGGCAGTGCCGCGAACAGCGCCCCCGGTGCCACACGACGGCTGTCGGCCGTCACGCCGGTGATGAGCGGATCAACGTCCAGCGGCCGCTGCAGGAGATCGGAAAGACGACGGGACGGCTGGCTCATTGCGCATCCGTGGTGACATCTTCGACGAGGGGCTTGTCAATGGGCCGGGCCGCGATCTGGGTCAGATCCCGCTTCACGTTGAGCAAGGGGGCGATGCGGTTGACGACCCGGCCGGCGGTGGGGCCGGCGTTCCAGGCAGCCTGCGCATTGCCGGAACTGGCGGCGGTCGCCTTGGGCTCGTCCAGCAGGACCAGCACCAGATAGCGCGGCGCATCCAGCGCGCCGTCCGTCGGGAACACGGCGGCGAAGGAGGTGAACAGGCGCTTGCGGGCATAGACGCCGTTGATGACCTTCTCCGCCGTGCCGGTCTTGCCGCCCATGCGATAGCCGGGGGCCTCCTTCTCGGCATTGCGCCCGGTGCCGTCGGTCACGTTCTTGCGCATCAGCTGCAGCAGCACCTGGGAGGTCTGCGGCGCGATCACCTGCGCACCGGTCGGCAGCTCTGTCCCCTCATGCCGGCGGATCGTCAGCGGCAGCAGGTGGCCGCCGTTCATCAGACCCCCGACCCCCTGGGCCACGGCCAGCGGGGTGACGGCGATGTTGTGACCAAAGGACACCGAGAGACCGGAGTCCTCGTTCCATTCTGCCGGTGCCAGCGGCTTCACGGACTCCGCCAGCTCGATCTTCGCCCGATCCAGCACACCGAAGTTCTGCAGATAGCTATGCAGCTTGCCGATGCCCGCCATCCGCGCCAGTCGCGCCGTGCCGATGTTGGAGCTTTCGAGGAAGACCTCCTCCATGGTCAGGTTCTTGCCGGCGGCGTGGCTGTCATGGATGGCCCGGGTCCCGATCTGCAGGTTGTGGGTCGTGTCCAGGACCGTGTCCAGCCGCGCCACATGCTCGTTCAGGGCCATGGCGAAGGTGAACATCTTGAAGGTGGACCCCATCTCGTAGCGATAGGCACCGGCCCGGTTGACCTTGCTTGCAGGATCGCCGTCACCGGGATGGTTGGGATCGTAGTCGGGCAGGTTCGCCAGGGCCAGCACCTCGCCGGTGCGCACATTGGTGACCACGCCGATGGCGTTCTGGGCCCCGTAGAGGGTCACGGCCCGCTTCAGCTCGGCCTCGAGGGCCGCCTGGATGCGCAGGTCCATGGACAAGGCGATATGCCCGCCCCCGGCCGCCGCGCCGTGGATATCCGCGTCCAGCGCCTTTTCCGCCCCGGCCAGGCCCTTGCCCGACGGGTCCGCGAAGCCGATCAGGTGCGAGGCCTGATGGTCTAGCGGATAGGCGCGGCGCGGCTCCTCCTGGAACGACACGCCCGGAAGGCCGAGGTCGTGGACCCGGTCCCGTTCCTCGGCGGTCAGACCGTTCTGGAGGAGCACGATCCGCTTGCCGGCCACGGCTTCATCGATCTTGGCAACGGGCACGTGCGGCAGGATGGTCATCAGGCTGCCCTGGGTTTCCTTGGCGCTCCACACCTCACGGCCGTCGAGGTAGACGCCGTAATGCGGCACGTCGAGGGCTAGGACCTCGCCGTTGCGATCCACCAGATCGGCCCGGTGGATGGTCGCCTTGGGCCCTTCGACGCCGACTTCCACATGGTTCAGCAGCGCCACCGCACTCGCCTTCACAGCGAGGAACAGGAACAGCATGCTGAAGATGACCAGGACGCCGAAGATGCGGACCCGGGTGTCGTCCACGGGCCGGTTGCGGGTCCGGCTGCGCTCGAACGCATGCTCGATCCGCCACAGGAATTCGATCAGCAACCGCCACATCCGGAACAGGTTCGGCGGCGCGCGATAGAGCTCGTCGTGGGGGCGCTGCATCAGTGCACTCCCACGACGGACGCGGCGACCGGCGCGACGGCAGGGGACACGGGGCTTCCAGGCGATACGGCCGGACGCCGGGCGATGGCTTGCAGATCAGCAACCTGCAGTTCCTGCTTCGCCCTCACCGGCTGCAGGCCCAGCATCCGGTCGGAGAGTTGTTCGATGCGGGCGGGCTGCTCCAGACGGCCCAGCTCCTCCTGGAGGCGGCGGACATCCCGCTGCTCGGCCAGGATGTCCCGGTTCAGCTCGTTGATCCGCGCACTTTCCTGACCGGCACCTGCCTTGAACAGGTAGACCGCCAGCATCAGAGCGACGAGACAGGCAAAGGCCAGGGTCTCGAACAGACTGACACCCCGGACCCGGACCGTCAGGAGACGAATGATCGCGACGCTCATGCAGCCCTCCTCCAGACCGGCGCGGAGGTGCGGATCGCCGCGCGCAGTTTCGCCGATCGGGCCCGGGGATTGTCGGCCAGTTCCGCGGCGCCCGGACCGCGGTGACCGTTGAACTGAAGCTCGAAGCTGGCCGCGGCACCCTTCGGGGCCTGCGGCAGGTGACGGGAGCCTGCGGGGGTGCGCCCGGCCCGCTCTGTGAGGAACGACTTCACGATCCGGTCCTCGAGGGAATGGAAGGTGACCACGGCCAGGCGCCCGCCGGCGGGCAGCACCCGTTCGGCTGCGGCAAGGCCCGCTTCCAGCTCGCCCAGCTCGTCGTTCACGGCGATCCGCAGGGCCTGGAACACCCGGGTGGCCGGATGGGTCGGCGCGCCCTTGCGCCCGCCGACGGCCCGCTCGATCTCCTCGGCCAACTCGAGGGTCCGGGTGAAGGGGGCGGCCGCGCGGCGACGGACCAGAAACTGGGTGATGCGGCGGGACGCACGCTCCTCCCCGTAGATCCAGAACAGGCGGGCGAGTTCCGCCGGCTCGGTCTCATTGACCAGATCGGCGGCCGTGGGGCCCTCCCCGCCCATGCGCATGTCCAGCGGACCGTCCCGCATGAAGGAAAAGCCACGGTCGGCCTCATCCAACTGCATGGACGACACGCCGATGTCGAAGACGATGGCATCGCAACCCGCCCAGCCGGCCTCGCCCAGCGCGCCTTCCAGCTCGGAAAAGCGGGACTCTGCCAGCCGGAAGCGGTCCGGAAACGCGGCTTCCAGCGGCCCGGCGAACCGGCGCGCGGTGGGATCGCGATCCAGGGCCAGGACCTGCGCCCCGGCCTCGAGCAGCGCCCGGCTGTATCCGCCGGCCCCAAAGGTCGCATCGATGATGCGGACGCCGGCTGCCGGGGTCAGGGCCTCGACCACCTCGTGCAGCAGGACGGGCAGATGCGGAGGAGCCGTCATGCCGCCCCTCCCGTTGGCCGGGCGAGGCGCTGAGCCTCCCGCAGGGCGGCCAGGCCATCTCGCGCCGCCCTTCGGGCCGCGTCGCGATGGGCCGCGAAGGCCTCCGGCGCCCACACCTGGAACCGATCGCCCAGGCCGACCACGACCACCCGGTCGGTCAGGCCGAAGGCTTCGCACAACTCTTCCGGCAGGGTGATGCGACCGGCCGTGTCGAAGGACAGCTTGTGCATGCCGCCGAGGACCACCGTCTCGAGGGCGCTGCGCAGGGGATCGCCGAAGGACAATTCCCCGATCAGGGATTGGTACTGGTTGAACAGGGCGACCCCGCCCCCTTCGAGACAGTCGGCTTCGATGGAAGGGAAGCAGAACACGCCTTCGAACGGACCGACGGACAGGGCGCGAAAATCCGCCGGCACCACGATGCGGCGCTTCTGGTCCAGAGGCTTCTCGAAGGTCGAGAGAAACACCCTTGTCTGTCCCCATTCGGGCGCAGCCAGCCCAGCCCGCCACCTGAGAAATGGGTTAGCATGGGATTAATTGGGATACAATGACACCAAAGGCCCGAAATTGGGCCCTACACAGTCAATCAACGGGCTGTGATTGTTCTGGCAAAACAACTCACAGAACATACATAGAACATACACGGCGTACGGTGCATCTCCCCCTGTCCGGAGGAAGGACAGGGACTGGCGTGGGATGACAGGAAAGGCTGCGGAGTGGCCTCCGACCGGTCTCAGGCCCGAGCGGCGGTACGGGCGAGCAGATCGTGGAAGGCGGAGAACAGCTTCTTCATGGCCGGCCCCTTGTAGGGGAACAGCTCCGGCTCATCCATGGAATGGACGATCATCGCCACATCGGCCTCGAAGAGAAGCAGGCGGCCGTCAGGCGTTTCCGCCGCATCCACGGCGAAATAGTCCAGGTCGATCCGCTGGCAAAGCTCTTCCAGCGCGGCCTTGTGGCGCTGGGCGAACCCCTCGTCGAAGGTGGCCATGGCCTCCGCCTCCTGGCCGCGCCGGTCGGCATTCTCCGCCATGCCCGAGTTCAGGTAGTGGACCATCCAGTGCTCGGAGATCGCCAGATGGCTGATGTAGGGCACGCCTCCGATCAGGGCGATCCGATACTTCCGGAACAGGCCGTCGGGGCTGGCGTAGTCCACGAAGGGGGCCACAAAATATTCGAGGGCGTTGGACGTCTTCAGATAGTCCGTCAGGGCGGCGGCATCCGGTGTCATGGACAGGTCCTGTCCGGCATGGGATCCGACCGGCCGAATGATCAGGGGAAAGCCGAGACCGCCCTGGCCGAGCAGGTCGCCGGTGCCGTCGGCCGCAAACTGCGCCACGGCATCCCGCTCCACCCGGACCGTGGACGGGGCGAGGACCTTGTCCGACCCTGCAAAGAGAGCTGCGACGGCATCCCGGCCAAGGGACGCGATCACATCCACCCGGGCGTTGAGGACCGGTCGCGGCCAGACCTTCAGCATCGGCCGAAGGCTGCGAAGCACGGCGCGGGTCTCGTCGGACTCGCCGACGGCCACAAAGGCCAGGTCATGTTCGGGCACCGGCGGCAACGGCTCGCCCTCCCCCACATAGAAGTGGATCAGGTTGGTGTCGGTCCCCTCCAGCAGGAAGTCGAGGGGCGTGTTCGCCATGAAATCACCCGGCGTGACGAAGGCCAGCAGCCTCAGCCCCTCCGGTGCACCTGGGCGGACATAGACCTTGTGCAGCGCCAGGGCGTGGCGCTGGGCATCCAGGCCCTGCTCCTTGCTGCCGGTGAGCTGGAGCAGGATGCCCATGTCCATGAGGGCCGCGGCATCGTACGGATCTGCACGCACCCGGCGGAGCAGACCTTCCCAGATGGGCTGGAGATCGACGCCGGAGTAGGCGCGATGGGTCAGGGCCGCAAGGCCGATCACGTCCCTCGGTGCCCCGGCGTCTGGCGCACCTGCGCCGGCCCCTGTGGCGCCACCGTCGACGAAACCTGTCATGGGAATACCTCTCCGGCCAGCGCGGCCCCCTCGAAACGGACGCCGTCCACCAGCGCATTGATGTCTGAAAGGGTTGCCCGCGGGTTAAACAATGCGGCGCGCAGGGCCACCTTGCCGTCGATTTGAGTCAGGGACGGCGCAACCCGCCCCTTGAGCTGAAGACGCCGGGCGGTCTCGCGGTTCAGCCGGTCCAGAGACGGGTCTGCGGCGCCGCACGACTCGCGACCGGGGATCCAGCGGAAGCAGACGATGTTGAGATCCGACGGCCCCAGCTGCTCCAGATCCGGGGCCTCGGCGATACGTCGGCGCAGAGCAGCGGCCAGATCGAGGCCATTGTCGATGGCGGCACCGATGGCTTCCACGCCGCAGGTCCGAAGGACGAACCAGGTCTTCAGCGCCCGGCAGCCGCGGGACAGGTCCGGGCCGTAGTCCGTCGGCCAGAAGTCTCCGGCGGCCAGCCCCTCCGGCTCCCGGGACAGATAGGCGGCGGGGGAGGCGAACACGTCCGTCAGCCCGGCCCCGTCCGCCACCATGACGAAGCCGGCATCGTATGGAACCTGCCCCCACTTGTGGAAGTCGAAGGCCACCGACTGCACGCGGTCGAGCCCGGCAAGCTTCGGCCGCACCCGCGCGGAGTGGACGCCCAGGGCCCCATAGGCCCCATCCACATGCAGCCATATCCCATGGCGGGCGGCCACATCGGCCAGGGCCGACAGGTCGTCGAAGGCCCCGACGTCCACAGATCCTGCCGTCGCCGTGATCAGGAAGGGCCGGAACCCGGCCTCAAGATCTGCATCAATCCGGGCCGCCAGAGCCCTGACATCCATCTGGAAATCGGCATTGAGCGGAACCCGCCTGAGAGCCTCCCGTCCGAGGCCCGCCATCTCCATGGCCCGGACGACGCAGGCATGCGCCCCCTCCGCCGCATAGGCTGTCAGGCGGGCGTTGCCCAGCCCCTGCGCCCTCACCTCCGGCCCCAGGGCGCGGGTCCGGGCGGCGAGACATGCGACGAAGTTGGCCATGGAGGCACCGGTGACGAACAGTCCCTTGGCGCTGGACGGAAACCCGAACCAGTTCCGGACCCACAACCCGACCTGCTCCTCCAGCGCGATGCCCACATGGTCGCGGCCACCACAGTTCATGTTGAGCCCCGCGGCCAGCATCTCCGCGAGGGCTCCGACGGGTGCCCCGCCCCCCTGGACCCAGCCCATGAAGCCCGGATGGCGATTGCCACCGGCATAGGGCACCACGGTTTCGAGATAGTCCGCATACACTGTCTCGACGGCCACCGGAGACGTCAGCGCGGGCGTGCGGAACCCCGCCCGGACGCTGTCCGGCATCGGCCTCCAGACCGGCCCGTCCGCAAGACCCTGCAGTTGGTCGACCAGATCATCGACCATGCGCCGGCCGAGCGCCCTGAACGCCGCCCAGTCCTCCGGATCGAAGGCGGAAGGTGTTTCCACAGGGGATGAAGGGGATTGGGTCATGCAGGAGCCGTCCGACTGAGTCCGTGAATCAATTCTTAACCGTCATGCGGCCATCTGGAACCGAAACCCGTCACCTGAAAAATGCGGTGACCTGTTGCCCGTTAGCCGGAGCCCATGAATGAGCGGCCAGATCCTGATCGGTGATTGCGTCGAGATGATGCGGACCCTGCCCGACCGGTCCGTCGACCTCGTCTTTGCCGACCCGCCCTACAACCTGCAACTCGGCGGAGAGCTGACCCGTCCGGACCAGTCCCGGGTCGATGCCGTGGACGACGAGTGGGACCGCTTCGACAGCTTCGAGGCCTACGACACCTTCACCAAGGCGTGGCTGACCGAGGCCCGCCGCGTGCTGAAGGACGATGGTGCCCTGTGGGTCATCGGCAGCTATCACAACATCTTCCGGGTCGGCTCGACCCTGCAGGACCTGGGCTACTGGATCCTGAACGACATCGTGTGGCGCAAGTCAAACCCCATGCCGAACTTCAAGGGCACCCGGTTCGCCAATGCGACGGAGACCCTGATCTGGGCGGCACGCTCCCGCGGACAACGGCGCTACACCTTCAACTACGATGCCCTGAAGACCGCCAATGACGACCTGCAGATGCGCTCCGACTGGCTCATCCCGCTCTGCACAGGCGAGGAGCGGGTGAAGGACGCGGACGGTAACAAGGCGCACCCGACCCAGAAGCCGGAAGCCCTGCTGCACCGGGTGCTGCTGGCCTCCACCCGGCCCGGTGACGTGGTGCTCGACCCGTTCTTCGGCGTCGGCACCACCGGCGCGGCCGCCAAGCGCCTGGGCCGGCGCTATATCGGCATCGAGCGGGACCCCGGCTATGCGGAACTGGCGAAGACGCGCATCGCCCAGGTCCTGCCGACCGCACCCGAAAACCTTGCGGTCATGGGCTCGAAGAAGTCCGAGCCCCGGATTCCCTTCGGCATGATCCTGGAGGCCGGCCTCCTGAACCCGGGAGACGAACTCTATTGCCCGAAGGGTGCGCGGCGGGCGCAGGTCCGGGCGGACGGCAGCCTCGTGCATGGTGACCTGTCCGGCTCGATCCACAAGCTGGGCGCCCTGGTCGATCAGGCACCGGCCTGCAACGGCTGGACCTTCTGGCACATGAAGACCGATCGCGGACTGACCCCGATCGATGTGCTCCGAACCAAGGTCCGCGCCAATCTGGGCTGACGACGCCTCCCTCCTCGCCCCGGGGGTGCGATAGTCTTGTCGGACAGCTCGACGACGCACCGTGATTCGCGGCGATCAGGGCGGGATTGGGTCGGGAGTGGTAGGGCTGTGCTGGCGTTGATCGGGGCGATGATGCTGGCGGCGGCACCGGTGGCGGGCATGGCCTGCCCCGGCCATCCGCAATCGGCGGCCAGTCCCCGCCAGACAGCCGTCCGGGCCTTCGGCGGCACACGGATCGGCACCATCAGCTATGCCACCACGGCCCCGCTGGCCGACCGCGAGGTCGCCCTCACCTTTGACGACGGACCGGACGGCGAGCACACCCGTCAGGTCCTCGAGATCCTGCAGCGGCACTGCATCCGCGCCACCTTCTTCCTGGTCGGCCAGGAGGTACGGGAGGATCCGGACACCGTCCGTGCCATCGCCGCAGCCGGTCACACCCTCGGCGCGCACAGCCAGACCCATCCGGACAGTCTACCCGCTCTGCCGGCCGAGATCGCCCGCAAGGAAGTCACGGACAGTTTCGCGGAGATCCGCACGGCCCTGGCCCCGGCCTCGGCGGACGATCAACGGCGACTGCAGCGGTTCTTCCGCTATCCCAGCCTGATCCACAGCCCCGAGATGGATGCCTGGCTCGCCGAGCAGGGCTATGCCGTCATATCGGCGGACCTCGACGCCGACGACTGGGACTCCCTGGGTCCCGAGGAGATCCTGGCCCGGGCTGTCCTGCGCACTGACGCGCGGCGGGGGGGCATACTGCTGCTCCACGACTTCAACCCCGACATGGTCGCCGTGCTGGATCGGATCCTCGTGGCCCTGGAAAACCGCGGCTACCGGTTCGTCCAGCTGGTCCAGGCGGACTGATCGACACCCCGCTCCTCAGGCCAGGCCGCGCTGCAGGGCCTTCTGGAAGACGCTGGGAAGCCCTGTCCCGGCCTCGGACGCCGTGCACCATTCCGCCCCGGTGATCTCCCCATCCCCCACATAGACATCGAGGGTCAGGGAAAAGTGGGTGAACACATGGTCCACCGATCCGGCCAGATGCCAGTCCGCCGCTGCCGGGGCCACGACCTCCATCTCCGCCCGGGACCAGGGACGATCCCGCCAGTCGCTGGTCGGCAGGGCGATCATCCCGCCCAGCAGGCCCTTGTCCGGCCGCCGCACCCGGGCCACCGCCCCGCCCCGAAGGACCACCCAGACCACCCCGTGACGGTGCGGTCGCTCCGCCTTGCGGGACTTCAGCGGATAGCGGGCGGGTGCCCCCCCGGCCTTCCCCGCGCAGCCCTGCGCCAGCGGACAGGCCCCGCAATCCGGAACGCCGGGCCGACAGACCGTCGCGCCGAGGTCCATCAAGGCCTGGGCCCAGTCCCCGTGCCGGTCGGACGCGGCATCGATGAAACCGGCTGCCCGGACCCGGATCTCGGCCTTGGCGGCCGGCAGGGGCGTCTCGATGGCGAACAGGCGGGACATCACCCGCTCCACATTGCCGTCCACCACATTGGCGGGCTGATCGAAGGCAATGGCCGCTACCGCGGCAGCGGTGTAGGGGCCGATCCCCGGCAGGGCCAGCAGGGCGGCTTCCGTCCCGGGAAAGCGTCCGCCGTGCTCCGCCGCCACGGCCCGGGCGCATTTCAGCAGGTTGCGGGCGCGGGCGTAGTAGCCGAGCCCCGCCCAGGCGGCCATCACCTCGGCGTCCTGCGCGGCCGCCAGGTCGGACACGGTGGGCCAGCGCCGGGTGAAGGCCAGGAAATAGGGCGTGGCATGCGGCACGGTGGTCTGCTGCAGCATGACCTCGGACAACCAGACGAAATAGGGATCCGTTCGCTGTGATGCCCCGGGACCGGCCCGCCAGGGCAGCGTCCGGGCTGCGGCGTCATACCAGGCCAGCAGACGGCGGCGCAGGTCCGCAAGCCCGGCCTCTCCCCCAGCGTGTGGCGGCTTATCACCCGATTTCACATCCCCTCCGTCACATGATCGCGTATAGATAGGGCCCATGAGCCGACGCAGCCTGCCAGATGCGAACGAGACCGCGCTGATCCTTGCCGCGCGCAGGACGCGGCCGGCCCGGCGCCCGCCACCCACTGCAGGTCGGGCCCTGACCCGACTGCTCAAGCCCCTGGAGGACCGCTTCGGCGAGGGTCCTCAGGCGCTGCAGGCCCGCTGGCGCGAGATCGTCGGCGATGTCCTCGCCCGCCATACCGAACCCGTCAAGCTGTCCCGCAAGAAGGGCCATGCCGCCGGGAGCCTGGAAATCCGCGTCAATGGTCCCGCCGCAGCCCTGATCCAGCATCAGGCCCCGGAAATCCTCGAACGGGTCAACCTGTTCCTCGGCACCGGTGCCGTCGACCGGTTGCGGATCATCCAGGGACCGGTCCGGGCGCTGGCCCCGCCCCCGCCCCGTCCCCGCCGTCCGCCGCCCCTCGATGCCGCACAGGAAGCCGAACTGGCGCGCGGCCTCGACGACGCCCCCGATGGCTCCCTCAAGGCATCGCTCCTGGAGCTGGGTCGAGCGGTGATGCGGGAAGAGGCCCGGATCGAGGCGGAAGTCCTCCGCAACCGCCGTCGGACCTGACAAAATATGGCCGCGGCGACGGCGCAGGCTCGCCATGGCCTGCGCCTCGCGTTAAAGCGGGGAATCACAGTTAACCTTTCGTTCAGTTTCCCGGGGACGTTTCCATGAAGAACCTCGTTCGCACGCTCGTGATCGCCGCCGCCGCCGTTGGACTGGTGACGGCCTGCGGCAGCAAGTCATCCACCTCGGTCGCCGATGGCGGGGACATGGAGCTGGGCAATCCGAATGCACCGGTGACGCTGATCGAATATGCGTCGGCCACCTGCTCGCACTGCGCGCGGTTCGACCGTGACGTGTTCCCGACCCTGAAGGCCCGCTATATCGACACGGGCAAGATCCACTACGTGTTCCGGGAGTTCCTGACCCCCCCGGTGCCGGTGGCCGCCGCCGCCTTCGTGCTGGCCCGCTGCGCCGGGAAGGACAAGTACTTCCAGGTGGTGGAGGCGGTGTTCCGCTCCCAGGAGGAGATGTTCGCCACCCAGGACAGCCGCACCCCGCTGCTGCGCATCGCCAAGTCCATGGGCATGACCGAAGACAGCTTCAACACCTGCCTCAGCGACACCGCTGCCCTCGACGGCGTGCAGAAGCGGGCGGACCGCGGCGTGACCGAGGACAAGATCGAGGGCACGCCCACCTTCATCGTCAATGGCAAGCAGGTGGCCAGCGGCGAGACGACCATGGAAGTCCTGGCAAAGGCGATCGACACCGCTGCCGTGGCGAAGAAGTAGGCGCGGGGTCCGGGCGGCCAGATCATGCAGTTCCAGCGACTGCGCATATCGGGCTTCAAGTCCTTCGTCGATCCGATCGAGTTCCGGATCGAGCCCGGCCTCACGGGTGTCGTGGGACCGAATGGCTGCGGCAAGTCGAACCTGCTGGAAAGCCTTCGCTGGGTGATGGGGGCGACCTCCGCCAAGGCGATGCGTGCCGAGGGCATGGATGACGTCATCTTTGCCGGGGCCCAGGGCCGCGCGTCCCGCAATCATGCGGAAGTGCTGCTGCAGATCGACAATGCCAGCCGCAAGGCCCCGGCCCAGTTCAATCATCACCCGGTGCTGGAAGTGGTCCGCCGCATCGACCGGGGGGCCGGCTCGACCTATCGGGTGAACGGGGTCGAGACCCGGGCCCGGGACGTGCAGCTGCTGTTCGCGGACGCCTCCACCGGGGCCAATTCCCCGTCCCTGGTTCGGCAGGGGCAGATCTCCGAACTGATCGGCGCCAAGCCGTCCAACCGCAGACGGATCCTGGAAGAAGCTGCGGGCGTCTCGGGCCTGCACAGCCGTCGGCATGAGGCCGAGCTTCGCCTGCGGGCCGCCGAAGCCAATCTGGAGCGGCTTGAGGATGTCACCCGGGAACTCGACCAGACCCTGAACCGCCTGAAGCGCGAGGCCCGTCAGGCGGAGAAGTACAAGCGTCTGTCCGCGGAGATCCGCGCGCTCCAGGCCGCGGCCTTGATCTCCCGGTGGGAGGAGGCTCGGGCCGGTCTGGTGGCGGCCCGCCAGGCCCTGACCGAGGCCGAGGCCGCCCTCGGGGAGGCCAGCGCCGACACGGCCCGCGCGGAAACCGACGCTCTGACGACTGCCGAGGCGCTCAAGCCCCTGCGGGAAGAGGAACAGATCGCCGCGGCCGTGCTCCAGCGCCTGACCATCGAGCGGGACCGGGTCGACCGGGAAGAGGCCCAGGCCCAGGCCGAGGTGGCGCGGCTGAAGGGCGAGATGGCCCGCATCGACGCCGACCGCAGCCGCGAGCAGCAGATGATCGACGATGCCGCCGGCTCGGTGGAGCGGCTGTCGCGGGAGCTGGCGGACGTTGAGCGCCTGCTGGCCGACGCCCCCGAACGCATTCCGGCGCTGGAAGCCGCACTGGCGGCAGCGGAAGCCGCCCGCGCCGCTGCTGACGCAGAGGTGGAGCGGCTGGCCTCCGAGGCGGCGGCGGAACAGGCAAGGCGTCGCGCCGCGCAGATGCGGATCGAGGAGGCGGAACGG
>CAIQUG010000150.1 GCA_903874895.1 uncultured Caulobacterales bacterium | reverse complement strand
CCCCGGGGCGTGTCAGGCGATCCCCTCCCGGCTGCGGGCCCCGAACCTGCGCAGGACCGCCGACCCTTGCGCGGCCCTGCCAAAGGTCCGAGGATGCCGGTGGACGGGGTTGATCCCGGCCGTGGGCCGCGAGGGGGGAGATCCGCATGTGGACATCGGCAGGTCTTGTCGCTGGGCTTGCCATGCTGGCGGTCCTGGCGGGCGGTGCCGCCCGGGCGCAACCCGTCGCGGACCCCGGTCTCCAGCGGTTCCACGACACCTACAAGGAACTGGTGGAAACCAACACCACCCTGTCGGCCGGCGACTGCACCCTGGCGGCGACGCGCATGGCCGCGCACCTGAGGGCCGCCGGCTATCCCGAGAGCGACATCCACATCTTCGTGCCCCCCGGTCATCCGAAGGAGGGGGGGCTGGTGGCCGTGCTGCACGGCTCGGATCCCAAGGCCAAGGCCGTGCTGATGCTCGCACACGTGGACGTGGTGGAGGCCCGGCGCGAGGACTGGACCCGGGACCCGTTCACCCTGATCGAGGAGGACGGCTACTTCTACGGGCGCGGCACCAGTGACATGAAGGCCGAGGCGGCGATCTTCGTCGACAACATGGTCCGCTACCGGGAGGAGGGGTTCCGACCGAAACGCAGCCTCAAGCTCGCCCTCACCTGCGGCGAGGAGACCAGCAGCGCCCTGAACGGCGCCGGCTGGCTTGCGACCCACGAACGGGACCTGATCGACGCCGGGATGGCCCTCACGGAAGGCGTCGGCGGCGATCTGGACGCCAGCGGCAAGCGCGTCGCGCTGGAGGTCCTGGCGGCGGAAAAGACCTCCCAGAACTATGTGTTCGAGGCCACCAATCCCGGCGGTCACAGCTCGCGCCCCGTCCCCGACAATGCCATCTATCATCTGGTCCGGGCCGTGGACGCGGTGAGCCGCTACGAATTCCCGGTCCAGCTGGACGACGCCAATCGCGGCTACTTCACCGGCATGTCGCGGATCGTGGGCGGCGAGGCGGGTCAGGCCATGCGGGCCGTGGTCCAGAACCCGCACGACACGGCCGCCGTCGCGATCCTGGACCGCAACACCGACTGGCACGCCATGCTGCGGACCACCTGCGTGGCCACCCTGCTGGAGGCCGGCCATGCCACCAACGCCCTGCCGCAGCGCGCCCGGGCCAACATCAACTGCCGCATCTTCCCCGGTGTCCCGAGGGAGGAGGTCGAGGCCCAGCTGGTGAAGATCATCAATGACCCCAAGGTCTCGGTGACCATTCCGGAGGTGCGCGGACCGGTGGCCCAGCCTGCCCCCCTGTCGCCGGCCATCATGACGCCCATCGAGACGGTGGCGCATCAACTCTGGCCGGGGGTGCCGGTCGTCACCTCCCTCGAACCCGGGGCCTCCGACGCCCAGTTCATGAATCCGGCGGGGATCCCCACCTACGGCCTCGACGGCATCTTCATCGACCCAGACGGCGGCCACATCCACGGCCTGAACGAGCGGGTGCGCATCCGCTCCGTCTATGAGGGACGCACCTTCCTCTACCGGCTGGTGAAGCTCTACGCGGGCATGTGACGGGGGGCGGGGCGGCTCCGAGGGCCGGCCGGCGAACACGGCGGCAAAGCGGACTTGCCGATTGCAATCCGCCCGGACATTTTCCCCTTATGCGATATCTCGGTCACGACGGCATAGTCCTCGTCGCGGTCTTCTGCGCCGTTTCATCCGGAATCCAGCTGTCCGCGTCGTCTTCGCACCTCGTGTTCGCACTCCGGCTCTTGCTCGTGATCAGCAGCCTCGGTCTCGCCGTTGTACTCTTCCTTCGACAACACAAGGACAGGCCCTGGAAGTAGCGATGCGCAATGCCTGCAGAGCGCACGCGCACGTCGAATTTATTGTTATTCTAGAAACTGGCGGAGAGGGTGGGATTCGAACCCACGGTACCCGTAAAGGCACGCCGCATTTCGAGTGCGGTGCTTTCGACCACTCAGCCACCTCTCCGGGCGCGAAATCGCCGACGCCATGCGGCGCGCGGGATGAGCGAAGGGCGGACTTCTAGCGAGACCGCCGCCGGATGGCAAGCCATGTCAGCCCGCCGGGGCAGCCACCGGCACAAGCGTCGTCGCCGCCGCGGCCAGGTCGCGGGTCAGGCGGGCCAGCAGGCGCTTCACCCGCGCAAAGCCGGGGCCGGGCACCAGCCGTCCCTCGTCCAGGTAGAGGGACCGGCTGAGCTCCACCTGCAGGGCATGCACACCGGCGTCCGGCCGCCCATAGGTCTCCGTCGTGTAGCCCCCCGGATAGGGGTGGTTGCGGGCCACCCGCAGTCCGGCCGCCGTGAACTGTTGCTCGGCCCAATCGGTGAGGGCCGGGGCACAGGCGGCCCCGTGCCGGTCACCCAGCACCACGTCCGGCGGTCGTCGCCCGGCGGGGGTCGCGCCCTCCAGCAGTCCCGGTGCGGCCGCGGGACCGGGCATGGAATGCCAGTCGATCAGGATGGCCGCCCCGGTCGCCCGGCGGGCGGCCTCCAGGGCCTCCGCCAGAGCCCGGTGATAGGGGCCGTGCACCGCCGCAAGTCGGGCGCGGGCCTCGTCAAGGCCGAGCCTGCGACCATAGATCTCGCGCCCGCCGGCCACATAGCGGGGGAACACCCCGAGACCCGCCGCCACCCGGGCCGTGCGAAGGCGGGCATCGGCCGGGAGGGGCTCGGCGAACATGGCGGGGTCCAGCTCCAGCGGATCGCGGTTCAGGTCGAGATAGGCGCGCCCGTAGGTCCCGCAGACCAGGGTGGCGCCCTGCGCCGGGGCCCCGTCCAGAAGCTGGTCCACCAATGCATCCTCGAGGCGGCGGAGGGTGGCGATCTCCAGCCGGGCCCCCAGATCCGCCGGGTAATGCCGTCCCGCATGGGGGCAGGCATAGACCAGGCGCCCGCCGCCGGCCTTGCCCTGAAGCCGGAAGGGCGGGGTCTGCAGGGGCGGGGTCGGTGTCGGTGTCGGGCGCGCCTCGGGGCGCGCTGGCGGGCAGGCTTGGGGGCGGGCGTCCATCGCCTCAGTATGGGCGCGCAGGAGGATGGGTCAACGGCGCCGCCGTCCGATCCTGTCTCCGCCGGTTCCGATCCGCGATCGGGGTCATCAAAAACTTTATCTGCGATTTACAGATCGCGGCTAGGGTGGGGGCCAGGTGACAATTCCGGCGTCACCGCCACGTCAGGACCGATCGTATCCCATGAGCCGCATCCTCCTCGCCGAAGACGACGACAGCCTCCGCGCCTTCCTTACCCGGGCCCTGGAGCGGGCGGGATACGAGGTGCGCGCCTGCGCCGATGGGGACCAGGCCCTGGCCGCCCTCAATGACGGCCCCTATGACCTGCTGCTGACCGACATCGTCATGCCCGGCGCCGACGGCATCGAGGTGGCGCGGGAAGCGGCCGCCCGATCACCGGGACTGCCCATCATGTTCATCACCGGCTTTGCCGCCGTGGCCCTGGCGAACGGCGAACGCACACCGGAAGGGGCCAAGGTTCTGGCCAAGCCCGTCCACCTGCGCGAGATCGTGTCCGAAGTGGAGAAGATGGTCGCCGCCTGAGGCGGTGGCCCTGTCTCGACGGACGCAAAGGCCTAGCCCCCCGCGGCGGCCGCCTCGCGCACCGCGGCGGAGATGTCGCGGATCACCTGGCGCACCAGGCCGTCGTCATCCCCTTCGGCCATGACCCGGATCAGGGGCTCGGTGCCGGACGGGCGGACCAGCAGGCGGCCGGAGCCGTCCAGTCGCGCCTCGCCGTCGGCAATGGCCGCCTGGACCCGGGGGTTCTTCAGGGGCTCCCCGCCGGAAAAGCGGACATTTTCCATCCGCTGCGGCACGGGTTCGTACTGGCGGGCCAGCTTCGACAGGGGCTCCCCGGACTTGACCATGACCGCCAGCACCTGCAGGGCCGCGATCAGCCCGTCACCGGTGGTGGAGAAGTCCGACAGCACCACATGGCCGGAGGGTTCGCCCCCCAGGTTGAAGCCGCCGTTGCGCATGCGCTCCACCACATAGCGGTCCCCCACCTGGGTGCGTTCCAGGGTGAGGCCCAGCCCCTCCACGAAGCGCTGGAAGCCGAGATTGGACATGACGGTGCCCACCACGCCCCCGCCCTTCAGCCGGTCGGTCCCCACCCAGGCCTTGGCGATCAGGCCCATGATCTGGTCCCCGTCCACCGGATGGCCGGTCTCGTCGCAGATGGCCAGGCGGTCGGCGTCCCCGTCCAGGGCGATGCCGATGTCGGCCCGGTAGTCCTTCACCGCCCGGACCATGGCCTCGGGGTGGGTGGAGCCGCAGGCCTCGTTGATGTTGAAACCGTTGGGCGACACCCCCAGCGGGATCACTTCCGCCCCCAGCTCGTAGAGGGCCAGCGGCGCGACCTTGTAGGCGGCCCCGTGGGCGCAGTCGATGACGATGCGCAGGCCGTTCAGGGTCAGCTTGCGGGGGAAGGCCGCCTTGGCGATCTCCACATAGCGGGCCTGGGCGTCGTCGATGCGGGTCACCCGGCCAAGGTCGGCCGGCGCGGCCAGCCCGTCCTGCAGGCCGTCGTCCATCAGGGCCTCGATCTCCGCCTCGCGCCCGTCGGACAGCTTGTAGCCGTCCGGGCCGAACAGCTTGATGCCGTTGTCCGCCGATGAATTGTGCGAGGCCGAGACCATCACGCCCAGGTCCGCGCGCATGGAGCGGGTCATCATCGCCACCGCCGGCGTCGGCAGGGGGCCGAACAGGCGAACGTCCATGCCCACACTCGTGAAGCCCGCCACCAGGGCCGGCTCGATCATGTAGCCGGACAGGCGGGTGTCCTTGCCGATCACCACCAGATGCCGCCGGTCCGGATCGCGCCGGAACAGCTTGCCCGCCGCCAGCCCCACCCGCAGGGCCACCTCGGCGGTCATGGGGTGGGTGTTGGCCCGCCCGCGGATGCCGTCGGTGCCGAAGTAACGCCGCTGGGGCCTTGTCTTGGTCATGGTCTCATCCGTCCCTGCCCCCGGCTCATCCCCCGGCGGGCCTTACGTTCCCACTAACACACTCCCGTCGCTCGTGCCTATGCGACCGCAGGGGGTGGGGGGCCAAGAACCGCACCGTTCGGCACCGAACGACTTGCGCACCGTCCCGCAAGGCCTTATACGACCCGCTTCTCGGAGCTGGACGCGTAGCTCAGCGGGAGAGCACCTCGTTGACATCGAGGGGGTCACAGGTTCAATCCCTGTCGCGTCCACCACTTTTCCCAATGAAATCAGACAATTAATTCACCCGCGACCGCTCCAACCGGTTCGGCGTAAAAGTGTGGGTAGCAAATAGTAAGCAGCGTGATCGAAACGTGCCTCACTGGAGCTTGGTGCCTATGGTACCGAGGCCTTCCGGCAAGTGCCAAATTTCGAGGGCCCACCCCGGAAAGCGGGCAATGAGGGCATGGCCCTATCGCCGATGGATGCCGCTGAAACTCACTGAAATTCCATGCTGCTGAGCGGTCGCGACGGCCTATGTTGTGGCAGTAGCTGCGTTCAGACTTGGGTGATTGGCTGATGTTCGGAGACTTTTTCCTGATCGAGCGCGAAGGTACCCAGCCCATGCGCGGGGAGCGCCTGGCGTTCGGCGACACCAACGGTCGGAATGAGGCCTGGCTCCGGGATACGCTGTTTGCGAACCCGGAATTGCTGCCCATCAATTCAATCGACCCCGCCTACGGGCCCCTGATCCCGCTCTGCACAGAACTCCGAACGGAGGCCGGCCCGCTCGATATCGCGTTCATCAATTCGTTTGGGCGGTTGACCCTGGTCGAATGCAAACTTTGGCGGAACCCGCAGTCGCGACGGGAAGTGGTCGCGCAGGTTCTGGACTACGCCCGCGCCATCAGCCGGTGGTCGTACTCGGACCTTCAGCGTCAGGTCGCCATGGCCCGACGGCGGACCGGCAATGTGCCTTATGAACTCGTGCAGGGTGCCGGCGCTGAGGTTCTCGAGCATGATTTTGTGGACGCGACAGCGTCGGCTCTCCGGGCGGGCCGCTTCCTGCTCCTGATCGCCGGGGACGGCATCCGCGAGGACGTCGGTGCGCTGTCCGAACTCATCAACAACAACTCCGCCCTCGGCTTCTCGTTCGGCCTGGTCGAGGTTGCACTTTACGGCCTGCCGGACGGTGCGCTGGCGATCCAGCCAAGGGCGGTCGCAAAGACCCGGATCATCGAGCGCAACGTCGTGGTCCTGGCAGACGAGCGCGGAGCCCCAGTCGCCGCTGGCGCTGACCCCTTCCCTACACCTCAGCAAACTGCTGAGCTGACGCCGTCTCCGCTGGGCGAGGGGCAGAGACAGGCAGAATTTCGCGCGTGGTACGCGCCGATCATTTCGCGACCGTTTGACGATCCCGATCAGGACCCGCCCAAACTATTCTGGCCGAACAATATCAGGGCATTCCTGCCCTGGCCGAGGGTGTGGATCCTCGCCACGAGCTCGGGCACTCGAAAGACGTGCGGTGTCTGGATGGTCGAGGGGGGAACTCAGAAGACGCTGATGCCGCACCTATCGGCGCTCCGGACGGACATTCTAGCCGAGCTGCCGCAGGCCACCGAGGCCCGGACCAACGCTGTGGACGGCACGTACTTTTCCACCCTCAGGGCCTGGGACACATTCGCCGATGAGGACGCGAAGCGAGACTGGATGTGGGAAACGATCAACGCGTACGTCAACGTGTTCCGCCCGCTATTGAAGAGGTTGGCTGCCCAGACTACCGAACGGCTCTAACGGCTTGCGTGCTCTGGCTGCGACTTCTAGCCGCGGACATCATCGACACACCGCTTCCGGCGAACCACCGCGCATAGGTGTCCACGACTGCCACGAGGTTTCGAGAGCCAAGGCAAGATCTTCGCCAGTCTGCACTTTTATGAATTGACGTTGACTGTCTTTGAAATCAAATGGGTCGACATCATCTGTATTCATTCGCGCTGCGAGAATGCGTTTTCCGAATAAGCCTCGAGATAAGTTAGTAATCGAATGATTTAATTCTAATTTTTCGAGCACCTTGTCCCGGAAATATGGATCATCGCTGGCTCGAGTGCCAAACAAACTGTGATTTCCATCGGAAAAATCTATTTGGCATGCGTTGATCTCGGACTGGTCACCGGCCGCATATTCAATCAAGGCGTCGGCGGCTTCTGGTGGGAGCAAGTGGGCAATTTCCAGGAACCCTTCAGCGTCGACGTTGCGAATGGGTTCAATCCACTCTTCGGGGACGCCAATCGACAGGAGGTTGTTCCTTGGAAGTTCGGAAAACGGCCTGAGAGCGGAAGGCGTTCCCCCCGCTCCATCGATCGGCATTTTCAGAAGTGAGGCGAGCTCGGGCTCGGCCTCGGCGACGCGCTCCGGTATTTGAACAATTTGCATAACCGACGTTTTTGGATGTGCCTCGATCTTCCGGCGGATAGCCCAGCCATAGGCAGCATCGTGATGGTCGACGTACGCGACTAGTAAACTTCTGGCGGTTTTATGAAGGATCAGCCGAATGTCACGGTTGACGCGCGCTGACCAGAAATTTGGATCCTTGGACCTGTCCACTCGGTGCATACTCAACGACGGCGTGGCCGGGTTCAGTTGCAGATCCATGACGCTGATCTTCACGTCTTTTTGGTCACGCGCGGGAAGGCGGTTCAGGGCCTGGACAAAGCTGCCAGCCAAAATGAAGTCCACTGCGGTCTTCTCCGGTCTATTTTGGCCCTGTGAGATTTGGGATGGATCGACGGCAACCGTCAAGGCGTTGATCGTTGGCCGGCAAGTGTGGGCTCCAACTTCAGCGTCCCATCACTCGGGTATCGGTCCAAGTTCAATTTTTATGGGGGCTAGTCGCAATGGGCCGCATCTGGCTACCCTGAGGCGAGATTGGCGGTCTTGATGTGTTGCGCGCCCAATCGGTCAGATCATGGAGAGACTGCTTGTTAGTCGGTGAAATCCGAAACCAGATCGACAGCATCTGGGACGACTTCTGGTCCGGTGGGGTTGCGAACCCCTTGGCCGTGATGGAGCAGATCACCTACCTCCTGTTCATCAAGCGCCTGGACGAGCTGCAGTCGGTCGAGGAGGCGAAGGCCGCCACGCTGGGCAAGCCCATCGCGCACCGGGTGTTCCCGGAAGGATCAGACCCCCGCGGCCTTCCCTACGACAGCCTGCGGTGGTCGCGTTTCAAGACCTACGAGCCCCGGGAGATGTTCCGGGTGGTCGAGGAGCACGTCTTCCCATTCATCCGCGAGCGCGTAGCGGGCGACGGCGCCATGTCCAAGCACATGCGCGACGCCCGCTTCGGCATCCCCACGGCTGCGCTCCTGGCGAAGGTCGTGGACAAGCTCGATCACGTCGCCATGGCCGACCGGGACACGAAAGGTGACGTCTACGAATACATGCTCGGGAAGATCGCCAGCGCGGGGCAGAACGGGCAGTTTCGGACGCCCCGGCACCTGATCCAGCTGATGGTCGCGCTGATGGAGCCGACGCCGAAGGACACCATCTGCGACCCCGCGGTCGGCACCTGCGGCTTCCTCGTGGCGGCGGGGGAGTATCTGCGGGAGCACCACTCCGAGATCTTCCGCGACAATGCCCTGCGTCATCACTTCAACAACGACGCCTTCCACGGCTTCGACTTCGACCAGACCATGCTCCGTATCGGGTCAATGAACATGATCCTGCACGGGGTGGAGAACCCCGCCATCGAGTTCCGGGACAGCCTGTCGGAGGAAAATGCCCGGGAGCAGGGCAAGTACAGCCTGATCCTCGCCAACCCCCCGTTCGCGGGGAGCTTGGACTACGAGCAGACGGCAAAGGACCTGCAGCAGGTCGTGAAGACCAAGAAGACCGAGCTCCTGTTCATGGCGCTCTTCCTGCGGCTCCTGAGGACCGGCGGGCGGGCGGCGGTCGTTGTGCCGGATGGTGTGCTGTTCGGGTCCTCCAAGGCCCACAAGGAGCTCCGCAGGATGCTCGTGGAGGAGCACAAGCTCGACGCGGTCATCTCCCTGCCATCCGGTGTCTTCAGGCCCTACGCCGGCGTCTCCACGGCCATCCTAATCTTCACCAAGACCGGCGTCGGGGGCACCGATCACGTGTGGTTCTACGACATGAAGGCCGACGGCTGGTCCCTCGACGACAAGCGTCAGCCCCTCCTGCCGGAGGAAAAGCTGGGCGTCGCGCCAACCGCCGACCTGACCGAAGCGGACCACGAGAAGAACAACCTGCCCGACGTCCTGATGCGGTGGGAGGAGCGGGCCGGCGCGGAGCGTGACCGCCCTCGTACAGCGCAGAGCTTCACCGTGCCCAAGGCCGACATCGCCAAGGATGGGGCGTATGACCTGTCGATCAACCGATACAAGGAGACGGTCCACGAGGAGGTCGAGCACCAATCCCCGGCGTCCATCATTGTCGAGCTGAAGCGCCTCGAGGCCGAGATCGCCGACGGGCTCGCCAAGCTCGAGGAGATGGTGGGTTGAGGATTGCGCGCCTCGGAGACCTCGCCGACATAAGAAGTGGGGGGACCCCATCTAGGGCGATCTCGAGCTACTACGGGGGGGCGATCCCGTGGGCAAAGATCAGCGACATTGAGGCGGCTTCAGGACTGCTCGTCGAAACCGAAGAGGCCATAACAGATGAAGGTCTCAGGGCAATCCGTGGGCGGCTATTCCCCGAGGGTACACTGTTTTTCGCGAT
>CAIQUG010000149.1 GCA_903874895.1 uncultured Caulobacterales bacterium | reverse complement strand
GGCGAAGCCGCCCCACAGCCAGGTGGTGATCGCCGTGCCGACACCCGGGATCACGTTGTCGAAGGCCGAGAACAGATTGGTGATCACCACCGCGCCGTAATAGCTCATCTGACCCCAGGGCAGCACGTAGCCGAGGAAGCCGGTGGCCATCATCAGGAGATAGATGACGCAGCCCAGCAGCCACAGGATTTCCCGGGGGGCCTTGTACGAGCCGTAGTCCATGCCGCGGGCGATGTGCACATACACGGCCAGGAAGAACATCGAGGCACCATTGGCGTGGATGTAACGGATCATCCAGCCATGGTTCACGTCGCGCATGATGTGCTCGACACTGTTGAAGGCAAGGGCGCCGTTGGCCACGTAGTGCATGGCCAGGACCACGCCGGTGACGATCTGGATGACCAGACACACCGCCAGGATCCCGCCGAAGGTCCACCAGTAGTTCAGGTTCTTCGGCGTGGGGAAGTCGATGGCCGTATCATGGGCCATGCGCACGATGGGAAGACGGACGTCGAGCCAACGCTCGAAGCCGGTCTTGGGTTCGTAGTTCGAATGTCCGCTCATGGGTCGTTCGCGCCTTAGCCGATCTTGACCTTGGTGGGTCCGGTGAATTCGTAGGAGGGCAGCTCGAGATTCCGCGGCGCCGGTCCTTTGCGGATGCGCCCGGCGGTGTCGTAGACCGAGCCGTGGCAGGGGCAGAACCAGCCGCCGTAGTCGCCGGTGCCGAAGTTCGGCACGCAGCCCAGGTGGGTGCAGACGCCGATGACGATCAGCCATTCCTGCTTGCCCGGCTTGGTACGGGAGGCGTCGGAGGCGGGATCGCGCATCTCGGCGTGGTCGTCCTTCACAGACGCGGCGATCTCCGCCGGGGTCCGGTGACGCACGAACACCGGCTTGCCCCGCCACTTCACAACCAGCTGCTGGCCCGGCGCGACCTTGCCGATGTCCTGCTCGATGGAAGCGAGGGCCAGGGTGTCGGCCGAAGGGTTCATCTGGTCGATGAACGGCCAGGCCACGGCAGCGACGCCGACGGCACCGGTCGCCAGGGTCGCGATATGAATGAAGTCGCGACGGCTTGGGTCTTCCCCATGCGTCTCGTGCGCGTTCACGGTTTCGGCCACGTCGTCACCCTTTGTCGGTCCAGCCCGCCGCCCGCGGCGCGGAGCCTGGTATTGTCCCACTCGGCCGTCGGACCCGCCACCACGTCCCCGAACGACCCTGTCAGCGTCTCATAGGCCCGTAGGGGCGCTTGTCGCAAGGGCGACGGCGCAGCTATGGCCCATCCACACCGATATGATGGAGCGATTAGAATGAGGCTCGCGCTTTTTCAACCCGACATTCCGCAAAACGTGGGTGCAGCCATACGTTTGAGCGCGTGTTTCGGTGTTCCGCTCGAGATTATTGAGCCCTGTGCGTTCCCTGTGTCCAATCGAAGCCTCAAACGGGCCTCCCTCGACTATGGCCCGGAGGCGGTGATCGTGCGGCACGACTCGTGGGACGCCTTCCTCGCGTCGCCGGATCGCGCGGCAGGGCGGCTGCTCCTGTTCACCACCCGGGGGGCCGAGCGGCTGGACCGGTTCCGGTTCGCATCCGGCGACACCCTGCTGTTCGGACAGGAAAGCAGCGGGGCCCCGGACGCGGTCCATGCCCGGGCCGAGGCGCGCATCTGCATTCCGATCCGGCCGCAGACCCGGTCCCTCAATCTGTCGGTCTCGGCGGGGGTCGCACTGTACTCGGCGCTCAGCGCCACCGGCATGCTTCCCTGACCTTCAGCCGTGCAATTCGGCCGTGATCCTTGGCACTGGCAGCGGGACGGTTCCGCAAAATCCGTCCTTCCCCCTTGCCGCGCGACCGGCGAACGCTGAACATGGGTGAAAGCGAGGCTGAGCGTGATCGGCGCGGGCCATTCTCGAGACCAGGGACTGACGGCGATGCACTCCGAACCGGCCACGGACACCCTTCCCCCTTCTGACCTGTCCTCGACGGAAGCCCGCAAGGCGGCGGCCGCCGCATGGTTCGCCACCCTGCGGGACCGGATCTGCGCCGCCTTCGAGGCGCTGGAGGATACGGCCCCCGCCGCCCTCTATCCCGGACCGGTCGGCCGGTTCGAGCGAACCCCCTGGGAGCGTCCGGCCGGGGGCGGCGGGGTCATGTCGGTGATGCGGGGCCGGCTGTTCGAGAAGGTGGGCGTTCACATCTCGACCGTGCACGGGGAGTTCCAGTCGGACTTCGCCAAGACCATGCCCGGTGCCGAGGAGGACCCGCGCTTCTTCGCCACGGGCATCAGCCTGATCGCACACCTGACCAATCCGCGGGTGCCGGCGGTCCACATGAACACCCGCTTCATCGTCACCTCGAAGTCCTGGTTCGGCGGCGGTGGCGACCTGACCCCCCTGCTGGACGACCAGCGCCACCAGGACGCCCCGGACTCCGTGGCGTTCCACGCCGCGATGAAGGCCGCCTGCGACGCCTTCGATCCCGCCTGGTACCCGAAGTACAAGGCCTGGTGCGACGAGTACTTCCATCTGGCACATCGGGATGAACCCCGGGGCGTCGGCGGCATCTTCTATGACCACCACAACACAGGTGACTGGGACCGGGATTTCGCCTTCACCCGCGGCGTCGGCGAAGCCTTCCTCGACATCTATCCGAAGATCGTCGCCGGCCGGATGGTCGAGCCCTGGACGGAGGACGAGCGGGAGGAACAGCTGGTTCGCCGCGGTCGTTATGTGGAGTTCAACCTGCTCTACGACCGGGGCACCCTGTTCGGGCTGAAGACCGGCGGCAATGTCGCCTCGATCCTCAGCTCCATGCCGCCGGTGGTGAAGTGGCCCTGAGCCCCGTCCCTACTGACCGGAGGCCAGGGCCTTCATCAGCCGGTAGGTGAACTCCACCTCCTCGTCGAACACCGTCACGGATATCCGCTCGTCCTGTCCATGGGCGCGGCCGTCGTCGAGATCGTCCCAGCTCGCATCGACGCCGTAGCTCGGCATGCCGCCGAGGCGCGTGAAGGCGCTGTCGGTGGCACCGGGGGACATGAGCGGCAGCAGCACCGCGTCGGGCCACAGGCTGTTCTTCACCGCCTCGATGGTCTTCAGGAGCTTCGGCGCCGGGGGGGATTCGGGGCTGGCGTCACCGGGATAGACGTCCGTCACCTTGATGGCGGGCTCATCCAGCACCTTGATCAGCTGGGCCTTGATCCCGTCCAGTGGTTCGCCGGGGATGACGCGGCACTGGATGGTGGCCCGCGCCCGCTGAGGCAGGGCGCTTTCCGCATGACCGCCGGAAATCTCCGTTGCCGTGCAGGTGGTGCGGAAGATGATGTTGGTCTCGACGTTCTGTGACAGGCGCTCCACCGCCGCCGGATCCGGCGTCCCGCTGGCCATGGAGGCCATGTCGGCTGCCACCTGCCCGCTTTCCAGCTTCGCCCGACCGGCGAAATAGAGCCGCGCCGTCTCCGTCACATGCACGGGGAAGCGATAGGCCCCCAGGCGGGCCAGGGCGCCCGACAGGTGGAAGATCGGATTGGCCGGGGTCGGCCGGGAGGAGTGCCCCCCCTTGTCCGTCACCTCGAGGCCATAGGTGACATAGATCTTTTCACTGGTCTGGACCCCCATGTAGAGCTTCTTGCCATGCTTGATCCCCGCCTCGCCCCCGTCGGGATTGATGACCAGGGCCGCATCGACGAGATCCCGGTGGGTCTTCACCAGCCAGTCCACGCCATTGGCATCGCCGCCCGCCTCTTCATCCGCGGTAAAGGCGACGATGATGTCGCCCTTCGGCTTGAAGCCCTCGCGCTTGAGGCGGATCACGCTCTCCAGGGTGGCGGCGTCCTGCGACTTCATGTCGATCGTGCCACGCCCGTAGAACCACCCGTCCTTTTCCACCAGCTTGAACGGATCGGTGGTCCAGTCCTCCCGCCGGGCATTCACCACATCGAGATGGCAGATGTAGAGGATCGGCCTGGCCTTGCCCTGCCCCCGCAAACGGACGACCACATTGCCCTTGGTCGGGTGATCGGCCGGTGCCAGCACGGCAATGTCCGCGTCCGCGAAGCCGGCGGCGCGAAGGCGCGCGGCCACGGCATTCGCCGCGACGGTCGAGCCCTTGTCGTGCTGGGTGTCGATCTCGATCAGTTCCTTGAGAAGCGCCCGGCCCAGCGCCTGGTCCGCAGGCGGCGGCACTCGGCTGGCCGCAGGGGCGGCACTCGCGGCCAGGGGCGAGGCTGACAGCAGGAGGGCAGATGCCGCCAGAAGCGCAGGAACAGGTCGGGAAAGGGACATTCGGTCTCCGTCGGCCAGCGGCCGGATGAGGGTTTCGATCCGCTACTGTCGCAGGTAAGCGTCCGCGTGGACAAGTCCTAGGCGCTCGGCGTAGAACCCCGGCCAACCTGCCGTGCTCCGCGCGGCGTCCCCTGCACCCGATCTCAGAGCCCACACATGGCCGGCCATTCCAAGTTCAAGAACATCCAGTTCCGCAAGGGCGCGCAGGACAAGAAGCGCTCCAAGCTGTTCTCGAAGCTGTCGCGCGACATCACGATCGCGGCCAAGACCGGTACCCCCGACCCCGGATCCAATGCCCGCCTGCGCCTTGCCATCACCAATGCCCGGGCCGAATCCATGCCCAAGGACAACATCGACAGGGCCATCAAGAAGGCCCTGGGCGGGGAAACGGATACCTACGAGGATATCCGCTACGAGGGCTTCGGCCCCGGCGGGATCGGCCTGATCGTCGAGGTGCTGACCGACAACCGCAACCGCACCGCGGCCAATGTGCGTTCCACCTTCTCCAAGAACGGCGGAAACATGGGAGAAAGCGGGTCGGTGGCCTTCATGTTCGACCGGCTGGGCCAGATCACCTATCCGGTCTCCGCCGGGTCGGAGGACGCGATCATGGAAGCCGCCATCGAAGCCGGGGCGGAGGACGCGGAGAGCGACGCCGACGGTCACACCATCTACACCGCCTTCGAGGACCTGGGTGCGGTGATCGAGGCGCTGGAGACCACCCTGGGTCCGGCTCGATCGACGGCCATGATCTGGCGGCCCAAGACCCTCACCCCCATCGCCGGGGAGGATTGCGGAACCCTGATGAAGCTGATCAACGCCCTGGACGATGACGATGACGTACAGAACGTCTGGGCCAATTTCGACATGAGCGAGGAAGACCTCGGCAAGTACGCCTCCTGACGCAAGCCATGGGCTTCGACAAGGGACGCCCCGCATCCGATGGGATGCGGGGCGCAAGTCGGGCCGTGCGGAGAGGGTATGTGCGGAGCTAGCGGCCGGTGTTCTGATCGCCCGCCGGGCTGCCGTTGCGGGCGACGCTCCCGGGAAGATAGGCCGGGCAGCGGGTCTGCAGGTCGGCCTGGGCCCGGGCGCGCCAGTAGGCTCCGTGGCGGGCGACACCGACTGCGTCGGCATGGGCGGACTGGGCCATGGCCAGGGCCAGGGGCTCCCGCTGCACGCTGTCGGCCTCCATCGCCCGGTCATAGGCCGCGGCCTCCTGGTTGAGCCCCTGGGCCAGTCCGGCGCAGCGGGCCGAATTGATGAAACCCACATCGGACAGTCGGCTGTCGGCGGCATTGGCCTGGCTGGCGGCGAGGACACCGGCGGTCAGCATGGTGGCGGCGAACAGGAGCGGGGCGGCGGCGGTTGCGATTTTCATCTTCAGGTTCCTTGTGTGCGGTTTGACGGATCAGTCTGGTTACGGGTCCGTCTGGTTCGGCGTGCACCTTGCCGGCGGACCAATTCAACGACCCCCTTTTCTCAAACCATCATCAGTATTTGAAGTTAAATCGCGGTCATAATATTCAATGACAATCTCGTAATGAATTTCATTACATCATATTCATCGAATTAACGCCGCGTAATGTTTGACGAAGGCTCAGGATGGCGTCCTCGCCGGAACTTTGCTACGAAGCCACATGGTCACCACCCCTCCAGAACCCGTCGCGACCCCCTGCATCAAGGTGTGCATGGTGGATGGGGAGAGCGGCCTCTGCCTCGGCTGCTACCGGACGCTGCCGGAAATTGCCGGCTGGGCCCGCCTGACGCCCGACAGCCGCGCAACGCTCATGCAGGCCCTGCCCGCTCGCCGCGACCGGATCTCGCCAGAGAAGCTCGGTCTGATCTGAGGCGGACGCCCCTGATCCCGGCGACAGGACAGTGGGAAAAAATTGCCTGAAACGCCGCCGGGATTCACCGGATGCAAAGGACAACGCCGTAACTTGGTGTCAACAAGCATAAGCCGGGACCAAGGCATGGCGAATTCAGTGGGCGTAGTGGCGACGGCAACGATCTGTGCCGTTCTGGTGGGTGAAGTGGTGATGCACACCAAGGCCCTGGGTCATCTCAACATTCAGTGGACCCCGGCCGAGGCCGCCCAGGCCAATCTGGCTGTCGCGCCGGCGAGCAAGGACGCGTCGCCGCCATCGGCCTATGTGGGCAAGGGCAAGGACGGCCACTACTGGGCGTGGGCGGAGGTCGATGGACATCCGGTTCGCGTGCTGATCGACACTGGCGCATCCGCCGTGGCCCTGACCCCCGAAGATGCGCGGCGAGCCGGCGTGGACCTCGAACTCCTGGTCTACAATCGGGATGTGAACACGGCCCAGGGCATAACCCACGCTGCGGCCGTCACGCTGGGACACGTCTCCGTCGCCGGTGCCGATGTGTCCGGCGTGGAGGCCCTGGTCGTGCCGAAGGGACTATCGTCCTCGCTGCTGGGCATGAGCTATCTCGGTCGGCTGGAAGGCTTCGAGGCGACCCGCTCCGGCCTGATCCTGCATCCCTGACGTCGTCCCCCTCAGGTCGTCCGGCCGCGTCCGGCCCTAACCCGCGGGCTTGATCGACACCAGTTCGACCTTGAACACGAGGTCCGCATTGGCCGGAATCGGTCCCACGCCCTTCTCGCCATAGGCGAGGTAGGACGGGATATGGATCAGCCACTCGTCCCCCGGCCGCATGAGCTGCAGGGCCGCAACCCATCCGGGGATCAGCTTGCCCAGGGGAAAGGTCGCCGTCCCGCTCTTGTCAGTCGCGGAACTGTCGAATACCCGGCCATTGGTGAGGCGCCCCTCATAGCGCACGACGATCTCGTCCGAGCGGCGGGGGTGGGACCCGGTGGCCGCACCGGATTTCAGCACCTTGTAACGGAGCCCCCCCAGCGCCACGACACCCGGAGCCCCGACGGACAGGGGGTCGGCTCCCGCCGCACCACTGGTGGCCGGAGCGAGCCCGGTCTCGGCGCAGGCCCCGAGCGCCAGGGCCGCGGACAGGGCCAAGGGGATCAGAAGACGCAGATGGGTTCGGGGAGGCATGGGGGCTCGCAGGTCGTTGGGTGACATGAATGCAGTCCTCTGGTCGCGATCGCGCCGGGCGATCCTGGCAGGCCCCGCCCCCTCAGGGACATGATACCGGTTGAGACAGACTCAACAGAAATGGCGAATGTCCGCAAAACCTTATTGTCGGACCGGGCCGCGACAGGGCTCATTCTGTGTGTTCGTCCGGGGCGAGGACACGGAGAGACAGGGCGTGCACCGGTCCCTTCAATTCGTCGGCGAGGGCGGCGTTGATCAGCCGCTGGCGCTGCACACGCCCCAGTCCGCGAAACGCCTCGGCAACCACTGTCACCGTAAAGTGGCTCTCCCCACCCTCCCGGCTGCCGGAGTGTCCCTGATGGTGAGCGCTGTCATCCACGACCTCGAGCACGTTCGGCGCAAAGGCCTCGGTCAGCTTGTTGACGATGGAATCCCGAACCTGGCCCACAGCCGTCTCCCGTTTGTCGCCGATATCGGCTCAAAGCGGGTTTCAACCCGCAATTCTGCGCCGTCAATTCTTGAATGTGAAAACTTCGACCGCATACTGAACCCATGAGTGGCGCTTTCCGATACACCCCGCGTTTTGTCGACATCCGCGTCCGTCCGCCGAAGCCGGACGAGGAGGCGATGGCCGAGGACGTCCTGAAGCTGAAGCCCGGCGAGAAGCCCTGCGAATGGCCGGGCTGCCGAACCGCAGGCGCGGCCAAGGCCCCCAAGTCCCGGGACATCCCCAACGAACACTACTGGTTCTGCGTGCCCCACGCGGGGGAGTACAACCGCAACTGGGACTATTTCGCCGGCATGAGCGAGGCGGAGGTCCGCAAGGTGCAGGAGGCCCGCCTGACCGGCGACCGGCCGACCTGGGAGTTCAAGGCGTCGCGATTCAGTCGGGAAGCCGCCAGCTTCTCCGCCAAGGCCGGGACGGGTCAGGGCTATTCCGATCCCTTCGGCATGTTCGGCGCCGCCAAGGCTCGGGCCACGGCGGAGGCAGAGGCCTCGGACCGGTTCCGGCGCATGGGCAAGCTGGAACGCAAGGCCCTCGCGGAACTCGACCTCCAGGACACGGCGGACTCCACCGGGATCCGGACGCGGTACCTGGAACTGGTGAAACGGTGCCATCCGGACACCAATGGCGGCGACCGCTCTACCGAGGCCAAGCTGCAGCGGGTGCTGAAGGCCTACAAGACGCTCAAGTCCGCCGGGCTCGTGCAGTAGGCCGGGCTGCCGGGCCGGCGACGGATCGTCACGTTTCCGTCGCGGCGCCGGTTTCCATCCCACTCAATCCGCGCTAATCGGAACCCATGACCAGCGAAGCCCTCTCCGATCCGTTGCTCTCCATCGCGCCCGACCACAAGGTTTCGGTCCGCGAGGTGTTTGGCGTCGACTCCGACATGATGGTTCCGGCGTTCAAGACGCCCGACTCCCATGTGCCGGAGCTGGACGCATCCTACCGGTTCGATCCGCAGACGACCCTGGCCATCTGCGCCGGATTTGCCTTCGATCGTCGTGTGATGGTCCAGGGCTACCACGGCACGGGCAAGTCGACGCACATCGAGCAGGTGGCCGCGCGGCTGAACTGGCCGCTGGTGCGGGTGAACCTCGACAGCCATGTGAGCCGCATCGATCTGGTGGGCAAGGACGCCATCGTCCTGAAGGACGGCAAGCAGATCACCGAATTCCGCGAAGGCATGCTGCCCTGGGCGCTGCAGCGGCCCATCGCCCTGGTGTTCGATGAATATGATGCCGGACGCCCGGACGTGATGTTCGTGATCCAGCGGGTGCTGGAAGTGCAGGGCAAGCTGACCCTGCTGGACCAGAACCGGGTGATCCGGCCCAATCCATTCTTCCGCCTGTTCGCCACCACCAACACCATCGGGCTAGGCGACACCACCGGTCTCTATCACGGCACCCAGCAGATCAATCAGGGCCAGATGGATCGCTGGTCCATCGTCACCACCCTGAACTATCTGGCCCACGACGCCGAGGCCGAGATCGTGCTCGCCAAGTCCCCCAGCTACGACTCGGTGGACGGCCGCCGCACCCTGAACGCCATGGTGCGGGTGGCGGACATGACCCGCAACGCCTTCATGAACGGGGACATCTCCACGGTCATGAGCCCGCGGACCGTGATCACCTGGGCACAGAACGCCGAGATCTTCGGTGACGTCGGGCTGGGCTTCCGCCTGACCTTCCTGAACAAGTGCGACGAACTCGAGCGTCCCACCGTGGCGGAATTCTACCAGCGCGCCTTCGGAACCGACCTGCCCGAGAGCGCGGCGCGGGTGAAGGTAGCCTGATCCATCCGGCTAGCGGGGGGCGGCCTCCGCCGCCGCCGCGAGCACCGGGAAGACCTTCGGGGTGTCGCGAATGCGGTCCCCGCTCCAGCCCGGCTGGCGCTTGAGCCACTCGGCGTCCGGCGCAAAGCTCTTCGCGGCATGGCTCAGGGCTTCGATGGCGATCGACCGACGATCCATCTGGGCGATCAGCCCGCCCACCACCCGGACATCCCAAATCTCGAAGGGACCCCGGGAGTCGAGACCGGTCGCGGCAAAGACATAGGCCTGGGACGGCTGCCCCCGATACTGGCACGAGAACCGCGTCTCCCCCGCCTTGACCAGGGTCCGGGCCGCGGGTGGGCCATCCGCCCCGGCCAGGGCGGCAGAGGCCTCGGGCAGGGACTGTCCCCCGATCGGCATCACCTGGTCGCAATGCCCGCCGAGTTTTCCCCGACCCCATTCCGCCGCGAAGGCCTGCCCTTCGTGGTAGGGCGACACGGTCAGGGCGCGCCCCTCCCCTGGCATGTAGATGCGTCCCTCTGTCAGCCCGGCATCGGCCAGCGCGGGCGTCGGTGGAGTGAAGTCCGGAATGTCCGGATCGCCAATGAAGAGTTCCGCCGATCCGTCCGGGGCGGACGCCCGCAGCCAGGGACGAACCTCCCCCGTGGTCAGGCGACGCAGCCCCCCCTGGGCGGGCCAACCTTCCGGCAGCTCCACGGTGAAGGCATGCTCTGTCGGCTCGGCATAGGGGGCCCAGTGGGTCTGGTCCGATGGCATGTGGGTGACCGGGGCCGGGGATCCCCCCTGGCTCGCCCCGTCCTGACGGGAACATCCGGCCAGGGTCAGCGGCACAGCCAGCACCAGGCACAGGCCTGCCGTCCCGGCGATCCGTGTCCCGCGTCTCCTACCGACCGCGTTCATGGTCCTGCTCCCCCCGCCCGGACAGGATTAAGGCCCCCAACCGGCACCAGCGCAAGACCTGCGGCAACGGGTACCTTGCCTGATGTGCCCGATCAGCCTACCGTTCGTCATAGTTCTCCGGGGGGCCGCGCGCGAGCGGCTGAGAGGCGGGTGATCCCGCGACCCGCGAACCTGATCCGGGTCATGCCGGCGGAGGGAGGGAACAGCAAGGCGCACCGCCGGGAGCGGACCGGGCCTTCGTGTTTCCACCGGATGCGGCTGATCTCCTGTCCTGTCCGAGAGGCCGACCATGAACGCTCCCGTCAATCCCGCCGTGATCCCCGTTGGCGACGTTCCCACCGGTCCGATCCCCGGCAGCCGCAAGATCCACGTTCCCGGCGTGCTCTATCCGGAGCTGCGGGTGCCCTTCCGGGAGGTCTGCGTGCATGAGAGCGCGGGCGAGCCGCCGGTGACCATCTACGACCCCTCCGGCCCTTATACTGATCCGGACGCGACCATCGACCTGCAGCAGGGCCTTCCCCGCGCCCGGGAGACCTGGGTCCGCGCCCGGGGAGATGTGGAGGAGATCTCCGCCCGACAGATCCGGCCGGAGGACAACGGCCGGGTGTCCGATGCGCTGCGGGTTCCGGAATTCCCGACCCACCGCCCGGTTCTGCGGGCCATCGGCCACGGCGCCGTCACCCAGCTGGACTATGCCCGCCGGGGGCTGATCACCGCGGAGATGGAATATGTGGCCATCCGCGAGAACCTTCGCCGGGAGATGATCCGCGAGCAGATCCGTGACGGCGAGAGCTTCGGCGCGGAGATCCCCGAGGTGGTGACGCCGGAATTCGTCCGCGACGAGATCGCCCGGGGCCGGGCCATCATCCCGGCCAACATCAACCACGGCGAGCTGGAGCCGATGGCCATCGGCCGCAACTTCCTCGTCAAGATCAACGCCAATATCGGCAACTCCGCTGTCACCTCCTCCGTCGGCGAGGAGGTGGAGAAGATGGTGTGGGCGATCCGCTGGGGCGCGGACAATGTCATGGACCTGTCCACCGGCCGCAACATCCACAACATCCGCGAATGGATCGTCCGCAACAGCCCGGTTCCCATCGGCACCGTGCCCATCTACCAGGCCCTGGAGAAGGTGGGCGGCATCGCCGAGGACCTGACCTGGGAAGTCTATCGCGATACGCTGATCGAGCAGGCGGAGCAGGGGGTGGACTATTTCACCATCCATGCCGGCGTCCGTCTGCCCTACATCCCCCTGACGGCGAAGCGGGTCACCGGCATTGTCTCCCGCGGCGGGTCGATCATGGCCAAGTGGTGCCTTGCCCATCATCGGGAGAGCTTCCTCTACGAGCGGTTCGACGAGATCTGCGACATCATGCGGGCCTATGACGTCTCGTTCTCCCTCGGCGACGGCCTGCGCCCGGGCTCCATCGCGGACGCCAACGATGCGGCCCAGTTCGCCGAGCTGGAGACCCTGGGCGAGCTGACCCACCGGGCCTGGGCCAAGGGCTGCCAGGTGATGATCGAAGGCCCCGGCCACGTGCCGATGCACAAGATCAAGGCCAACATGGACAAGCAGCTGAAGGTCTGTGGCGAGGCTCCCTTCTACACCCTGGGGCCCCTCACCACTGACATCGCGCCGGGCTACGACCACATCACCTCGGCCATCGGGGCGGCCATGATCGGCTGGTTCGGCACCGCCATGCTCTGCTACGTGACGCCGAAGGAGCACCTGGGCCTGCCCGACAGAAACGATGTGAAGCAGGGGGTGATCGCCTACAAGATCGCCGCTCATGCCGCGGACCTGGCCAAGGGCCACCCGGCGGCGCGGGCCTGGGACGATGCCCTGTCCCGGGCACGGTTCGAGTTCCGCTGGGAGGACCAGTTCAATCTCGGCCTCGATCCGGAAACGGCCCGGCAATATCACGACGAGACCCTGCCCAAGGAGGCGCACAAGACCGCGCACTTCTGCTCCATGTGCGGACCGAAGTTCTGCTCCATGAAGATCAGTCAGGAAATCCGCGACGCCGCCAAGGGCCAGAACGACGTGGCCGAGGCCGGCATGGCGGAGATGTCGGAGAAGTTCCGCGCCACCGGGGGCGAGATCTACGTCCCCACCCGGCGCTGAGACCCCGAGGGGCGGGCGATTGCCCTTGTCCGTGCAACGCGCTAAGCCCGCCCCTCGTCTTTCATCCAGAGCCCGCACATGTCCGACACGCTTCCCGACCGCCTCAGCGTCAACCCGAAGAGCCCCTTCTATGACGAGGCGGTGCTGTCCCGCGGGGTCGGCATCCGCTTCAAGGGCGAGGAAAAGACCAATGTGGACGAGTACTGCGTGTCCGAGGGCTGGGTCCGCCTGACCATCGGCAAGCAGGTGGACCGCAAGGGTAACCCGCTGACGGTGAAGCTGAGCGGCGAGGTGATTCCCTATTTCCTCACGGAGGCGGAGGCGGCGGAGCAGGCCTAGCCCTGGCCGGCCGCATGCAGCCTCTGGCCATGGGTCTTCAGCCACGCCCGTGAGGTCTTCAGGGCGGGATGAAGCCGGGCGTTGATCGCCCAGAAGTCTGGCCCATGATTGGCCTCGATCAGGTGCGCGCACTCATGCGCTGCCACATAGTCCAGCACTGCGGGGGGTGCGAGGATCAGCCGCCAGCTATAGCGGATCTGGGCCGGCTGCCCCCGGTGGGCCTGCTTGCAGGACCCCCAGCGGGCCTTGGCGTCGGTGACGCTGACCTCCGGCAGGGGCTGGCCCAGCGCCGCGGCGTGGGCCGCCGTCCGCACCATCAGCCGTTCCGTTGCCAGCGCCTTCAGGCCTCGGATCACCCCGCGGGCGAACACCTCTGCGTCCCCATAGGCCAGCAGACGGGCGGGTTCGTCCGCCGTGGCGGGCTTGAAGGTCGGCCGAATGCGCATGGCCGCGCGCTCGAGGCGGCAGGGTCGGCCCTCCACCTCGATCACCCGTCCGGGTGCGAAGGCGACCGGTTCCGGCAGTCGGGCGAGCTGGGCGGCGATCCAGGCCTGACGCTGGCGGGCAAAGGCGACCGCGTCCGGCAGGCGTGACCGATCGGGGGCCGTCGCCACCACGATCCGCTCCCGGCTGTCGAGGCGCAGACTGATCCGCCGGGCCCCGGCATGCACACGAAGGCGCAGGGGCAGACCATCGATCTCGATCTGGTCCCCATGGTCCAGGCGGGGCTTGGGTGTGAGCAGGGCGCGAAGGGACATGCCGCCAGCCTACAGCAGATTTCGGCGGCGGGCTCTAGTCGGCGAGGCTCAGCATCATGCGGATATCGCAGCGGGCGTAGGGGGACGGATGACCCTCGTCATCTGCCAGCTCACAGAAGCCCAGGCTGCGATAGAGGTTGATCGCCGGCGTCAGCTTGCGACCGCTCTCCAGATAGATCCGGGAGGCATGAAGGGCCCGGCAGCGGGCAATGGCCGCCTCCAGAAGGGCGCGACCGAGGCCCGTCCCGCGGTGGTCTTCGTCCACGGTCATCTTGCAGATCTCGAGGGTCTGCGTGTCATGCCACAAGAGGGCGACGGAGCCTACCGGCCGGTCGCCGACCACCGCCATCAGCACGTCGCCGCCGGTATCCACGAAAACGCCCTGCGGGTCGCCCAGCACGCGACGGTCCTCGTCCTCGAGGGCGAATTCCCGGGTAATCCAGGCCTCGTTCAGAATGCGGAAGGCGTCGGCGTCCGACGGCTGGAAGCTGCGGATGAGCACATCCGCGACACCCGCCGCCATGTCAGCCGGCCTCGTGCGTGGTGATGAAGGACCTCACCCGGGGATAGATCTCCTCCCGGAAGCGGCGGCCGTTGAACACGCCATAGTGCCCGACGCCCGGCTGGACATAGAGCATCCGCTTGTCGTCCGGAATCTCGGTGCACAGCACATGCGCCGCCTGGGTCTGGCCGACGCCGGAAATGTCGTCCAGCTCGCCTTCCACGGTCATCAGGGCGATGTCCTTCACCACGGCGGGGCGGATCTCCCGGCCCCGATGGGTCAGCAGACCGCGGGGCAGCAGATGCTGCTGGAACACGATGTCGATGGTCTGGAGGTAGAACTCCTCGGTCAGGTCGAGGACCGACAGATATTCGTCGTAGAACTCCAGATGCTTGGCCGCCTGGTCGCCGTCACCCAGGACCAGGTGTTCGAAATAGGCCTTGTGCGCGTCCTGGTGCCGCTGGGCGTTCATGCTCATGAAGCTGTAGAGCTGGACGAAGCCCGGATAGACCCGCCGGCCCACGCCGGGATGCGGCGGTGGAACGGTGTAGATCATGTTCGACTTGAACCAGGCGAAGGGTCGCTCCTCCGCCAGCTTGTTCGGGGCGGTGGGGGACAGCCGGGCATCGATCGGGGAACCCATGAAGGTCATGCTGGCCGGACGGGACGGATCCTCGTCCTCGGCCATCCGGGTGGCGGCCGCCAGGACCGGCGGACCCGGCTGGCAGACGGCCACCACGTGCGGCCGCGGACCCAGCACCCGGAGCATGTCCTGGATGTGGTCCACATAGTCGTGGAAGTCGAAGCGGCCTTCCAGGACGCTGACCTGGCGGGCGTTCACCCAGTCGGTGATGTAGACGTCGTGGTCGGGCAGGAAGGCCTCCACCGTGCCGCGGAGCAGGGTGGCGTAGTGGCCGGACAGGGGGGCCACGATCAGCACGGCGGGATCCAGCGTCCGGCGTCCGGCCTTGCGCAGGTCCGCGGACTCCCGGCTGAAATGGACCAGGTTGACCCAGGGGCTCGACCAGACGGTATGGGTGTTGACCCGCACCGGCTGGCCGTTGATCAGGGTCTGGTCGATCATCCAGTCCGGCTTGCCGTAGCGACGGGTGACCGTGGCAAACAGGTCGGTGGCCGCGGCAATGTTCCGGGCAACCGGGTGTTCCGCGGCCGGATTATAGGGCGCGCTCCAGAAATCCCGTGCCGCCCGGGCCATGGTCCGCATGGGCGTTCCGGCGTGATAACCCATCTCATTCAGGGCGTAGAGCATGGCGACCTGTCGCCTCCGCATGACATCGTTTGCGTAAGAACACTATCATGCTGCACTTGCGAAAAGGGTAATGTCGATGCGATTCCCCTGACAATTTCAGGCGGTC
>CAIQUG010000148.1 GCA_903874895.1 uncultured Caulobacterales bacterium | reverse complement strand
TCGAGCAACAGCCGGACCTTGGCGCTTCGCAGGTCATGGGCCCGCGCCGCCGCGAACAGCCCGTCGTCCAGGGTCTGGATCCGCTGCACCGCCGGATCGGTGTCCGCACGGGACACGGCCGGACTGGCCAGGGACAGGACCGCCGCCAGGGCGGCCGCCAAAGCCGGTACACGGGAATGGCCGTGGGACTTGCGTTCGATCTGACCTGTCACCGGACCTTCTCCCTGCTGCCCCCGAAGCCCGACCAGCCGCAGGTCATCCATTGCGATCCAGAGATATAGGGCGAACGGCGGACGACGCCAGTCACGATGGATCGACAACGGCTGTCTAGCGGTTGTTTGGCCTGTGTCACCCGCAAATACGGCAAGACCGCGTCGACCTGCGCCGTGTCGGATGTCACACTCCGTCTCCTTGTCCGGAGTCGCCCACATGACCGATGATCTCACCCGCCTGGCGCGCGCCGTGGCCGAGCACCTGATCGCCCGACAGCAGACGGTTGCCGTGGCCGAGTCTTCGGCGGGGGGGCTGATATCGGCGGCCCTTCTGGCCGTGCCCGGGGCCTCGGCCTATTATCTCGGGGGTGGCGTGGTCTATACCGGGCGGGCGCTGAAGGGCCTGCTAGGGGTGGAGCGGGGGGAGCTCGAGGGCATGCGGTCCTCGTCCGAGCCCTATGCCGCGTTTCTGGCCGAGCGGATGCGACGGACCCTGCGCGCGGACTGGGGCCTGGCGGAGACCGGGGCCGCCGGTCCCACGGGAAATGTCTATGGCGACGCCGCAGGCCACAGCTGCCTCGCGGTCAGCGGGCCGACGGCAACGGTGCAGACCGTGGAAACCGGCTCCCCCGACCGCGGGGCCAACATGCATGTCTTCGCCGCTTCGGCGCTGGCCCTGCTGCTTCAGGAACTCGAGCGTCCTGGCGCGGGTTGACCGTTGCATCCCGCGGCAGGACGGATAGACACGTCTGGCCCATTCGGTATCGAGGATCCGGAGCATGACCTTTCGGCTGATGATCAACGGCAAGGCGCGGACAGTGGATGTCGATCCCGACATGCCGCTTCTCTGGGTGCTGCGGGACACGCTCGACATCAAGGGGCCGAAGTTCGGCTGCGGTGCCGGCCTTTGCGGGGCGTGCACCGTGCACCTGGACGGCCAGCCCGTGCGGAGCTGCCAGACGCCGGTCTCGGCCGTCGGCAAGGCCCGGGTGACCACCATAGAGGCCCTCGACCAGACGGCGGTGGGCCGGGCTGTGCAGCAGGCCTGGCTCGATCTCGACGTGATGCAGTGCGGCTACTGCCAGGCGGGTCAGATGATGTCGGCCACGGCCCTGCTGACGGCCAATCCCGCCCCGACGGACGAGGACATCGACGGGGCCATGGCCGGGAACATCTGCCGCTGCGCCACCTACAACCGCATTCGGGCCGCGATCCATCAGGTCGCCGCCGCCCATCGGAAGGGTTGAGCCATGATGGACGGTTCTGAAATGCCGCAATCCTCCGCGCCGGACAGGCCCCGCGGGCTCGATCGGCGGCTGTTCCTCAAGGTCGGGCTGGGAGCCGGCGGTGCGTTGATGCTGGCGGCCGGCCTCGGTCAGGCGGAGGGCACGGGCGAGGTCGCCCTGTCCGCCTATATCCGCATCCGCCCCGACGGATCGGTGACCCTGCAGTCCAAGAATCCGGAGATCGGCCAGGGGATCAAGACCTCCCTGCCCATGATCATCGCGGAGGAACTGGACGTGGACTGGGCCCGGGTGTCCATCGAGCAGGCCGCCACGGACGCCACCCGCTTCGGCTCCCAGTTCGCCGGGGGCAGCCTCTCCACGGCCCTCAACTATGACCAGATGCGCAAGGTCGGAGCCGCTGGCCGCGCCCTGCTCATCGCAGCCGCGGCCGTCCGCTGGTCCGTCCCGGTCGCCGAATGCCGGACCGAGCCGGGGGTTGTGATCCATTCGCCCTCCGGCCGCCGCCTGGACTACGGCACCCTTGTCGCCGACGCGGCGAAGCTGCCGCCGCCGGACCTGGCCACCGTGGCGCTCAAGGACCCGAAGGCCTTCCGCATCATCGGGAAACCTCACGGGGGCATCGACAGCGCCCGGATCGTCAAGGGACAGCCCATTTTCGGCATCGATACCGTCGTGCCGGGCATGGTCTATGCCGTGTTCGAGAAATGCCCGGTGTTCGGGGGCAAGGTGGTCAGCGCCAATCTGGATGAGGTCCGTGCGCTGAAGGGGGTTCGCGGGGCCCTGATCGTCCGCGGCGGACCCGCGCTGGAGGGCCTGCTCGACGGTGTCGCCATCCTGGCCGACAGCTGGTGGACCGCCCACCGGGCCCGCCAGACCCTGAAGGTCGTCTGGGACGAGGGAGCAAGCGCCACGGTATCCAGCGAGGGCCTCGCCGCCACCGCGGACGCCCTGTCCCGCCAGCCGGGAACCAAGGTCCTGCGCAAGGACGGGGACGTGGATACGGCCCTGACCGGTGCCGCCCGCGTGCTCGAGGCGGCCTATTCCTACCCCTTCATCGCCCATGCGCCACTGGAGCCCCAGAACTGCACGGCCCTGATGCAGGACGGCAAGCTGGTGATCCACGCGCCGACCCAGACGCCGCAGGCGGGCCGCACCCTCGTGGCCAAGACCCTCGGCCTTCCCGAGACAGACGTGATCGTCCACGTCACCCGTTGCGGCGGCGGATTCGGCCGCCGCCTGAACAACGACTACATGGTCGAGGCCGCCGCCATTGCCCGGCAGTCCGGCCTGCCGGTGAAGCTGGTCTGGTCCCGGGAAGACGACATGCGCCACGATTTCTATCGTCCCGGCGCGTTCCACTTTCTCAAGGGCGGGATCGATGCCCAGGGTCATCTGGTCGCCTGGCGCAATCACTTCGTCAGCTTCGGACAGGGGGACAAATTCGCCCCGAGCGCGGGGATGAGTGGGTCGGAAACCCCGGCCCGACTGGTTCCCCACTGCCTGATCGAAGCGTCTCTCATCCCGGCCGGCCTGCCGACGGGGGCACTGAGGGCCCCGTCCAGCAACGGTTTGAGCTTCGTCTTCCAGTCCTTCCTCGACGAACTGGCCCATGCGGCGGGACAGGATCCCCTCGCCTTCCAGCTGGCCCTGATGGGCGAGCCGCGCATGATCGGGACCGATTTCGACACGGGCCGGGCCATCGCCGTCCTGAAGACCGTCGCGAAGATGGCGGACTGGGGGCATCCGCCGGTGGCGCGGCCGGGACAGCGCACGGGCAAGGGGCTGGCCTTCTACTTCAGCCACCGGGGCTATTTCGCCGAGGTGGTTCAGGCTTCCGTGGCGGAGGGCGGAGAGATCACGGTGGACAAGGTCTGGGTCGCAGGCGATGTCGGCTCACAGATCGTCAATCCATCCATGGCCCGTAACCAGGTCCAGGGTGCCGTGCTCGATGGTCTGGCCCAGGCCCTCGGTCAGGAGATCACCTTCCGGAACGGTCGGGCCGAGCAGTCCAACTTCGACGGGTTCCCGCTCCTGCGCATGCCGCAGAGCTGCCCGGTGGAGGTGGAATTCGTGCTCTCCGACCATCCTCCGACCGGGCTGGGGGAGCCGGCCCTGCCGCCCGCGCCGCCGGCCCTGTGCAACGCCCTCTTCGCCGCCACCGGCCACCGGGTCCGCCGCCTGCCCATCGACACGGCGGCGCTGAAGGCCTGACGCTGAACGCAAAAAAGCCCGTCGCCCGACTGCTGAAGCAGCCGGATGACGGGCCTTGTCACAGTGTCCCGCCGGGCGGCGAAGAACCGCCCGGCAAATCCTTACAGAGAGAGGGGCCTAGCGCGGCGGACGCGGAGCCCGCGACCGGGCGTCGCCGTCACCGGTGACCCGCAGGTTGCCGGCAGACGCCTTGCCCGTGCGACGATCCTGTTCCAGGTCGTACTCCACCAGCTGGCCTTCGTTCAGACCGCGAAGGCCCGCCCGTTCCACCGCGGAGATGTGGACGAACACGTCCGCACCGCCATTGTCCGGCTGAATGAAGCCGAAGCCCTTGGTGGTATTGAACCACTTCACGACGCCCGAACCGGCACCGCCGACGGACACCGACCGTTCGCTGTCGCCGAAACCACCGGACCGGGGCGGCGGCGCGCGACGCTGGGACGGGGGCGCCTCGCCCAGGACTTCGATCTGACCGGCGGACATCTTGCCCGAGCGGCGATCCTGCTCAAGTTCATAGGCGACAATCATGCCCTCATCCAAGCCAGCGAGCCCAGAGCGCTCGACGGCCGCGATGTGAACGAATATGTCGGGTCCACCATCATCCGGCTGAATAAAGCCGAAACCCTTTGCCGGGTTGAACCACTTAACCACACCGTTAGCCATCTCGTCCTCAAAACCCATCACGCGCCCCTCTAGGTCGCGTGAGCCTTTCATAAGGGCTCACCCATTGAGCCCAAGAGTTCTATTGTCACGCACATAGCGGACAGCACAACCGCTATCGGGAAGAATTCCCGCCGGAAGGCCGCGCAAAATTCAACTTTTCGAGAGCAACGGCCTCCAAACCGGCCGCGACACAGCGGAAATGCATTGCAGACTGCCCTGCGGCCCGAGGAACGCGCCGGGATCGCGGAACTGAACTCTCCGCACAACTGGGGAGGACGACCGGTCCGGAGCCTCTCCGCCGATCCTCCCCTTCGGACCCAAAAAAAACCGCGCCGTTTGAAGGGCGCGGTTGAAAGTCTGCGGGAAGAAGACGCCCAATCGGGCAAGACCAACATCCCAGCCCGGGGCCGTCCCGTCAAAGCGCCCCTGCGGTTCCCGGTCGACTTTCCCCGATCAGCCCAAAAGCAAGGCACCGCCCCCCGGTCCCGGGAGGCGGTGCCTGCAGAACGTGCAAAAAAGGGGGCGACGAGGGCGAACCCCCGTCGCCCGAGGCGCCCGAGGCGGGACTAGAAGTGGTAGTGAACTTCCGCACCAATCAGACGCGGCGGCGTGATGTCGTAGGTCAGCTGCTGCGTGTACTTCGGGGTGCTGCCAGCAGCGGTCCCGAAGGCCTGGTTGGTGATGTTCGCACCGGAGGCGGCGTCGTAGCCGATCGTGTCGAACAGGTTCTTCACATAAGCCACAATTTCGTAGTTGCCGTGGTTGGCCGTCCAGGTTGCCCGGATGTCGACCTGGTCCCATGCCGGCGCGGAGTCGTAAGACCGCTTGAAGATCCCGGAGTAGGACACGTCCTTCCAGATGTAGGATCCGGACAGGGTCAGGTTGCCCGGCTGGAATTCGAAGGTGTAGTTCGCGTTGAACGCCACCTTGTTTTCCGGCGCCTGCGGCAGCGGGTTGCCCTTCACGCTCTGCGGCACTTCAGGCGTCTTGGTCAGCGCGCCCGGGATCGTGCCCAGGTTGGCGATGCCATACGGAAGCGCTGTGGAGAAGGCGCTGTAGTTGGCCACAGCCGTACCGCGGGGCTGTGCGCCCGCCGCCAGGGCCCGCGGGTCGGCGGGGTCGATGAAGCAACCCGCGCTGGCCGAGGTGATCAGACCCGTATTGGTGCAGTCCGTCTTGATCTCGGTGTGGTTGTAACCGTAGGTCAGGGAGAAGTGCAGCTTCGGGATCGGAGTCCAGTTGGCCGTCAGTTCCACACCGTCGGCGATCGCCTTCGGGATGTTGATGAACTGGTTCAGCGACGTGGTGCCGAGGGTATAGACCACCGGCTGGCCGAGTTGCAGCTGGTCGTTGGTGTAGTCGTAGTAGAAGGCCGCCACGTCGATGGTCAGGGACTTGTCGAACAGGGTCTTCTTCAGGCCCATTTCATAGTCGTTGACGTGTTCCGGCTTGGCCTCGACGTAGTTGCCCACATAACCCGCGTTCAGGGCCAGGGCCTTGTAGCCACGGCTGAAGCGCAGGTAGCCCAGGGTGTCACGGTCCGGGGTCCAGTCGAGGCTGACCGTGCCCGTCAGAGCCTGGGAGTGGTCACGCAGGTAACGCACCGCATCGCCCGCATACTTGCCCGTGCTCGGATAGCTGACCGCGCTGGCCACGCCCCGCTGCTGGACGTTGGACGCGAAGAACGGCGTCAGGTCCACCGCCGGGGTGCCGGCGCCGAACAGGTACGACGGCGCCACGTCCGCGAAGAAGATGTAGCGGGATTCTTCGTGGGCGGACTTCAGGTCGTAGGAGTAGCGGATACCCGTCGTCAGCTTCCAGGTGTCGTTGAACTTGTAGTCGGTCTGGACGAACGCGGCGTAGGTGTTCACGTGCGCCTGGTAGTCCAGCAGCAGGAACTGCTGGTTCTGGTTCGGGTTGTAGATGGCGGTGCCCGCCGTGGCCGCGTTGTTGGCATAGAAGCTGTTGAACACGTTGCCGAGGTAGGCATCCGTCACCCCGGTCGCGGTGCCGGCAATACCCGGAGTGTTGCTCAGGTTCGTGTAGAGCTTGCCCAGGTTGATCACGTTCCAGTTGGTGCCACCCAGTTGCGGCTGCTGGTTCGCGAATTCGGTTTCCGGGTTGTCGTCGGTCTCGTCGAAGAAGTAGGCCCCGGCGATCCAGCTGAGCTTGTTGTTGGTCGACGAGCTGGCCACCAGTTCATGGGAGTACCACTTCGTCTTGGTGTCGAAGGTGAAGCCCTGCTCCGGGAACACCGTCAGATTGCCCAGCAGCGGGCTGGCCGACGGCAGCTTGTAGGACTGGACGTCCGACGGCTGGTTCAGCTGGCTCGGCGAGGACAGGCTGTAGTGATACTGGGTGTAGCCACCCACATACTTCAGGTCCCATCCGTCGAAATGGTGGGTCCAGTGGAAGTTGAGGCCGAACGCCGCCCGGACCTTCACGCTCATCGGCACGGCCGTGCTGACGGTGCGGTTGTCGGTGGTCGCCGGGTTCACGCCGCCGGTGCCGCCCACGGCCGAACCGGGGACGATGCTCTGACCGAAGGCCGCCTGCGGGTTGTAGAACAGGCTGTTCGAGCCGACCAGGCGGGTGTCGTACGGACCGACGGCGGGAATGCCGAGCAGCGCGCCCGGACCACCGCGGTCGTTGTTGAACGACAGGTCGTACGCCATGAACCACATGTCGTCCTTGTCGGTCTTGCGCTCCAGCTGGAGCTCGACATAGGGGTCGTGGTGCACTTCGCCGAAGGACTTGCCGCTGAGGTTCTTGAAGTACCCGCGGTCCTGATCGACGTTGTAGCCGCTGAGGCGGAAGTTCACGCCCGGGATGAAGGTCGGGCCGGTGACGGTGGCCTCGAACTTGGAATATTCGTAGTTGCCCACGGCCGCGCGCACTTCACCGCCGAAGGTGTCCGACGGACGCCGCGACTGGGTGTTGATGACGCCGCCGATGGAATTGCGGCCGTACAGGGTGTTCTGCGGGCCCAGCAGGACTTCCACCTGGTCGACGATCATGTCGTCGCGACCCACGAGGAAGGTCGAGTTGGTGAACAGGTCGTTGTCGTAGACGCCCACCGAGCTGTCAGCCAGGTAGATGTTGGTCGTCCGCGCCAGGCCGCGCATGACCGGACGGTCGAGCTGGCTGGAGTAGGTCAGACCCGGCGTGAAGTTGGTCATGTCCTGGACGGAGTTGATCCCGATCAGGGCCCGCTCCTTGGACGTGAAGGCCGTCACCGCGATCGGCACCTGCTGGATGTTCACCGAACGCTTTTCAGCGGTAACCACGACCTCCTGGATCGTCTCGACGTTCTTGGCGGCGGGGGCCGCATCGGCCGCCGCGTCGTTAGCAAAGGCCGGAGATGCCATGACCAGGGCCGTCACCGACGCCCCCGCGAGCCACAGACCACGCATACCAAAACCCGTTCCCATAAGCATTTCCCCCTGAAGGCGCCCGCATTGTTGCGACGCGTTTTTGATTTTTGTCTGCTTCACAAGACAACCGGGAGGAGCAGCGCACCCCCGGCCGGCGAGACAGCGTTTCGCACCGCAGCAAAAACCTTGCCGCAACGCAGCGAAACCTTGGGTAACCAAAGATTCGACGCATGCTCTCGCATCGTTACTCTAGGACAGGCCGATTCAAATGCGTTTGACAATTTGCGCAATGTGCATGACCTTTTGCGCAAAAGAGGGCGGGACATGATCAGCGGGATGGTAAAGAGCATAGCGTTGCGCGGGTGTCACAACCTGATCGCAGAGCTGGGCGGCGCACCGGATCGAGTGGCACGGGCCGCCGGGATTCCCGCCTCGGCCTTCACCGACCCGGACATGTCCATCGACGGCGCGGCCCTCGCCTCGTATTTCGAACTCGCCGCCATGCACTGCAGCACGAACGATTTCGGTCTGCGCCTGGCCCGCCGTCAGGGCCTTCAGATTCTGGGCCCGATCTGGGTGTTGGCCCGCAGTGCCGGTTCGGTGCGGGATGCGCTCAGCGATATCTGCGGCCACATGGGGTACTTTTCCAGCATGGTGGTCATTCGCCTGGAAGACGAGGGCCCGAACGTCGCCCTGAGCTATGACCTGCGGGTTCCCGGCTCGGTCTCGACGCGGCAGAGCGTGGAGCTCGGGCTCGCCAGCTTCTGTCTGGAACTGCGGTCGAGCCTCGGGCCGACCTGGCGGCCGGCGGCCGTGCAGTTCCGCCACGCCCCGCCCGCCGATCTCACGGCCCATCGACAGGTCTTCGGCGACATGGCCCTGTTCGACCAGGACCGTAACGCCCTGCTGCTGGAGCGGACCGCGGCGATGCGGCCGATGCGGGATCACAATGAGCGGGCCTATCGGGCCATGGCGGCCTCGATCCGCCTCCAGACCCCGGGGGAAGTCCCCTGCGACGAGGTCCGGGTGGAACTGGCCGTGCGGGCCCTGCTGCCCTCCGGTCGCTTCGACCTGCCGGCCGTCGCCGCCGAGATCGGGGTCTGCTCCCGGACCCTGCAGCTGCGCCTGAAGCGTCGCGGGGCCTCGTTCCAGGGGATCGTGGACGCCGTGCGCATCGAACTGGCGGAAAAATACCTCCGCCATTCCCGGCTGAGCGCCGCCGAGATCGCCGAGCTGCTGCATTTTGCCGATAGCTCGGCCCTCTCCCGCTTCATGCGGACCAAGGCTGGCGCCACACCCAGCGAGATCCGCCGGGGCGCGGCCCTTGCGGCATTGCCGGCGACGACGGCGCAGATCAGCCACGGGGCGACCCCCCAGGCCCTCTCGGGCCCGGTGGGTGTCGCGGGCCTCCGGAGCTGACCGGAAGCCCGTTGCGTCAGCCGCCCTCGCCGCGCCGGGTATGGGGGGCGAGGATGTCGTCCAGCCGGGCGGGCACAGTCGGATCGCGCTCCAGCCGCGGATAACGCAGGCCCCCGTGGTAGTCGATCCGGACGATCTTGAAGTTGTCCCCGGTCCGCACGATCAGCTCCAGCGGGGCCGAGCCCTCGGCCCTGGCGGCGCGGACGGCGTCCTTCAGGGCGTCTCCGTCGAAGGCGACTCCGTTCAGGGCCACGAGGATCGCCCCCGGGGCCAGACCGGCATGATAGGCCGGCCCCTCCCAGGTCACCTCCCGGACAAGGCCATGCTGGTCGACGCTGAGCCCCAGCGAATAGGTCAGGTCGCAGCCACGGCGACGGGCCTCCTCCAGTCGGAAGCTGTCATTGGGCAGGTCGGTGTAGACCAGCCGGTAGCCGCCCCGGGCCAGACCGTCGAGGGGCGCTGATGCCTCGCCGCCGAACCGTTCCAGCCGCGCCCTCAGGAACCCCGCCCAGTCATAGGGAAGGACGGCGTTCAGCGCCTGCACCACGTCGTCGAAGACATAGGTTCGCACCGCCCCCTCCCCGGCACCGGTTCCGAAGAAGCTCCGGGCGAAGTCGTCCAGCGAGCGCTGTCCCTTGGTCTGCTCGCGGATCAGGGTATCCACATCCAGCCAGATGAGGGCCCCTTCCACATAGTAGTCCGTGCCCCGCTGCCAGCTGGGCCAGATCTTGGCGGCCTTGTAGGCGATGACCGGCTCGTTGGTCGTGTCCTGCAAGGGGCGCCAGCGTCGGCCGATCCGCGCCTGGTAGGCCGCCGCGTCCTGAGCCAGCAGGTCCAGCGCCTGCTGCCGGGTCACCAGGCCCGACCGAGCGGCCAGCACCTGTCCCCAGTACTGGGTCTGGCCCTCATAGACCCAGAGCAGGCTGTCCCGCATCGGCGTGTCGAAGGTGGCGGTGTAGAGGTCGGCCGGTCGGCGGAACTTGCCGTTCCAGCTGTGGGTGAATTCGTGGGGCAGAAGGTCCCGCTCCGGGGCCATCTTTTCCCAGTCGCTGAAATAGCGCAGCGGCACGCCGTCCTCGCTGGAGCGCGCGTGTTCGAGGCCGATCGGACTGATCTGGTCGGACAGGGCCATCAGGAAGTCATAGTGGTCGAACCGGTGATTGCCGAACAGGCGGTAGGCCTCCCGCACCAGGTTGCGGTGCGCGGCCAGCTGGTCCGTGCGCAGCACCATCGAGTCGGGCTTGTCGGCGAAGATGTCCAGCCGCACCGGCGCCGGACCGCCGGGATCGAGGTCGACCTGGGCCGCGTTCGCGCCCGCCATCACCGGCGAATCCACCAGGGTCTCAAGGTCGGTAGGGTGAAAGGTCGCAATGTCCGGGCCGGGACTGTCCGTCTCCAGGGCCGTGGCGTATTTCCAGCCCGACGGCAGCACCAGTCGGGGCGCGACCCGTACGCCGTGGCTGAAATAGCCCTGGGGATAGAGGACGACGCTGCTCCACTGCAGGTTCACGATCCCCGGCGTGATCACCACCCGGCCATCCTTGGAGTCGATCGGAGTCAGGATGTCGAAATCCGCCTCGATGGACGACACGCCGGCGGGAAGGCTCACGTGAAAGGCGTAGGTCTCCAGCGGATCGCGGGTCCAGGGCAGGCCCTTGCCGTCGGCGCGGAAGGACAGGCCGGCGAGGCTCGTCAGGGGTCCCGTCGGCGCATGGTTTCCCGGAAGCCACTTGGGCAGCAGAAGGACGATCTCACCGCTCCCATGGGCCGGGGCCTCCACCGGAATGGACTCCGAGACATGGAAGGCGTGGTGGTCCAGGTCCGACGCATCCACGGTCAGGGTGATCAGTCCGGGAAACGGGCGGTCCTGAGGTTCGCCCAGCGGGGTCAGTCCGGCCGCCGTCACGGGACGGGGCTGGGTCGGAGCGGGCACGGTGGCCGCAATCGTCCCCACGGGCTTTCCCGCCGGGGCCGCCTGGGCGACGGGCCCAGCGCCGAGGCTGGCCCCGCCCCAGACGATGGCCAGGGCGCCAAACAGGGCGACGTCGAGGCGCGTGCCCGGGGACGCGCAAGTCCGGCTCCTGGATCGCAAGCTGCCCCCCCTTGTGACCGCGCGTCCCGCAGGGTCGGGACGAGATGAAAAAGGATCAGGGGC
>CAIQUG010000147.1 GCA_903874895.1 uncultured Caulobacterales bacterium | reverse complement strand
GGTTCGGCGGCAGGGTAGTCGGTGCTGACCAGCTGCGCCCCACTGGCGAGGGCTGTATCGCGGCGCCCGGTCTCGCCGGTCCGACCTTCGTGGGTGTCGGAGTCGGCGCGGGTCCGCACCAGGAACCCCTGCTGGACCAGATCGGCGATCTCTGCGGCCGGGCCGTCATTGCGCTCGACAAAGGCCGCATCCGGGGCCGCAGGATCGGCATTGGTGAACAGCACACGGCCCTCCAGTGACGGATGCCCGGCCGTGTAGATCGCCGTCACATTGGTCTGATCGAGGAGGAACACCACCCGGCCCCGGGCGGCTTCAAGGCTCGGCCATCCCCCGTGCAACACACCGTCCCGGAGGCTGGGCCGGGTGCCGCGCACATCGTCGGGCACGACCAGCGCCTCCCGGGGGAAGACTGACCGGATCTCGGCGTCGAGGGCATCCATCGCTGTGGGGGTGAAGGCCTCGGGCGCGACCATGGGCACGCCGGGGATCGGCGGCTGGGTCTTGGTCTCCACCAGGATGAACAGGGGGTCGTGGCCGGGATGGGCCTGAGACCAGGCCCGGACCTCGGCGAGGCAGGCGACAAAGGGCTGGCAGTTGCTCACATAGTCGATGTCCTGCAGGTGCAGGACCTTGAAGCCGGGCCGCCGCATGACACCGTCCGGATCGAATGGCGGGGCGTCCTTGCCGGCCATGGCCGCGCCGAAGGGATGGGCGAACCGCCCCCCCTGCGTGTCGGCATAGATGTCCAGCTCGAGCTGCCGCACGCCGCTGTCCAACTGGCGGGTGAGGGCGGGGTGACTGTAGTCCAGCTCGTCGAAGGCCTTGGGGTTCTTCTGCCGCAGAAGGTTGCCGACGGCGGGGGTGAGGCCGGCATGATAGCTGTTGTGCGTGCCGATCACCTGGATCTGGTTGAGGCGGATCGGGGGGGGCGGTCCGCTCACGACCGGGCTGGCGATGCCGGTCAGGGCGATGGCGAGGGTCAGGCGATGGGTCACAACGGCGCGGCGGCGGCGTGGGGCAGGCTGCGGGGCACAAGGCATGGGGCGAGTCCAGTTCAGGAGGGCTTGGGCGGCGGCCGACAACCGATCATGCGGCGGCCCGCGCCTTTTGGCCAGTTGACTAGAGGCCGATCCGACGCATCAGACGGTTCCTGCGCGGCGCGCGCTGGAGGATCGGTCTGGCAGCAATCTCCTGACCGATCCGATCCGGTCGGGCGACACGTCGGAAGATTTCGCCAAAGGTCTGCCGCGACATTGGAATGTCGAAGATATGGAAGAGCTTGCCATGGAGATAGTCCGCGTCCGTGGCCAGTCGCGGGAAGTGCAGGAAGGTCACCGGCGTATCCATTCGCGCCAGATGGTACAGCAGTTGGTGGTGCTGCAAGGCCAGCACCGACTCCTGGCCATCAGCGTCGCCGCCGGGGACCAGCCCGCCTGGCGCTATCCGCATCCAGTCTTCGGGATACGCCCGCTGCACACGGCGGCGGCTGTCAGCGGCCTCGGTCAGGTCACGCATGGGAATGATGGCGTGTTCGATGCGGATGTCGCGGCGATCCTGGAGCTCCGCGATCCTTTCGGCCAGACCGGGGTTCTTCACGATATAGGGACAGGGGCGGCGAAAGATGTCGTGTTCCATGCCCGCCCGGGCCACCGGATCATAGTGCCCTGACTCTTCTGTAATTGAGCCTTTTTCATAGCCCGTATCCAGACCCATCTCGGTCAGAAGGTGCACAAGGAAAGATGTTCCCGCGCGACCCGTGCCAGAAATGAGCACGTGGCGGCGTATTCCGAACCCAGCCAGCCGAGACGATACTCCAAAGTGCCGCAATCCATTCCCCTGAAGGCCCGGATTGCAACCTAACGCCGAGGTGCAGGCAGAAAATGTCGCGCTTGAAACAATAATACAATTTCCGCGAACCCTTTCCTGAGCATTGGTGGTCGATTGTTCCGGACCGTTGACGGGAGCTTGGCCGAGGCGCGCGCAGGTCCTGTGCCGTGGTTGTCGCCCCTCGAGCCCGGCTTCTCAGATCGCCTGCGCCCGGAGATCCGCAATCTTCGAGACGAGGCCGGCCGCGTGACCGGTCGTTCCCGGGTTATCCTCACCGTCGTCGAATCCAACCTGCTGTTCACCATCGCCCTCCGTCAGCAGCGCTTCGGTGTGACGGTCTGGACCAAGCCCGGCCGAGGGTTTCGCGCCGGGCGGGACGTCGAAGAGTGTGTGGAGGTGCGGCAGGCGTTGGCGGTGGCCTCTCTCCTGCAGGTTCGTCGGGACGCCGCAATCCTGCCCGCGGGCGCGTCCCGGCCGGAGCCTGCAGCCTGATCTCGAAGCCCGACACGGCGCGCCGCGAAAAGCCGGTTTCCTGGACGGGTCGACGTTGCCGCACGGGGCTTTCCAACCTATCATCGCAGCCCGTCCCCCCCTGCACGAGTACGCCCCCGCCATGGATCTGCAATTCTCCCCCGAGGATGAAGCCTTCCGCGAAGAGGTCAAAGCCTGGATCGCTGCGGAATATGACGACGACCTGCGCCTGGCCATGTCCCAGACCCGCAACGGCTATCTCGACAAGGCCCGGCTGTCCCGCTGGCAGAAGAAGCTGGCGGCGAAGGGCTGGCTGGCCGTCGACTGGCCGGAGGAATACGGCGGACCGGGTTTCAGCCCGACCCAGCGCTACATCTGGGGCACGGAGATGGCCATGGCCAATGTCCCGCCGACCATCCCCTTCGGCGTGCGCATGTGTGCTCCGGTGCTGATGGCCTTCGGGTCGGACGAGCAGAAGGCCGAGCATCTGCCGGCCATGCGCAGCTTCGACCGCTGGTGGTGCCAGGGCTATTCCGAGCCCGGCTCCGGCTCGGACCTGGCCGCCCTGCAGATGCGCGCGGACCGGGACGGGGACGACTACATCCTGAACGGCTCCAAGATCTGGACGACGCTCGCCCAGCATGCGGACTGGATCTTCTGCCTCGTCCGCACCAGCCAGGAGGCCAAGCGCCAGGACGGTATCTCCTTCGTCCTCGTGGACATGACCACACCAGGGATTTCGGTCCGCCCGCTGCCGACCCTGGAGGGGCCGCTGGAGGGTCTGCAGGAGATCAACCAGGTGTTTTTCGACAATGTCCGCGTCCCGGTGCGCAATCGCGTCGGCGAAGAGGGCAAGGGCTGGACCTATGCCAAGTACCTGCTCGAGTTCGAACGGGGCAACGCCTATGCGCCGGGTCTCAATGCCCAGCTGAAGAAGGTCAAGAAGATCGCGGCCAAGGAAGTCGCCGACGGGGGCGGGCGGATGATCGAGGATGCCGATTTCCGCCGCAAGCTGGCGGAGATGGAAATGCGCATCGAGGCCCTGAACGCCACCGAACTCCGGGCCTTTTCCGGGCGGGAGTCCGGCGCACGGATGGGGGCCATCTCGTCGATGCTGAAGTGCCAGGGCTCGGAGACCCAGCAGGCGATCACCGAACTCGCGCTGGAGGCGGCCGGTCTCTACGCCGCGCCCTATGTGGGTGATGGCCTTGTGGAACTGACGTCCAACGAGCTGAAGCCCGGGCCGGAACATGCCTGGACGGTGGCGGGGTCCTATTTCAACTACCGCAAGACCTCGATCTATGCCGGATCCAACGAGATCCAGCATAACATCATGGCCAAGGCCCTGCTGGGCCTCTGACCGGATACCCCCGCCGCGCCGCGCGTCGTCCGACGCGGCGCGGTCTGCGGGCCGGTCAGGGCTTGGCCTTCGCCCGCGCCTCTTCCGCGCGAGCACCGGCCAGCATGTTGCGCAGGGCGTAGTTGCCCTCGTGGCAGGCGTACTCGTAGACCTGCCCCTTCAGCGGCGAGAACTCGTACTCTCCGCCCCAGGGCTGGGCCCAGAGGGACGGATCCTCGATGCTGAACTGGTAGAGCAGCCGGTCCGGGGCCGTGCGTGTGAACCGCTCCGTCACCTTCAGCGTCTCCCATGCACCGTGATAGGCTTGGGCCTGGGGGATGTGGTCGGTCTCGACGACCAGTGTATCCCCTTCCCAGTGGCCGATGCTGTCCCCCATCCAGGGGCGGTAGCCGTCGGTCCGATGCTGCGCGTTCAACCGGATGTAGCGGACGTCGTGGTTCATCTCGACAATGATCGCCACGGCGTCCGGCGTCTGGATGAACTGGTAGTCGTTGTTATAGAAGCCATTGGCCAGCATCGGCGGACCGGCATTGCGGCCAAAGCCCATGATGCAGCGCTCCCCGAGGAAGCGATTCTCGGGATTGTCGAAGCTGCCCATGCCGCCCGCCCATTCGGACCTCGGATGTGTCCCCGGAAGCGTGGGGGGCACGCGGCCGTCGGGGGTCGTCAGGATCGATGTCCGTGGTTCCCCCCGGACCCGCATGATGGCGTTTCCCGGATCCAGCCAGAAGGAATTGTACCCCCCCACATTTCCACCCGCGAGGGCGAATTCCGGGCGGGTGCCGGGGGGCGGGCGGTCACCCCCGGCAGTGGGCGGCGGCGCATTGGGGTCGGTCTTCTGATTGGCTGCCTCCAGGGCCTTGGCCGACGCACGCTCGATCGCCTGGGCTTCCTGGGTCGTATAGACCGCCCGGGTCCCCAGCGAGGGTGGCCGGCTCTCCGGCGTCATGCTGACATTGCTCCAGTTTTCGCCCAGGTCGGGTTGGCCGAAGGACAGGCGCGGTGGCGCATAGGGCCGGTCGGCCGCGATGGCGGTGGCCGCAAGGGCAAGGAGCGCGGCAGCGCCGCCGGTGGCGGCGAGACGAAGGCGGATCATCGGACGACCTCCTGGAATGGTGCGCGATTTCGGACGCGGTGAGGGAGGGGAGGGGACGGGCTTCGGGTCATCGCCCGTCCACGGAATAGGCCAGCAGCACATTGACGCCGTTGCCCCCGACCCGGGAGGCACCGTCGAAGCCGGACATGACGTAGACCATGCCGTGGGACACCGTCAGGCCCAGGCCGTCGATGGAACCGCCGGGCTGACCCTTGACCCCGTTCACCGTGTCGTAGGTCCTTGCGGTGGTGCTGTCGCTCCAGAGGATCTGGCCGGTGCGGGCATCATAGGCGCGCAGCCAGCCGTCCATGGTGCCGGAGAAGACCACGCCGGGGATGACGGCCGGTGCCGCGGACTGGGCACGCATGCAGGGCACGGCCGACTTTCCCGGACGCGATCCACCGGCATAGGCACAGGGGGCCTTCGGCGCGGGCGTTGACCAGAGGATCCTTCCCGTCGCCGGATCGAGAGCGTAGAGGCCGGGCTTGGCCTCCCGCGGGTCCGGCGCGAGGGAGTCCGATGCGGCCGACGGGGCCTTCAACGCCTGGAACAGCAGGATGATATCCGAAATCGGGACATAGAGCCGCCGGGTGTCGGCCCCCATTCCCCACTCGACACCGCCCAGGGCTGAGCCAGTGCCGACCTGCGTCTTCCAGAGCTGGCGGCCGGTGTCGGGATCAAGCCCGTAGACGGCTCCGGACTTCTGGCCCGCCAGCAGGACCTGCTTGCCGCTGGGCAGGGAGAACAGGATGGGGGTGGCGCCGAAGTCATAGTCCGGACCCACCGGCGTCGGGCAGTTGGAGCCCGGTCGCGCCGGGCTGCAGCCCATCACGAAATTGTCGGCTGCGGTCACCTGGCGGCTCCAGCGGATGGCACCGGTCTTCATGTCCATGGCGATGATCGCATCTGCCCCGGCCGTCGGTTCGTCGGTGTAGCTGTCGCCGGTGCCGACATAGACCAGCCCGCGCCGGGCGTCGACCATGGGGGCCGACCAGATGGCACCGCCTGCCGGTCCATGCATCTGCGCACCGGCGGCGTTGAGGCGGGTCGGGTGATTGGTCTCCGGCAGGACCTTGGTCTTCCAGAGAATCCTGCCGGTTCTCACGTCCAGGGCGGCCACCGCGCCGGAGAATGTGCAGCAGGGATAGGCCGGGTTGATGGCGGCGGGTTCTTCCAGGGAGCTGATCGGAACGAAGAGCTGATCGCCGCTCAGGACCGGACTACCGGTCAGGACCGCCACCGGGTGAGCCTCCACCGGTTCGCTCTCCCACAGCATCTGGCCCGTCTGGGCGTCATAGGCGCGCACCACCCGGCTGGAAAGCCCGATGAAGCTCGCCCATCCGCTGGGGGCGAGGCTCGATTTCACCACCATCGGCGTGGTCCGGGACACCGCACCGTCGACGGACCAGTGGACGCAGCCGGACCTGGCATCCAGCGCATAGAACCGCCCGCTGCGGTTGGTGACAAACAGCCAGTCCCCCACGACGGTGGGCTGGCCTCCGCCACTCATGGAAAACGACCACTTGAGCTTCAGCCGCTGGACGGAGGAACGGGTCAGTTCCGGATGACGCTGGTAGCGGGTGGCCGCGCTGTCGATGCCCTGACTGGCCCAGTCGGACAGTCCGGACCGGATCGCGGGATGGGCGGCGCAGGTCTTTTCCGCAGCCAGGGGCGGCAGCGGGACGGACGGGCGCCCCTTGAGCATCTCGGCCTTTCCGCCGCCGGGGTCTGCGGCGGCCTCGCCGGACGCCACCAGATAGCTGGCTACTGCCGTGATCTCGTCCGCTGACAGGCGCGCGGCCATCGGGGCCATCACCCCGCGGGTCAGGGCGGTGATGATGTC
>CAIQUG010000146.1 GCA_903874895.1 uncultured Caulobacterales bacterium | reverse complement strand
CGTCGGCGCAGAGGTTTGCCGGGGGCGTGTCGATGATCGTCAGCTCATATTCCCGGAGGCAGAAATCCATCAGCGCCTTGAAGTGCTGCCCGGCGAGAAGTTCCTGCGGATGCTCCGCGGCCCCGCCGGAGTAGAGGATCGACAGACTGGGAACCACGGCCGGGGTGATGTAGTCGCCGAAATTCTCGTCCCGGACGGCGAGACACTGGGCGAGGCCGGCATGTCGCTCAGGTGGGACAAACATCCGGTCGATCCCGGGCGTCCGGAGATCGCCGTCGATCAGGAGCGTGTTGACGCCAGCCTGCGCCAGGACGAACGCCAGGTTGGCCGCCACGAAGGTGCAGCCAACGCCTTCGCTGGCGGCGCACATGGCCAAGGCCCGGCGGCCCCCGTTCAGGTGCTGCGCAATCAGATAGGTTCGGATCGCTCGGATGGATTCTGCGCGGATTGAATCAGGCTCAAAGCGCGCGACAATCTCCCGCGAGAGCTCGACCCTTGCGGGAGCGAGGTCAGCCACGATCGACGACGGTACTGCCGGATCGGGGAATGTTTCAGTGGGATTTGGGGCCACGTCCACTGCAGGGCGCGGTGACAAGATATCTGCGCTGTCCGCCGCGGTTGAGGAGGTCAGGTCTGACTGCGTTGCCGCGGCGAGTGTCGCGGACCTCAGCGGGCGGGGTGCGCCGAGAGCCGGGGGCTCCGGGATTGAAAGCGGATCGATTGGCCGGCTGTCCACGGGCGGGAGATCGCCAGAATTGCCCGCGGGGGAGCGGGCCGGCTTGACCGGCGGCGACACAGGGGGGGGCGTCTTTCGGGAGGTCATGCGCGCACCATGCTTCCGCGGCGGGGCCAGATTGCCCGAAGGCGGGACCTCCAATGAGAGCGGGCACGCGTCTGCCCCGGCTTTTCGATGATCCCGATCAGGGGCGCGTCGATGATGGTCCGGAGATCTTCTGCTCCCCGGATCCGGCGGGCAAAGAACTCGACAATCAGGGCGATGAGCACACCCATGGCCAGTCCCAGCACAATGGAGCCCGGCACGATCAGGATCATGTTGGGAAACTTTGGGCTGGAGGGCGTCGTCGCACTGCTAAGGAGCGTGACCCCGGATTCCGGGATCGACGCCTGGAGGCGGTAGTCGGCAGCCTTCGAGGACGCCTTGGTGAACAGCTCGCGCCGGAGGTCCACCTCATTCTGGAGTTGCTGAAGCCGGACCAGCTTGTCGCTCTGAGCGAGGACCTTTGACTGCTGCGCCTTCAACGCCCGGTCGATGCTGTGGATGGCCCCGGGGTCTGCGCCCCGTGTCGAAGCCTGGGCGGCGCGCTCGCTCTGGACGACGGCCTCGAGATTTGCGCGCCTCGCCTTCATTGCCATCAACTCGGGGTGATTGGGTCCGAGGTTCTTCGACGCCTCGGCAATGGCCGCGTCCAGGTCGGCCAGTTGAACGCTCGCCGCCGACGTCGTCGGAGCGATCGTCAGCGCCGGCGCCGCTGTCGCTTGCCCCGCCAGCGTCCGCAGGCGCGTCGTTTCGACATCGGTCTTGTCATCCTGGAGGAAGATGCCGTTCTGACGCTCGAATTGCGCCTTGGCGTCGGCGGCAGTGTCGAGGGCGGCCTTGGCCTTCAAGACCTCGCCATCATACCAGTCCGCCGTCTTTGTTGCGTCATCGCGGTTCAGTTCGAAGTAGGTGTCCACGTAGGCTTTGCGGAGCGCGTCGGCCACTGCGCGCGCGTCGCGGGGCTTGTTCGCCGTGTAGGTGATCTCGATGATGTTGCTGCCGTCGACGTTGGTAGCCTTGGTGTTCTTGATGACGGTGTCGGCAATCCACCGCCGGAAGTCGCGATCATCCTTCTTGGAGCGGCGCTGGTAGGCGTCGATCAATTCAGGATCGGAGAGCCACCCAACCTGCTCCGCCACCTGACCCGCCACCCGGTAGTCCGTCAGGAGATCGATCTGTGTCTGAAGAAAGCTCCGCGCCGCGGCCCCAAGGACAAGGCCCGTCACGGGATCCGGCTTGATCGTGTTGATCATGACGCGGGAACTGGCTTCCCACCGGGGCGGGAGGATTTTCGCCACGAGGATGGCCCCGGACGACACGCTCACCATCGCCAGCAGGATCAGCAACCGCCTGACCCAGAGGATCCGGAGGAACTGGACGATGCTCATAGGTGGGCTCCCGCCAGGATCATGATCAAAACAGCCCCTCGCCCACGACGATAACATCCCCCGGCTCAAGCGGGTCGTCCAATTTCAGTTTCGGCACGACCCGGCCCTTGCGGGTGACCTTGATGTGACCCTCGCTGCCGGCGTCAGTGAGGCCGCCGGCTCGCCCGATGGCCATACGCAGCGTCATGCTGGTCGTCAACGCGAACGCCCCGGGAGCCTTGACCTGGCCGGAGATGAAGAAAAGCTCCGCATGCGGCACAAAGACCTTGTCTCCGGCCGCCACCGCCGGGTCCTGGCTCGCGTCGCCCGTGGCGAGGTCGGCGATCTTGAAGCGCTGCTCGCCGCCGGTCTCGGAGCGCAGGACGACGTAGTCCGCGCCCCCGTCCGCGACGCCACCGACCCGCGCAATGATTTCGGAAAGCCGGTACGACCGGTCGATGGGGACCAATCCGGGCGTGCGCACGTCTCCCAGAACCACAATGTAGCGGCTCGCGTAGGAGACGATGTCGACCTTCACGATCGGCTTCGCGAAGTAACCACCCGCCTCCAGGCTCTGCGCGACACCATCAGTGAGTTCGCGGGCGGTTTTCTTTCCGGCGGTCACGACCCCGAGATAGGGCAGCTGGATCGTGCCGTCTGCGGCGATGCGGCCCCGGGTCGTGAAGTCCGTCCGGCCAAGCACCGAGACCTCGATCACGTCGTCTGGACCAAGCACGTAGCTGGCGAGAGCGGAGGCGGGAGCCTTGTCGTCGGCAAGCGCCGGTGACGCCGTGGGCAGGGTTGCCGCGATCAGACCCGCAGCCGCGGCGAACATTAGGATGATCCGGCCGAACCCCCTGAAACGCTCACTCAATGCCATGGAGAACCCTCAGTACGTCACCGCCGCCGTCAGCCCGACACGCCAGTCGGTGTAAGCAAATGCGGCCACGTTTGCATCCCTTTTCTGTTCCCGAGCGTCCAAGCTGAGCAGGACGTGGCGGTTCACTTTGAAATTGACCGCCGCGTAGATCTCACTGAGCGTGTCGGATGCCAGGAACGTCCCGAGGGCCAGGTTATTGTTGGCAAAACGCTCCTTTTGCTGGCTGACGCCCAGTTCGAGGTTCGTGCGGTAGCCGACCTTGAGCTTGCCGCTCAGTTTCATGAAGTCGGTGACGTCAAAGTTCGCGTCCACACGCACCGACGGCTTGACCGTCCGGCCAAAATCGAGAACCAGGGATGACCGCGTCGTTGGCGTGTAGGTGAATGAGGCATCGTAGTTCACCCCACTGAACCGCGTGGTAGATGTCTGCCGCGGCGTCAGCTGCAGGTAAGAGACGTCGAGCTTTGTGGAGAGCTTGGGCGTGATCTCCCGAGCCAGGGTCGCGCCTCCCGCAAGCCCGTCGAATCCGGCCGTCTTTCGGTTCAGGTCCACGCGGTTCGGGTAGGTGATGTTATCGTAGCGGCCGTAGATCGACACGGCGCCGAGTGCCGGGCGCGAGTAGGCGAGTGACGGCGTCACGGTGGTGACATTGGTGTCGGAGATCCGCTGAACCGCCGAGCTGTTAGTCACCCAATTCTGGGAGACGGCAATCTTCGGCGAGAGGCCAGACTGCCGCTCGCAGCCCGCGTCCGCCTCAACCGACTTCGTGGCCACTTGGTTCCGGACAACCGAACCAAAGAGATTGCCAAGGTCGCTCTGCTGAATATCAAAGCCCCCAATGATCGCCGCAGAGCAGCGCCCGAAACGCATGTTGGCTCCAGCCTTCAAGTCCGTTCTCTGGCGATCCAGTTGCTTGTTGTGCTCGTGGTAGTCGTATCCCGCAGACCCCTGGG
>CAIQUG010000145.1 GCA_903874895.1 uncultured Caulobacterales bacterium | reverse complement strand
CCTCGTCATCCAACCAATAAAGCTTGCGCATGGGCGGCTCCCTTCCAGAAGCCTTGAATCAGAACCCATGAAAACGCGCCAGACTCTCATTGAGTACGGACCCTAGCCTTACAGCTCGCCACCAGCCGGGCGGAATGCGCGAAAACAACCGGTCGGAAAACTCGCATCTCGCCATCCGACGACGAGAGCGAAAACAGCAGAAGTTCAAAAGCCAGGGTTCAGCCCAGCGTTTCCTCTCCACCCATGCCGCGATCTACAACACCTACAATCTCCAACAGCATCTGATCTCCCGCCCCGGCCTTCGGAGACTCCGAGCCCAGGCAGACGAGGCGTGGGCGGCGGCGACCGTAGCTGCCTGATTTCCGGGTGGGGGAGGGCACGCCCGGTCGCATGCCCAATTAACTTGTCGGTTCCGGGCCGGAAAACACCCATGCCGTCGGCGTGACCGGACGGTCGAATTCCGGGACCTGCAGGGTTCCGACACCGCGGGACGACCTGGGCACCTCAGACCCGTGTCCAGCTCCGGACGTCGCCCTGCCAGTACACCTCCGGAACCCCATCCACGTCCCAGGCGACCTCCCCGGCGAAGGGGATCCAGCGCCCCTCATGTCGTCGGTAGTCGGAGAACCGGCCGGTCCACGCCGTCGGAACACCGGTCTTGCCGACGGACCGCGGTCGATCCGGCGCAAAGGCTCCGGCAATGCGTCCCTGACCATCCAGATTGAGACGAACCGACGCGGCCGTGACGCCCTCACCTGCGGAGACGGTCAAGAGGCCGCCCCCGTCGTCCCGCCACCGCAGACCCTCATTGTGGAAGATCGCGTCGGGCACCCAGGGGAGCTCTGCGAGGTACCGCATCAGCTCGCCCCTGGCGAGGGCGGGCGTGGACGCGACGTGGGCGATCGGGAGGATCCCGAGGGCCCTGACGTCCAGGCGGCCTTCGCCCCGACAGAGGGCGTCGCGGACACGGATCACGCCGAGGGGCCCGAATGTCGCACGCCAGTCAAAGTCGCACGCCCGGGTCGAGATCGTCTGGGTGGCCGTGAACGGCAGCCAGGTCCGCGAACCAAGGCGTGGCTTCATCCGCCCCGTCTGGGTGAGCCTGACCCCGCCACCGGGGGCCTCGAGCGTCGCGCCGCTGCGAATGGCGAGGTCATAGACCGCGGCGGGCAGACGGGCCCGGATGGCCAGATCCTGTTCAGACACTGTGAGCTCCTTCGACCCAGACATCCCGCACCGGTCGCCGGGCCGAGAAGGGCCGCGCGGCTCCGGCGCCGAAGCGCATCACCAGATCCGGGCGACGCCCTCTCAGGCCGACCAGCTCCGCCAGCGCGGGCCGCAGGGCCGCCACCTCGACCGGCTGGTTCAGAAAGGCCGTCTTCAGGCCGAGGACCGTGGCCTGCAGTCCGAACCGCTGGGCCGCGCGGCCCACGGACACCCAGTGCGGCGGGTCCGCCTCGTGACCGACGAACACGGCGAAACCGGCGGACGACGCGATCTGGCGGGCATAGGTGTCGTTCTCGGTGGACGCCGTGAAGGCCAGGTCGAACGCGCCGCGCCCAAGCCACTCGGGAAGGACCGGATGGCCGGACGTGGCGCTGAACAGGCCATCCCCCGTCCGCAGCGCCTCGCGCGGGCTGAACCTCATCCAGTGCCGCAGTTCCCGGAGGAATGCAGGGTCCCCCATCTGCGAGAGGTTTCCCTCGATGACCAGGTCGCGGATCCGGCCGATGACCGTCCGGTCGGTGACCAGGATCAGATCGACACCGGGGACGGCCGCTGCGACCGCCAGCGCCCGAAGCTCTGCGGTATTGACCGCCCGGCCGTCATAGTCGCCCCGCGTGGACTGCCGCCGCGTGATCGCGTCAGAAAGCGGCGACGAGGTCGCTGTGCCGGGCCCGAAATCGAACACGATGGCCCCCCGGTCAGCGAGCTCAGGTCGCAGTTCCCCCGGTCGCCCCGTGGCGCCGGATGCCAGCGAAAGGGTCTCGGCGGCACAGCCCAGGCTGACAAACAGGTGGTGATCGTCGGGATCGACCACGGGTGTGCGCCGGGCGATGTCGGGAAGGATCTCGATCCGATCCCCGGTGGCCTGGAACCTCCAGGGCTGCGCATTGTGCCCGCTGGGGGCCAGGGTCGCGCAGCGGATGATCTCGCCGATTTCGGGCGTCCGCTGCAATGTGGCGCGCATCGATGCGACCGCAGCCTGATAGTCTTTGAGGGACCCCGTATCGCGACTGACGATCCAGGTCACGCCGACGCCCGCAGCGACGACCGCTCCACCGCCCAACAACAAGGTCCGTCTCGATGTCATGCACACAGGTCCGAACTCGCTGCCCGTCGCCTGCGCCGGAAAAGGCGGATTGAGACAAGGCGGGTGCCGCAGATCATGTGACCACGGACTATCCGGATGATCCGGCTTGTTCCGGGCGGCCTGAAGCGCCGGAAACTACCTAGTGCCGTTGGCGGCCGACGGACGGCTCGGTGGCACGTCTGCCGATCGCCGTGAGCCGCCCTCCAAACCGCCGCAAGCAGCCCAAACAGGCGGTTCTGCGAATGTCGGCCCCGGGTCGATTATCCCCCTTGGCTTCGGGGCGTGAAGCGGACGTTCGGTTGTTCGACCGCCAGGTGTGACCTGCGGGACCCAAACGTCGGATTTGGACCAGCGGCTGTTTGGCCACCAAAGGCGGTGTCTCGTGACTGCCGGTCGACGAAGTTATCGCTGGCTCCCCCGTCGGCCGGAGCTCGGGATCCTCAGAATTCGAGCCTGACCGCGGGGTGGCCTCGTTGCCGGTTGACTTCGGAGTCGTTTCGTCGGAGGAGAATCAATACAGCGAATCTCGCCTGTCTTTACAGTAGTTGACGGGAATTCGACGATTCTAGCGATCGTCAAGTCGAAATATTTAGAATTATTCCGAAAAAATCGACATTCCGTAAACTGTTTAGAAACCATCAATTGCAATCGAGAGTTTTGAAGATCGCATCAGGTGATCTCATGAGCATTCAATGTGCTTATAAAAACAGGAGATGGTGAAATGGCGAATCAAACCAAAGCTGTGGAGACCGGCCGCGATTCGCCTACGCCGAAGGGTGTTCCTGCCACCGCAGGTCGCAACGACGCTGCAACCTCTTGCTTGTCCGCGGATGCCCGTCTCATCCTCGGGGGCACGATAGTCGCCCGCTATGAGGACCCGGCCGAATTCGAGTCCTACTTATACCGCATCTTCGAAGCGGTGGCGCCTCTGGGCTTCTATGAGGAGACGCTGGTTGCTAGTGCCGTTATCGCCCACTGGGATGCGCGCCGAGCAAGAGCCGCGATCGTGACGCTGCTAAATGTCGAGCGGAAGGACGCGATCATCCATATTCTGGATCGCACCGGCGAGGGCGATTTGTCCCGCAAGTACATGCGGAGCGATGAGCTAGACCGAGAAGCCAACAGGATCCTCAAAGCCGGTGTGGATAAGGATCCCGCGTTCCTGAAGATCCTCGCATCCCTTGGCCTGGGACCGTCTGCCGTCACCGAAACCGCGTACACCCTTCACCTTGAAAAAATCGAGCGGCTCGAGCGGATTGCTCACAATGCCGAACAGCGGCGTTTGGGGTTCATTCGAGAAGTCTACCGCCACCGCAGGGACCTGGCGGCCAGCCTCGAGCTTGAACTGGGATACGAAGACGAGGAGGGCGGGGCATGACGTCATCCCGAAAAGCTGAAGCGAACCGGGCGAATGCCAAACTCAGCACCGGGCCAAAGTCTGCCGAGGGTCAGGCGCGCTCGGCGCAGAACGCGCGCAGGCATGGTCTTCGGTCCGATGCTGGCGTGGGTCATGACGCCGCCCTCGTGGAGCGGCTTCAGCGGGCGCTGGCAGGACCGGCTCCCAGTCGGGCGGTTCACGCGGCAGCACATGAGGCCGCCCTGGCTTACGCACATCTCCTGCGTGTTCAATCCGCGAAGTCGGCTCTTTACAGAACAGCGCTCCAGGAGGTGGGCGCAGACCTGTCGGATGATCCGGCCTCCCTTCCGCCTGGGATCCGGGCTGCGGCCCTTATCAGGGTCTCGGCACAGTTGCTGACGCTGGACGGCTATGAGCGCAAGGCCATCTCCCGGCGGAAGGGCGCGATTCGAAGGCTG
>CAIQUG010000144.1 GCA_903874895.1 uncultured Caulobacterales bacterium | reverse complement strand
ATCTATGGTGAGGGTGCGTGGAGCGACGGTATAAGTGCGCCGTTCTACCCGGGACTCCGACCCCACGATATGCTAGCCCTAGGGCAATGGGACTTCACAGGACCCAGCGGCTTGCCGGCGCGTCCTCTCCCTCATGACGCAGCGACCACTGTCGCCAATCCGACAAGCATCTACGGCGCCACCAAGCTCGCTCAGGAGCACATCCTGAAATCATGGGCCGGCGCCATGAGCGTCCGTCTCTCCATTCTTCGGTTCCAGAACGTCTATGGTCCGGGGCAGTCGCCCTTCAATCCGTACACCGGGATCATCACACTGTTCCACCGCCAGGCGCGCGCAGGGATGGCCATCGACGTCTACGAGGACGGCAATATCGGGCGGGATTTCGTGTTCATCTCGGACGTTGCGGACGCCTGTGTGAGGATTCTGCGCGACGCTGCGCCAATGCTTGAGACGATTGATATCGGATCGGGTGTCGTGACGACGATCCGCGAGGCGGCCGACGTCATTGCGGTGTATCATGGGGCGCCGGCGCCGCAGGTTTCCGGGAAGTTCCGGGACGGCGACGTGCGGTGGGCCGTGGCCGATCTCGCGGGCGCCGCCGCGGCGATCGGTTATGCGAGCCGGGTTTCCTTTGAGGAGGGCAGCCGGGCCGTCGCCGAATGGCTGCTGGCGAACGGCCACATCTAGTCGTCCGGCCCCGGGGGACAGGCTGCGCCGGGTCGTGCCGGCTGCCTAGTCGTGCTGGCGGGCCGCTGTTTCGATCAGTTCCTCCTCGCAGACCACCTTCACGCCCTGCACCATCTCCTGCAGGAAATTGGCGTCGCCCGAGCTGGCGGCGGGGGGCGCGGGCGCTCTGTGACCCGGGTCGGCGGATTCCGAGGAGGCGTGCTTCATGAACAGCCTCATCACATGATCCACGCCCTCCGGCGTCACTTCACGCAGGTCTACGGCATAGTAGGCACCGCGATTGTAGTTGCCGGTGATGATCTCATAAGACGGGAAATAGGCGCAGTATTCGGGCGACGCCTTGATTGCCTCCGCTGCCGCCACGCGCAGGACCGACTTCGAGTAGGTCGTCGAGACAAGCACGTGGTCGTCTTCCGCCGTCGCGACTAGCGGGACCGGGGAAACCGTGAAGATGAACTTCATGCGGGGGTTGAGGGCTCGGAGCCGGCTGATGACGGTGTTCAGGTCCGCGATGATCTCAAGAACAGAGAAGTTTGCGAAGACGTGCTCCTCGGGGTTGTAGCGCCCCCCCGACACGCCCGGCGCGACCGGGAACACGGCGCCGTCCTTGCGGGACACGAACGCCTCGGTCAACCCGAGGGTGAACACGAAGTAGTCAGCCTCCTGGAACATCCGCCGGACCGCCGCCAGATGTTGCGCCCTGTCTTCATTCAGCTCCCGGATCGAGTAGAACGGAGCCGGCTGGATCGCCGGGCGCAGGGGGTCGACGAACCCGCCGTCGTCCAGTTCCCAGTAGGCCGGCCCATAGGTCTTTCCGTCAAACGCCCGCTCGATCAGCTGGAGCAGCTGGCGGACGGTGTAGATATTGCCGAACCGGGCGGAGAAGGTCCCGTAGTTGAACGCGGCGCGCAGCTCGGGATCACCGAGGGGATGGCCCTGTTCGGTGACCAGGTAGTTGTAGCTGGCGCCGCTGAGCTTGCGGGCGATGTGCTGTGCGAAGCAGCTCCCGGCCGTGGCGACCTTGTCCTGGGGATTCAATTTGAACGGGAAGTTGACCACCGGGT
>CAIQUG010000143.1 GCA_903874895.1 uncultured Caulobacterales bacterium | reverse complement strand
GCCCAGCGGATCGAGGCGCTGACCGCCTCGGTCACGCCGGACCTCGAGGCCGCCGCGGTGCCGTCGGCAGCCGCGTCTCGTCTTCACACGGTTCACTAGACGCCGGGGGGCAGACTTGACCACTTCGCAGACACCGGGGCGCGCGGGGCGGACCCTGCGCCGGGCGGCCCTCAGCTTCGGCGACCAGGCGCGACGACGCTCCACCAGCTTCTATGTGGGGCTCGCCCTCGTCTTCTGCGTCGCAGTCGGCGCGAATTTCGTCTGGTCCCTGACGGGGCCCGGTATCAAGTCCGCGTCCCTCGACCTGGCCGTCCGGTCCCGCCTGTCGAGCCCGGCCCCGGATCCTGACCTGCTGATCGTCGACATCGACGAGCGGTCCCTGGCACAGCTGGCGCCGACCAAGGGCCGCTGGCCCTGGCCGCGTTCCGTCCTCGCCGAGGCAGTGGCCGGACTGGCGGATGCCGGGGCCCGGTCGATCCTCGTGAATGTCACCCTGAGCGATCCGGACAGGGACCACCCCGACGACGACGCCATCTTTGCCGACGTGGCCCGCCAGACCCGGCCGGTGGTGTTTCCCGTCACCCGGCTGAACCCGGCCAACGATGGCCTCAGCCAGGTGGCCATGACCCGCTTTCCCGGCGTCGTGGTCCGCGATCCGGCGGCGGCGGCGCATCCGGTGGCCCTGATCCTGCCCTCGTTTCCCGCGACCTTCGACCGCCTGGGCTTCAATAATCTGAGCGTCGACAGCGACGGGGTCGTCCGGCGCTTCCACCCGTGGATCGTCGAGCCCGGTTTCGCCTTCCCGTCCCAGGCCCTGCGTACCCTGCAGATGGCCGGCGGGGGCCGGTCCATCGGACCCGACGACGATCCGGACGGCCTGATCCTGAACTGGCGGAACAAGCGGGGGGACTATGCCCGGATCTCGTTCTCGGACGTGGCCCGGATCCTCGATTCCGGAGATCCGGCGGCGCTGGCCCGGTTCAAGGGCAAGACCATCATCCTCGGAGCGTCGGCGTCCGGGATCGGTTCCGTCCGGGGCACGGCGGCCAGATCCCTGACCGATGACAACACCATCCTCGCCACCGCCATCGACGACATGACGCACGGGACGCAGCTGCGGCTGACGCCCGCCTGGGCGACGGCGGGCCTGTCGGTCCTGGTGCTGTTCGCCCTGGCGGCCGCCTTCATCGCCCGGGTCAGCGACCGGCTGATCAACACGGTGTTCGTGGTTCTGCAGTCGGGCTTCATCGTGGTGACGGTCTATTTCGCCAGCTACACGACCTATCTGGTGGATATCTCCACCACCATCCTGTTCGCCCTGGCCTACTTCTCCATCGCCAAGATCTATGCCGGGATCCACCTGAACGCGGTGCGGGGCGCGCCGGCCTATTCCGCCTTCCTGGAGCGCCGCCGGGATGCGCCCCTGCTGATCGCCGGGACGGACGGCACCGTGACCCGCCCGCGGAAGATCCGGGCCTTCATGCGCCACGTGGAGCAGCGGTTCGGGGTGGAGAACGTGCTGCACATCGACAATCTGTTCAACGACGGTCATGCCCTCGACGGGGAGACCCGCGGCTTCAGTTTCTTCGTCGTGGCCTGTCCCGCCGAGGACCTGACGGCGGGAGAGGCCGACCTGCGCAGCATGGGAGAGCGGGACGGCATCCCCCTCAGCCTGGTCAGCGACCCGGCTCCGGCGGCGGATGATGCGGCCGCGCCGGCAAGACGCCGCGCCATCCTGGCCGCGATCCTCACCACCGTCCGTCAGATGACCGCCAGCCGGACCTGACGCCGATCAGGGCTTCGGGGCGAGATAGACCGTCTGGCCGCGGAACCAGGTCTGCAGAACCCTGGTGCCGCCGATCTCCTCGGTCTTGCCGGCCTCGGCCAGGGCGAAGATGTCCCGGTCCAGCAGGATGAAGTCGGCGGACTTGCCCACGGTCAGCGAGCCGAACTCCGCGCCGCGGCCCATGGCCCGGGCACCGTTGAGCGTATAGGCCTCCACGGCTTCCGCCAGGGTGATCCGCTCTGCCGGATTGGCCGGGGGCAGGCCGGGCAGGGTCCGGGTGACGGCAGTCTGGATGTTCACGAAGGGGCGCGGATCCCGGGTGTCGACGGGGGCATCGGACCCGGCCGCCAGGATGGCCCCCGCACGCTGCGTCTGGCGCACGGGGTAGAACTGCCGCTCGTAATAGCTGTCCGGATTGTGGAAGCCCTGGTGGCTCCGGCCGCTCACCCGCTCGACGAAGGGCACGACCGTCACGTCGTAATCGGGGTCCGCCACGGCCCAGCTGTAGGTATAGGTGAGAAAGAGGTGGTCCCGGCCGATCCGCGCCACATCCTCCGGCGCGACGAGCTGCAGGTGCGTCAGGGTGTCGGGCTGATCGGCACGACCGTCCGCCGCGCGGGCCCCTTCGATGGCATCGACGGCGGTGCGGACGGCGGCGTCGCTGATGGCGTGGATGTGCAGGGTGAAGCCGGCCAGGTGTGCCGCGCGGGCATAGTCCAGGATCACCTGCCGCTCGTGTCGCAGCTTGCCGGAGGAGATCGCGCACTGGCCCGGATGATGGCCGTTGGCCGCCGTGAAGGCCGCTACGGCCTTGTCATCCGCATAGGCCTCCGGATGGGCGCGGACCGCCTGGCAGAGGGCCGAGCCGGTATCGACGTATCCCTTCACCTCCAGCTTGCCATCCGCGCCGGGGCCGAAGATCGGCTGCAGATAGGGCTTCAGGATCGGGCTGTCGGGGAGGGTGGGGGGAGTGGCGTAGGGATTTCCCTCCAGCACCCCATCGGCGAAGATCTTGATCGCCTCCGCCCGGATCAGGTCATCCCCGGCGAAGTGGCGGCGCACCGCATCGGCCTGTGCGATCACGGCGGCATAGTCGATGGCCCCTGCCGCCGAGCGGAACTCCTCGGGATCGTAGAGCTGCATCAGATTGACCCGGAAGCTGAGCAGCCCCCGCGCCCGCAGCAGGTCGTAATAGGCCACGGTCTCGGGCACGACGAAGGCGTCCTGCACGGCGGTGATGCCGACGCTGTTCAGCCGCTGCGGGACCAGGGCGGGGGCCTTCATCAGCTGCGGTAAGCCAACCAGCAACATGTCCGGCGCGCCCATGGCGTTGCGCGCCTCCTCATTGACGGTCCCGTTGGGCTCGCCCGCGGCATCCACGCCGATCAGGGTGCGCAAGCCCGCGAAGTCCCTGACCAGGCTTGCGCGGGAAAAGCCGACCACGGCACCCTGGTCGGTCCGGGCCATGGACAGCGCGCGGCTGTTGAACGCCCCGTGGTGGCCGTCATTGCCGAGGAGGGCCACCGGATGGTCGGTGGTCGCCCGGTCCAGGGCCGCCCGCAGGGTGGGCAGGCCGGGGCCGGGGGCATTGCCGGAGGTGAAGTTCCACTGCTGCACACTCACCCACTGGCCCGGCTTGATGTCGAGGCGCTGGATGCAGGCCTTGATGAAGGGCGGCAGTTCGGCCAGGGACACGGCCCGGCTGTCCAGGCTGCAGCTGGGCAGATCCGCGATCCCGGGGGGATGCATGTGGGCATCCACCAGGCCGGGCAGGACCCGGCGCCCGCCGGCGTCCTCGATGCGGGTGCGGGGACCGATGAAGGCCTTCACCCCGGCGGTGTCTCCCACATAGACCAGCTTTCCGGCGATCACCGCCAGGGCCTCCGCCGCGGGGCGGCTCGCATCCTCCGTGGTGATCCTGCCGTTCATCAGCACGAGGTCGGCGGGACCGGTGGTGCCGGCCAGGGCCGGTCCGGCCAGCGACAGGGCCGCGGACAGGCCGGCAGACAGGGCGAAGACGTTCAGGAAACGGAGTGTCATGGGTCGGGTTCCTCGGCGGGGCGAACGCCGTCTGTCAGCAAGGGTTGGCCGCTACGCCGATCGGGATCGGTCTGCTATGGATCGTCCAGACTGGAAACCCCGGATTCCCATGACGGTCATTGCAGCGCGATTCTATCGGAACGGCGAAGTGGTCCGCGATATCGCCATCGACGCGCCGGTGGCGTGCGGCGATGACCCTTCGGCCTTCGTCTGGATCGGCATCGCGGACCCGACGGCCGAGGAGCTTCACCAGCTCCAGAGGGCCTACGGGCTGCATCCGCTGGCGGTGGAAGACGCCCTCAAGGCGAACCAGCTGCCCAAGGTCGACATCTACGGTGATCAGCTGTTCGTCGTCGCCCGGACCGCCCACCGGGAGAGCGACGCCATCGTGTACGGCGAGACCGCCTTCTTCGTCGGCCGCAACCACATCATCAGCATCCGGCATGGATCGACCCGCGCCCATTCGGTGCTTCGCGCCCAGCTGGAGGCCGTTCCGAGCCGGCTGGTGCACGGGGTGGACTATGTGCTGCACGCGATCCTCGACTTCATCGTGGACGACTATCTGCCGATGGTGGAGGATATCGAGGAGACCGTGCTGGCGATGGAGCGTCGTGCCATCGACAGCTTCCTCACCCGCCGGGACATCAACCAGCTGTTCGAACTGAAGCGCGAACTGACACGGTTCCAGCGGGTGCTGGTCCCGATGGGGGAGGTCGCCGGCAAGTTCGTCCGCAACGAGGTCCCCTGCATCGACGCCGAGACGCGGCCCTATTTCAACGATGTGCTGGATCACATCCGCCGGGTGCAGATGATCGTGGACGATCTGCGGGAGGCCCTGAGCTCGGTGTTCGAGTTCAGCAATCTCCTGGAACAGCAGCGGACCGGAACGGTGTCCCGGCAGCTCGCGGCCTGGGCGGCGATTCTCGCGGTCCCCACGGCCATTGCCGGCATCTACGGCATGAACTTCCAGAACATGCCCGAACTGAAGACCGAGTACGGCTATTTCGTCGTGCTGGGGGCCATCGCGGTGATCTGCACCGCGTTGTACGTCTGGTTCCGGCGGACCAAGTGGCTGTAGCCCCGGTGAGCCTGCGACCGCGCCGTCAGAAGACGGAATGGTCGCCCAGGTCGGGCGAGGCCTCTCCGGCGATCACCGAGCGGTAGTAGTCGAACAGCGTGTCCGACCCCGTCGACGGCGTGCCCGCTGCGTCATACCGCATCGTGTCCGGGTTCAGCCAGAGCATGGATTCGGTGGCGTAGTAGCGCCCGATCCGGGCCAGCTCCGCCTTTGCGGCCAGGGGGGGCAGGACGGCGGCCGCCAGCCCCAGCCCGGCGATGATGCCGTCCATCATGGCCACCGGCACGCTTCGGAACTGCGGCGGGCGCTCCAGCAACTCGAAGAGGCGCGTCCCCTGCTGCAGGGGGGTGATGGCCTCGCCCGGGCCGCCGATGGGCAGCACCCGGTTCCAGCGGGTCTCGTCCTCCAGGCAGTCGGCCAGATAGACGGCCAGGTCGCGGTCGCTGATCGGCTTGCAGGCGGTGAGCTGTCCGTCGCCGAAGATGAGGAACGGCTTGCCCTTCCGGACCCGACCGATCTGGCCGGACAGGGACTTGAAGAAGGCCGTGGGCCGGACAATGGAATAGCGAAGACCGGAGGCCTGCAAGGCCGCCTCGAAGGCCAGCTTGGCGTGCTGGAAGGTCAGCAGGGGTTTCTGGACGCAGATGGCGGACAGCTGCACGAAGTGGGCGACACCTGCGGCCTGTGCAGCGGCCAGCAGGTGCAGATGCGCCTGATGATCGACCGCCCAGGCATCCCGTGGGGCTCCGGTCCGCGATGCCATGCAGGAGATGACGGCGTCACAGGGCTCGCCGCGAAACCCATCCCGGGCGAAGGCTGTGGGGTCGGACACATTCACCGCGTGGACAGCGACCCCATCGGCCACGGAAGGTGGGCTCCGGTCTGCACGGGGCCGCACGAAGCAGATGACCTCATGTCCGCGCTGCACGAGCACCTGCGCCGTCGCGCGTCCGATGGTTCCCGTGGCACCCACGAGGCCTATGCGCATGGTGGAATGCTCCCGTCCCTTGATGCGGAGGGTTGCGCCTTCGCCTCGTCCGGTCAACCGCCGATCTGCCCGGGCGCCGCCCCTTGCCAAGGCTGCCAAAATCAGCCCCTGATCCCCCGCGGACCGAGCGGGGACTTGACGGATGACGCTGACAGACCTTCTGAGCGGCCCCCTCGCCCGAACCACCGTGGCCCTCAGCACCGCGTTCGTGCTGGGCGGGGTGATCGGTCTCGAGCGCCAGTTCCGGCAGCGAAGCGCGGGCCTCAGGACCAATGTCCTGGTGGCCGTGGCGGCCGCGGCCTTCGTCGATCTCGGCTTTCGGGTCGGTGCCGCCGACGGATCGGTCCGGGTCATATCCTATGTGGTTTCGGGCATCGGCTTTCTCGGTGCCGGGGTGATCATGAAGGACGGGACGGAGGTCCGCGGTCTGAACACGGCGGCCACGCTGTGGGCTTCTGCAGCGGTGGGGGCCTTTGCCGGTGCCGGAGAGGCAGGGGAAGCGGTGCTGGTCGCGGTGTTCGTCCTGGCGGGCAACACGCTGCTGCGGCCCCTGGTGGACTTCGTCAACCGACGGCCGATCACGCCGGGGGAGACCGAGGCCTATTATCAGGTCCATGTGGTCTGCCGGCCGGAGCACGTCACCGCGGTCCGGGACCTGCTCTACGACGAGCTGGAACGCCACAACTATCCGATCCGCGAGATCGTCACCCTGTCGGAGTCCGACGACTACGTGCAGGTGGCCGCCTCGATCATCCCGACCACCGCCGATCCAAAGGAACTGGATGTGATCGTCGGCCACATCGAACGCCGGTCCGAGGTGACCAGCGCCACCTGGACCGTGGAAGCCCTGTCCTAGGGAGGGGCGACTAGTCCGGCAACCGGATCGAGGCAAGGCTTGCGGTGCCGGACGGTTCGCGCCCCTCGGCCTTTCGCTCGCTGTAACGGTCCACCAGATAGTCGGCCCGGTCGCGGGTCAGCAGGGTGAACTTGTAGAGTTCCTCCATCACGTCCACGAGGCGGTCGTAGTAGGGCGACGGCCGCATCCGGCCCGCGTCGTCGAACTCGTCATAGGCCTTGGCGACGGATGACTGGTTGGGAACCGTGATCATCCGCATCCAGCGCCCGAGGATACGCAGATTGTTCACGGCGTTGAACGACTGCGAGCCGGCGTTCACCTGGCAGACGGCCAGGGTGCGGCCCTGGGTCGGGCGCATGCCGCCCGTCTCCAGCGGGAGCCAGTCGATCTGGGACTTGAAGATGCCGGTGATCGTCCCGTGTCGCTCGGGGCTGCACCAGACGTGGCCTTCGGACCACAGGGACAGCTCGCGCAGTTCCCGGACCTTTGGATGGTCGTCGGGCGCGTCGTCGGGTTGGGGCAGACCCCGCGGGTCGAAGATGCGCGTCTCGGCCCCGAAGCACCGAAGCAGGCGATCCGCCTCCTCGATCAGCAAACGACTGTAGGACCGTTCCCGCAGGGACCCGTAGAGGAGAAGGAACCGCGGCGGATGGGTCGATGCCGTCTGCGGCACCAACGCCTCCATCCTCGGGGGATCGACAAAGGCGGGGTCAAGGGCGGGAAAATCTGGCATGAAACGGGTCTACCAAAGTTACGAAACTTTTGGTAGTTTCGAAATATGGAAATCAAAGACGCCACCCACGTCCTGTCTGCCCTGGCCCTCGAAGGTCGCCTTGCCATCTTCCGGCTGCTGGTCAGGGCGGGACCGGCCGGCGTGAGGGCAGGTGACATCGGCGAGGCGGTCTCGGCCCACGCCAGCACCCTGTCCGCCAACCTGAATGTGTTGAGCCACGCCGGGCTCATCGAAGGTCGGCGGGAGGGGCGGGCGATCTACTATGCCGCGCGCTACGACCGCATGCGCGACCTGCTGGGCTTCCTCATGGATGACTGCTGCAACGGCCGCCCCGAAATCTGCATGCCGTTGATCGACATCGCCACCCGCGCCGCCTGTTGTGCGGACGACCAGGCGGAACACGAGGAAACACAACCATGACTGCGAGCGACGCGTCCAGGCCGTTCAACATCCTCTTCCTGTGCACGGGCAACTCGGCTCGATCAATCCTGGCGGAGGCGATCATGAACCGGGTCGGCACCGGAAAGTTCGTCGCCTATTCGGCGGGGTCCCATCCCAAGGGTGAGGTGAACCCTCACGCCATCCGATTGCTGGACCGGATGGGCTACGACACCGCCGTCTTTCGGTCCAAACCCTGGGACGAGTTCTCGGAGCCAGGAGCGCCGGAACTCGATTTCGTCGTCACCGTCTGCGACAACGCGGCAGGCGAGGTGTGCCCGGTCTGGCCGGGGCAGCCGATCTCGTCGCACTGGGGGCTGCCTGATCCGGCAGAGGCCAAAGGGTCCGATGCCGAGATCGCCCTGGCGTTCGCCGAGACCTACCGACTGCTGAACAACCGGATCGGCATCTTTGCAAGCCTCCCGATCGCCGCCCTGAACCGTCAGTCCCTCAAGGCGCGGATGGACGAGATCGGTCAGACGCAGAACACTTCGGAAGAGTGGTGATGAGCCGTTCCGAAGCGCCCTCACCGCAGTCGTTGACGTTCAGCCTCATCCGACAGCTGGTCGCCGAGGGCCTGGGGACGGCCCTGCTGCTGGCCGTGGTCATCGGCTCGGGCATCATGGGCGACCGTTTGTCCGCTGGAAACGTGGCCCTCGCCCTCCTCGGCAATACCCTCTCGACGGGGGCGGCGCTGGTGGTCCTGATCACGATCTTCGGGCCCGTTTCGGGTGCCCATTTCAACCCCGCGGTCACCCTGGCCTTCCTGCTGAAGAAGGAGATCCGCCCGACCGCCGCGGTCCTCTTCGTCCTGGCGCAGGGGGTAGGAGCCGTGGCCGGGGTCTTCGCCGCGCATGCCATGTTCGGAGAGGCGATCCTGCAGGTGTCCGGCAAGCTTCGGGACGGCCCGTCCCAGATGGTCTCGGAGGTCATTGCCACCTTCGGACTGCTGGCGACGATCCTCGGCTGCATCCGCTTCAGCGCGGGCTTCACACCGGTGGCCGTCGGTCTCTACATCACGTCGGCATACTGGTTCACGGCCTCCACATCCTTTGCCAACCCCGCCGTGACCCTGGCCCGCAGCCTGTCCGACACCTTTGCCGGCATTGCGCCCGTCTCCGTACCGGCCTTCATCGTCGCGCAGATCGCCGGCGCGGTCATGGCGGTCGGCCTGTTCGAATGGCTCCTGAAGGAGGAACCGACCCCGTGACCCAGGACACCTTTCCGATCACCATCTATCACAACCCCGGGTGCGGCACGTCCCGCAACGCGCTGGCGATCGTCCGGGCGGCGGGATATGCGCCGGAGGTGGTGGAGTATCTCAAGACCGGCTGGACGGTGGTGGGGCTCAAGGCGCTTCTGTCGGCCATGGGGGCCTCCCCCGGTGACATCCTGCGGGAGAAGGGCACGCCTGCGGCAGAGCTTGGCCTGCTCGCACCCGATGTCAGCCCGTCCGCGATCCTGGACGCCATGGTGCAGTATCCCGTGCTGGTGAACCGGCCGATCGTCGTCACGCCGCGGGGGGCGAAGCTCTGCCGCCCATCGGAGGTCGTGCTCGAACTCCTCGACCGCCGGCCGACCCACTTCACCAAGGAAGACGGCGAGGTGGTTCCGCTGTGAGGCCGGCCGTCTGAGGCCGTCACCGGCTCTGGACCGTTGGATCAGGTGGGGGAGGTGGTGGAGCTGAGCGGAATCGAACCGCTGACCTCTTCGCAGTGCATAGCGATCCGACCGCGCCGTATCAGGCCGTATCAGTCCGCATCTATCAGGGAATTGAAAGGGATAGCTCCGGACGTGGCCATACTGGTCCGCACGGGGTTGTAATCTGGCTGATTATCCAGCGATTATCCGGCTTCGATTCAGCCTCGCACAGGTCGCCGCTATGGCCGTCGTCAAGCTCACCAAGTCCGCCATAGAGGCCGTCGTCCCAGGGCCGAAGGACGTCTACCTGTGGGACACCGAGCTGAAGCGCTTCGGCGTCCGCATCACGAAGGCAGGCGCGAGGATCTACCTTGTCCAGTACCGGCCGGCGCGGGTGAGCGGCAGCGCCAACATCTTCCGCCGCATCACCATCGGCCAGCATGGCAAGCCCTGGACCATCGAGGCGGCCCGGAAGCAGGCACGGACAATCCTTGCCGAGGTCGATCAGAAGGCCGACCCGTTCGCCGACCGACGCGCCGAATTGGCAGCCCGCCAGCTGGCGAACCAGACGGCGGCAGCGGCTCAGGCAGAAGCCGAACGGATCGCCGCGCTCCGCCTCCGGAGTACGTTCGAGGCGGTGGCGAAGCGCTTCATCGAGACGCGCCTGGACACCACCAGGTCCGGCACTGAGACCGCTCGCCTGATCAAGTATGACGCCATCCCGGCGTGGCGCGACCGCCAGGTGGCCGACATTCGGCGCGGCGACGTGGCGCAGCTGTTGGACGATGTGGCGACCAGATCGCCGGCCGTGTCTCGGTCGGTCTATGCGGCACTACGCGGCCTCTTCGCCTACGCGGTCGAACGCGACCTGATCGAGGTTTCGCCTTGCGCGTCGGTCAAGGCGCCGCCGCGCCCGGAAGCCCGCGATCGGGTTCTGTCCGACGCCGAGCTGCTGACAATCTGGAACGGCTGCGACCAGATCAGCCCGATCTTCGCCGCCGCGATCCGGCTGCTCATGCTGACGGGCCAGCGACGCAGTGAGGTCGCCGAAGCCCGGTGGGACGAATTTGACATGACGGCGGCCGTCTGGCGAATACCTAAAGAGCGGTCGAAGAACGGACGCGAGCACGAGTTGGACCTGAGCCCACAGGCTGTCGCCATCCTTGAGCAACAACCTCGAACGACCGCTTTTGTCTTTCCCGCTCGCGGCGAGGGTCCGATCAAGGGCTTCGCCGCGACTAAGCGCCAGCTCGACGCTGAGATTGCGAAGCTCCGGCGCCAGGACGAGGTCCAGCCCATGGCCGGCTGGCGCATCCACGACCTCCGCCGGACCTTCGCCACCGGCCTCGCCGAAATGGGCCTGTCGCCCCATGTAATCGAGCGGGTCCTGAATCACGTCTCAGGCGTCACCAGCGGGCTTGTCGGCGTCTACCAGCGTCACGAATACCGACCAGAGCGGAAGGCTGCCATGGTCGCTTGGGGCCAACGGGTGGACGCAATCGTGAAGGGAAGCCCGGTGCCGTCGAACGTCGTCGAGCTGACCACCAGGCGAAGCAGCTGACCTGACCGCTCAACGCAAAGCCGCCCCGGACAGCGGTCCAGGGCGGCAAAGGGTCTTGGTCCGGTGAGGTGGGCTAGGCTGCCTTTTCGACGCGCTGGATCGCAGCCCGGCTCACCTTGAAGTGCTTCGCGATTGCCCCCAGCGACTCGCCGGCAGCTCGCCGCGCCAGCACCTCGCGCCGCTGCTCAGCCGTCAGGGCGGCAGGACG
>CAIQUG010000142.1 GCA_903874895.1 uncultured Caulobacterales bacterium | reverse complement strand
GGCGCCGCTGTACAGGTTCGGGCCACCGTTCGGGGCCACGCCGCCGGAACCGTCGGGCATGTCGGCGGTCAGGGGAACGGAGGTATCAACGATCGCAGCACCATAGGCAATCGTGCGGGTGTCGATGAACTTGCTTCCGTCGAACTGGTATTTCTGGAGGCTGGCCGCGTCCTGGCCCGTGTAATAGACCAGGTGGCCGGACTTGTCGTGCAGCAGGACGACGCCGTCGCCGCTCTGGTAGTGGCCGTTGGCGTCATAGGTGACATGGCCGCCGGTGGTGATGGTCTCGCTGATCATCCGCGGCGTGTAGTCGACCACCGACTTGCCGGGGTTGTAGCTGGCCATGTCCTGGCCATAGGCTTGGGCGGCCAAGATCTTGGCGGCGAGGCCGGAGTGATAGGCCGGATCCAGTTCACCGCCGGAAAGGGTACTAGAGTCGAGGGTCGAGACCACCGGATCGGTGATGGCGTGGGCCCCCGTGGCGTCCAGCACCAGGGTCTGGGTCGTGATCGTCTTCGCGACCATATTGAGCGAGACCACAAGGTGGTGGCCGTCGACCGTATTGGTGGTCGTGACGGTGATCGTGCGGTCGATCTCGTTCAGCGTCAGGGTCACGGTCACAATGCCGAAATTGACATCGGCCTGCACCGTCTTGGCCAGGTCAGTGGTGAGCGTCGTCGAGCTGCTGAGGTTCGTCAGGACGGTCGACAGCGCCTGCTGCACATAGTTGCCGAAGTCCGCCGCCGCTTGCCGCGTGAACTCCTGGCCGGCCGCACCCCAGTACTGCTGACCGGGCAGCAGGTTGTTGTAGTTGCCGGTCACCTGCCGCAGGCCGGAGTAGTCCAGGTAGCTGGCGTAGGATGCACCGTAGGTGGCGAGGTTGGCGGTGATCTCCGTCGCCGTCGGAACATGCGTGCCGCCCAGCGTCGGGTCGACCAGCAGCGCCCCGCTCGCATCATAGACCGCGTAGGTCCCATCCCAGTTGATCACCGCCGTCAGGACGCCCGTGACCGGGTCCTTCGTGAACAGCGGCCTGAAGTTCAACTGGTCCAGCAGGAACTGGATGTCGGTGGCATTGAAGGTGAAGGAGCGGATCGTCGTCATCTTCGTCAGTCCCCAGCTACGCTTTACGCGGTCGGCCCGGCCCCGAACCTCATCGGGGCGAACACGGAATGATGTCCAACGGCTGCTGCCAGCCGTGCGCCGCCGAGGATGACTGACACCGTCTGCTCAACCGGACCCGGGACGCACCCATGCGTGGTTGACGCTAACGGATTGGGAACGGATCAGGTTCTGCCGCACCACCTCGCCCGGCGGCCACTGTCGCGGGACCCCAGGGGAGAGTGTGTTCGGCTGACCGTCGGGCCCCCACGCCCTTCTTCGTCTATCGACACAGGAGCAACATAAGTGCCGAAAACAAAATGCGTCAATAATGTAAGCAATTCAGCCCACCTAAAAACATGTTGCAATAATCAAACATATTATAACTGGTGATTTATCGAGGAATTAAGCATGTTTTTTCTCCTCTAGGGAGTTTTCTTCACCCCAAAAGCGGGGGCGACGCCCGTTAACTCTGGACGGACTTTCTTCCGAACGGCGAACACATCGAAGTTAGATCGCCACTCCGGCGAATATTTACCATGTGGTGAAAATAAATATGTCCAAATTGAGCTTGAAATTGGACGCTGCGGAAAGCCGTTCGACGCTTTGAACCCAGTGAAGCGGATCGTAAACCCATTCCGAGGTAGGCTGATGGACCGTATCGTCCGTCCAGCTCGGCCTGAACCGAGCGGTATCGGATGATCCTGAACCGTACGGCAGCTGAACAGATGACGTTGAATTCGATGTTTGATCGACTAAAGGCGGCTTTTCAGCCGACCCGGACCGCCGGCGTGACAGATGTCGGCTGGGCGATCATGGATGATCGCGCCTCACTGATCTGGGATCAGCCGCGGATCTACCGGCGGGATATTCCTCGCCCGGCGTCCGCCAAGTCCGTACAGGTGTGTCCTGCGGCTCTGGACTTTGACGCCCGCCATGTGGTGGTCCCCTGCCCGGTCGACCTGCATCTGCGCTTCGAGCAGGACGAAAAGGGCCAGCCCCGGCTGAAAAACATGGCCGGACTGCAGAGCACGATCCGCCCCAAGTACCTGCAGCAGATGGTCCGGGTGGTGGATCGGGTGGAGTGGCGCCATCCGGATCGGCCGATCCTGCAGATCATCACGCCGTACCTGTTCCTGGCCGACACGCCGGTCTGGATCAATCAGCTGCCGCCTTATCTTGACTATATTGATCCGGCCTGGCCCGGTCTTCTGATCTGTGGCCGGTTTCCGATCCACATCTGGCCGCGACATCTGATGTGGGCCTTCGAGTGGCGGGACCTGTCCCGTGACCTGATCCTGCGCCGGGGGCAGCCCTGGTTCTACCTGCGGTTCGAGACCCCGGATCCGGCCCGGCCCGTCCGGCTGGTGGAGACCGACATCACCCCGGAGGCCAAGGCCTATATCGACAGCATTTCCGGCGTGACCAACTACGTCAACCGCACCTATTCCCTGTTCGATCGGGCCCGTCAGCGACGGCCGCAAACCCTGCTCAGCCCCCGCGCGCGGCCCGGATCGGACCCCGGCACCGACAGCTGAGGCGCCGACGGCTGCTCCGTTCCCGGACGATCTCGATCCTCGTCTGATCCGTAGACGGATCAGAGAAGCGCGCTGCCCGGGGCGGTCGGGCTCAGCGCTCCCGGAAGCCGCGCCACAGGGTGCGGGTCAGGGGCTCGATCAGGTAGTCCAGCGCCGTGCGCTTGGCCAGGGGCACGATCACCTGGGCCGGAAGCCCGGGCCGCATGGCCGCCTCGGCCCCGCGGGCCTTGTAGGCCAGCGCCATCTGGTCCGGCGGCACGGTCACCTCCGCCGAGAAGTAGGGCTGGCCGGTCTTCTCGTTGACCAGGCTGTCGGCGGACAGGCGGCTGATCACGCCCTTCAGGATGGGCATGGCCCGGTCCTTTTCCCCGCCGAGCTTCACTTCGGCGATCTTGCCCACATGGACGCCGTCCACGTCATTGGGGTTGAAGCGCGCCTCGATCACCAGCGGCGCATGGTCCGGCACCACGTCCAGCAGACGCTGACCGGGCGCAATGACCCCGCCGACGCCGAACACGGTCAGGGCGACCACGGTGCCCGTGGCCGGGGCCTTGAGCTGGATCCGGCCCATCTGGTCGGTCGCCGCCGTCAGCTTCGGTGACACGTCATTGATCTGGAACTCCGCATCGCGAAGCTCCTTGGCGATCTGCTCACGCTGATCGGAGTCGATCTGAGCGACCTGAGACTGGACTTCGCCGATCTGCTGTCGGGACTGGCCGATCTGGGCGATATACTGACCGCGTCGTCCATCCAGGTCGGCGATGCTGCGTTCGAGGCTGCGGACCTGGGACATGGGCGCATAGCCCTGATCGGCCAGCGACTTGATGCTGATCCGCTCCTCCACCAGCAGGCGACGTTGTTCATCCGTCGATTCCAGCTGGCGCTTGAAGCCTTCGATCTGCTCACGCAGTTCCTCGACCCGCTGGCGCAGGACGGTCTTGCGGGATTCCACGGACATGGCCCGGGTCATCATACGCTCCCGCTGCACGTCCATGGCGCGGCGGGCCTCGGCCCGCTCTTCCGGCGGCAGGGATGCGAAGTCGGCGGGCTGCGCAAAGCCCCGCGATCCGAACTGCTCGGCCTGCAGCCGGGCCCGCTCGGCCTTGAGGCCGATCAGCTGGAAGGACAGGGCCTGCTTGTTGGCGGTGACATCGGCGCCGACCAGCTCGATCAGCACCTGACCGGCCGTGACGTGATCGCCTTCCTTCACATTGACCGATTTCAGCACACCGCCCTCGCGGTGCTGCAGGGTCTCCCGGTGACCCGCCACGGAGATCTGTCCCGGACCGAACGCCGCCGCATCAAGGGGGGTGATGGCTGCCCAGATGGCAAAGGCGACGACAGAGCCCACGACCAGGATGAGGCCGATGCGCACTTCGATGCGCGGATCGTCGAAGCCGAACTTCTTTTCCGCAGTCAGATTCCTCAGAGGCTTTTTCGGCATCTCAAGCATTTTGACCTGTCTGACTCTTTGCAGTGACTGTGGAGGCGTCCCGGCCGGCGTTCGCCAGGTGGTTCAGTACTGCATCTTTCATGCCATAGAGCTCGATCTTGCCGTCCCGCATCAGCATCAGCTTGTCCACGGCCTGGAGGATCCCGCTGCGGTGCGCCACCACCACCGCCGACACGCCCTGCCCCTTCAGGTGCATCAGGGCCTGGGCGAGGCTCGCCTCGCCGTCCACGTCCAGATGCGCATTGGGCTCGTCCAGCACCAGCAGCCGGGGTCCGCCGAAGATGGCCCGGGCGAGCGCGATGCGCTGGCTGTGCCCCGCGGAAAGCCCCTTGCCGCCGAAGTCCAGGGGCGTGTCATAGCCCTTGGGCAGGCGCAGGATCAGCTCGTGG
>CAIQUG010000141.1 GCA_903874895.1 uncultured Caulobacterales bacterium | reverse complement strand
GGTGAGTTCGATTCGCGGACCCTTCGCGACCGGGTCAGACAGCCGCAGGCGGGGCCGCGTCGGCAGGGGTTGCCCTAGACGGGAAAGCCCCTCGCCCGGGCATCGAGAACGGCGCAGGCAATATGGTAGAACGAGCTCGCCGGAGCCGGCTCCGCCACGAAGGTCCCGTCGGCCTTCAGCTTGTCCCGCCACAGGCCCGGGATCGGCGTCTGGAGGTAGAGCCACAGCCCCTTGACCGCCGCGGCGACCTCGCCGGCACAGGCTGCCCGCTCCGTCCCGCTCTGCGCGTACTGGCCGAGGATGGCAGATGCCTTGATCCGTTCGGTCTGGGGCCACAGCCGCGCCCGGTCGCTGATCACGGTCAGATCGGTGGAGATCTGGTCGATGGCAACCCCGCGGATAGGATCAACTCCGTGCTCGACACCGAGCTGATGCATCCGCCGGGCCGCCAGGGCCGCGTCCTCGCGCCCGCGAAGCTTCGCCCAGCGCATCAACAGCCAGGCCCACTCGAACAGGTGGCCGGGTTCCACCAGCTGGCCGTCGGCCCCGGCAGCCGGTCGCCACTGGTCGTCGAAGAACTCCCTCAGCGCTCCGCTCACGGGATCGATGAAGCGGGACAGGGCCAGCTCTCCGACGGCGTCGGCCTGGTCGGTCCAGCGCTGTGCCCGCGGATCGTCGGCCATGACGGCCTCCCAGGCCAGCGACGCCTCGAACAGGTGCATGTGCGCATTCGCCTGGTAGGGGTGAGCGTCACGCTCCACAAAGCCGCCGGCCGGATTGCGCCAGTCGGCCAGCAACTGGTCGTGCAGCGTCTCCGCGGCCAGGATCTGGGCGTCCGTGTCCAGACCGATCCCCGCGGCTGCCGCAAGGGCGAACAGGCAGAAGGCCTGGTCGTAGAGCTTGACACGGTCGTCAAGCGGATCGCCGGCCGAGGTCAGCGTTGCGCGGATCAGGCCGTCAGGACGCATGAAGCGCGCCTTCATGAAGCTCAGACCATGGGCGGCCGCCTCCCGCCACGGACCGGGAAGACCCGCCTCCGATGCCGTGGCGTAGACAAAGATCTGCCGGCCGATGACCCGGGCTCGCCGGTTCTGGCCCGTGGGTTGGCCATCGTCTCCAAGGGACTCATGAAAGCCGCCCCCCACATGATCCGCCCCTTCCCGCCACCAGAGGGGAAGCGCGTCATTGGCAAGCCAGTCCAGAAGTGTCGGCATGCACCGCTCCCATCGTGTCGAAGTTCGCCCCGCACGGGCAATTAGCACCTTCCTTTGACCGGCGGGTTAAACTCGGCCCATTCCCCGGCAAAATCGCTGAAACGCACGCCGGCGATCTGCTATGGCGAAGGGATGAACCCACCCCCTTCCGTTCCCGCCCGTCGCGGCGCCGTGATCTTCGATCGCGACGGCGTCCTGAACAAGGAGGTGGGCTTTGCCCATCGGCCGGATCAGATCGTCTGGATGCCCGGGGCCCAGGCGGCGGTGAAGGCCGTGAATGCGGCCGGGCTCTTCGCCTTTGTGGCCACCAACCAGTCCGGCGTCGCCCGCGGGCTGTATACCGAAGCCGATGTCGTCGCCCTCCATGACTGGATGAACGGGCAGCTGGCGGAGGCCGGCGCCCACATCGACGCCTTCGTCTATTCCCCCTACCACCCCGAAGCCCTTCTGGAGGCCTATCGGCGGGACAGCGACTGCAGAAAGCCCGGCCCGGGTCTGATCCGACAGCTTCTGACCACCTGGCCCGTCGATCCGTCACGCACCTGTCTGATCGGCGACAGAGAGACCGACCTGTCCGCCGCCCGGGCCGCGGGCATTTCCGGCGTTCTGTTCACCGGCGGCGATTTGAGCGACACCGTCGCGTCCGTGATCCCGCGCCTCACGGCTTGAGCGCCGCGCCTGCCGCGATCATGGCGGCCCGCTCGTCCGCGGTCAGAACCCGCCAGTTCCCGGCAGGCAGGTCTCCCAGCTGCAGCGGACCGATCCGGGTCCGAAGCAGATCGGTGACCCGCAGATCCACCAGTTCGCACATGCGCCGGATCTGCCGGTTGCGGCCCTCGTTCAGGACGAATTTCAGCACCTGATCGCCGGCAAAGCTGACCTTGGCCGGACGCAGCTGGCGACCATCCAGCGCCAGGCCATGACGCAACAGGGCCAGTCGCTGCGAGGTGACCCGCCCCTCGACCCGGACGATGTACGCCTTGTCCATCTCGGAATTCGGACCGATCACGGCCTTGGCCAGCACGCCGTCCTCGGACAGCACCAGCAGGCCCCGGCTGTCCATGTCCAGCCGCCCCACCGGCGGCAGGCTCATCTTCGCGTCCGGAATGAAGGGGGCCTCGCCCACCAGCGCCTTGGCGGTCAGCAGGCGGACCGCCGGGATCAGGCCGGGTTCAGGCTGTCCGGAGACATAGCCCACCGGCTTGTGCAGCACGACGGTCAGCTTCGCCTCCAGTCGTGCGGTCCCCCGATCGGCCAGGGTCAGGGTCTGGCCCCGGGCGATCTTGCGCCCCACATCCTCCACGCGAGCCCCGTCGATGGACACCAGGCCGTCGGCGATCAGCCCTTCGGCCTCCCGCCTCGAACAGACCCCCGACTGGGCCAGCCAGCGATTGACCCGCTGGGGCTCCGCCTCGTCATAGGTGCGGGTCCAGCTCATGCCGACCTCGCCAGGATATCCGGCGTGATCTGCGCGATCCGCGTGACCCCGGCCAGCGCCATGGCCACCTTCATCTCTGCGGACAACAGGCCGAGCACCCGGGCGACGCCGGCCTCCCCGTCCACGGCCAGGGCATTGACCCAGGCCCGGCCGATGAGCACCCCCTCTGCCCCGGACGCCAGCATCCGCACCACGTCGAGGCCCGACCGGACCCCGCCGTCGGCCAGGATCGTCAAACGGTCTCCTACTGCCTCCCGCACCGCCGGAAGGGCCCGGATGGTGGAGGGCGCGCCGTCCAGTTGGCGCCCGCCGTGGTTGGAGACGACGATCCCGTCCGCCCCCAGACGCACCGCCTCCCGGGCGTCCTCCGGATCGAGCACGCCCTTGATGATCAGCGGACCGTTCCATTCCGCCCGGATCCAGTCGAGATCAGCCCAGGTGATGGACGGATCGAAATTGGCCGCCACCCAACCGAAGAAGTCCAG
>CAIQUG010000140.1 GCA_903874895.1 uncultured Caulobacterales bacterium | reverse complement strand
GGTGGATATCCTCTACGACACCGGCTTCATGGGGGTGCGGCAGAAGCTTGCGCGGTACCTGGAGTCGCTCAACGCCCTGGGTGTGATCCGGACCGATGATCCGGTCCAGGCGGCGGAGATGTTTGCCGGCCTTGCCGTGGGCGGCCTGCAGATCCGTCGCATGATCGGTCGCGACCTGGGACGGGACACGGCAAGCGAGCCGGCCCGGGCGGCGACCTGTGCCCGGCTGTTCCTGAAGGCGTTCGCTCCCTAGGACACCGGTCCGTCGTCGGCCGTCACCTCGGCGGGGGTAACGGCGTAGCTGCGGGAACAGTACTCGCAGGAGACGTGGATCAATCCGTCGTCTTCCACCATGTCGAGGACCTCCTCCACGGGGAAGGATTTCAGCAGGCCGACCACCCGCTCCGGCGAGCAGCGACAGGCGGCCCGCAGCGGTGCCGGCGGCAGGAGACGGACCCCGTCCTCGTGGAACAGCCGGAACAGCAGGGTCTCCGTGGCCAGGTCCGGGGCCACGAGCTCGTCCTCGGCCAGGGTCGAGAACAGGGCGTCCGCCCGGCGCCAGGCCTCTTCCGTGGACCCGCGGGTTTCGTCGCCGGCCACGTTCTGGATCATGGCCCCGCCGGCACGCCAGCCGCGGCCCTCGCCGGTGGTGACCTCGGCGGTGGCCAGTCGAACCCGGGCCGGGGCCTGTTCGGACTGGGCGAAATAGGTCTCGGCGCACAGGGCGAGGGTTTCGCCCTCGATGGGCACGACTCCCTGATAGCGGTCCTTCAGATTGGTCGGGTCGATGGTCATGATGAACAGGCCGTCTCCCAGCAGGGACCGGGCACCCGGACGGATGAAGCCGGAGCTGGCCTCGGCCACCCGGTCGGCATCGAACTGGCAATAGCCCCGCAGTCCGCCGGACGTGTCGTAGTCCCCCACCACGTAGCTCACCGGACCGTCTCCCTGGGCCTGGACGATCAGCCGTCCCTCGAACTTCAGGCTGGAGCCCACCAGGGCGGCCAGGCTGCAGGCCTCCGCCAGCAGGTTGGCCACCGGCTCGGGATAGTCATGACGGGTCAGGATCTCGTCGATCACTCCGCCCAGCCGGACGATGCGGCCCCGCACGGGCTCTCCGTCCAGCTGGAAGGTCGCCACGAAGTCATCGGCGGGGGCGGCGGTCTGGGTCACGGGGCCTCGGGGGTTGGCAGGTGAAGGCGCACAGATAGGCACCGCGCGCGGATTTGCCAGCCCCTGAAGCCGTGTTGGGCCTCAAGGACCCTGAAGATCAGGCCCCCGAGGCTTGGGTCGCTGACGCTCAGGCGAGGGACGGGTCGATGGTCTTGCAGGCCTCGATCAGGCCCTGGACCGAGGCGACGGACTTGGCGAACATCGCCTTTTCCTCGTCATTCACCTCGAACTCGATGACCTTTTCCACGCCCTTTTCGCCGATCAGGGCCGGGACGCCCACATAGAGGCCGCTCAGCCCGTACTCGCCCCGCAGATAGACGGCGCAGGGCAGCACCCGACGCTCGTTCTTGATGTAGGACTTGGCCATGGCAATGGCGCTTTCCGCGGGCGCATAGAAGGCCGAACCGGTCTTCAGCAGGGCCACGATCTCGCCACCGCCCTTGCGGGTGCGGTCGACGATGGCGTCCAGCTCGTCCTGGGTCATCATGCCGGCCTTCACCGCCGAGGGCAGGGGCAGGCCGCCGATGGTGGAGTGGCGAACCATGGGCACCATGTCGTCCCCGTGGCCCCCCAGCGTCCAGGCGTGGATGTCCTGCACGGACACGCCCGTCTTCTCGGCCAGGAAGTAGCGGAAGCGGGCGGAGTCCAGCACGCCGGCCATGCCGACGACCTTTTCGTGCGGCAGGCCCGAGAATTCGCGCAGGGCCCAGACCATGGCGTCCAGCGGGTTGGTGATACAGATCACGAAGGCATTGGGAGCGTGGGCCTTGATGCCCTCGCCCACGGCCTTCATCACCTTCAGATTGATGCCCAGGAGGTCATCGCGGCTCATGCCGGGCTTGCGCGGCACACCGGCAGTGACGATGCACACGTCGGCACCGGCGATGTCGGCATAGGAGTTGGCGCCTTTCAGGTGGGCGTCCTTGCCGAACACCGGGGTGGCCTCGGCGATGTCGAGGGCCTTGCCCTGGGGAGTGCCTTCGGCGATGTCGAACAGGATGATGTCGCCGAGCGCTTCGCGGGCGGCCACGTGGGCCAGGGTGCCGCCGATCATGCCGGCGCCGATCAGGGCGATTTTCGCACGGGCCATCTATTGTCTCCTGAGGTCGGGTGAATGGGGTCGCGGGCGGTCTAGCCCCGTCCGGGCCTGCGGGCAAGTTTCCAATCGTCTCCCGCATCTTTCGGCACTGTTAGTGTGGCGCCAGTCCTTTCTTGTCGGTAAAGCGCAGGGAACGAATTCGGGCCCCGTACGCCCGACGATTGTCAGTAGAGGAGTTCCGATGTCGGCCAAGACCGATCCCGGTCGTTATTTCGAGGACTTCTATCCCGGTCTGGTCATGGTGCACGCCACACCCCGGACGGTGACGGAGGGCGATGTGGCCCTGACCGTGGCCCTGTACGGCGGCCGCCACGCCCTGTTCTCGTCGGCGGAATTCGCCCGGGCCAGCGGTCTGGCGGCTGCCCCGCTGGACCCTTTGCTGGTCTTCCACGTGGTGTTCGGCAAGTCGGTGCCGGACATCAGCCTGAACGCCGTTGCCAATCTGGGCTATGCCGAGGGCCGCTTCCTGGCTCCGGTCAGGGCCGGCGATACGCTGACCGCCGTGTCCGAGGTGCTGGGGGTGAAGGAAACCTCCAACGGCAAGACCGGGGTGGTCTATGTCCGCACCACCGGTACCAATCAGGACGGCGTGCCGGTCCTGTCCTATGTGCGCTGGGTGATGGTCCGCAAGCGCGATGCCGCGGCCCCGGCACCAGCGGACAGCGCCCCGAAGACGGCCTCCTTTGTCCCCGCCGCGGACCTGGTCCTGCCCGCGGGCCTCGACTTCTCGACCTATGACTTCACCCTCGCCGGCTCCCCCCATGCCTTCCAGGATTATGCGGTCGGCGAGCGGATCGACCATGTGGACGGCATGGTGGTGGAGGAGGCCGAGGCACAGATGGCCACGCGCCTGTACCAGAACACCGCCAAGGTGCACTTCAACCAGTTCGAGCGGGCCAGGGATCCGACCGGCCGGAGGCTGGTCTACGGGGGCGTGGTCATCTCCACCGCCCGGGCGCTGAGTTTCAATGGGTTGGAGAACGCCGGCCTGATGCTGGGAATCAATGCCGGTCGCCATGTGAATCCCTATTTCGCCGGGGCGACCCTGTTTGCCTGGAGCCAGGTGCTGGATGCCCAGCCCCTGCCGGGCCGCAGCGACCTGGGGGCCCTGCGGCTTCGTCTGGTGGCGACCAAGGACCGTCCCTGTTCCGACTTCCCGGACAAGGACGCCGCGGGGGCCTATCCGCCGGAGGTGGTGCTGGACCTCGACTACTGGGCGGCGGTTCCCATCCGTGGCTGAGACGTCCGGGCCTGAGTTCTGCCTCGATCCGCGGATCGCGGCCACGTCCCATCCGCTGGTGAGCCTCGCCCTCAGCGACCTGCGCCTGCAGGACGATGGCCGCTTCCCGTGGGCCGTGCTGATCCCCCGGGTGGCGGGCGCGGTGGAGCTCGCCGACCTGTCCCGCGCCGACCAGTCTGTCCTGCTGGACGAGATCGCCCTGGCGGGGCGGCTGGTGCGGTCGACAGGGGCGGCCTGGGGCCTTCCCGTCGAGAAGTTGAACATCGCCAATCTCGGAAATGTCACGCCGCAGCTGCACTGGCACGTGGTGGGCCGGCGGGCCGATGATCCCTGCTGGCCCGGTCCGGTCTGGGGCGAGGGAGCGGCGCAACCGCTGACCGGTGAGCAGATCGCGGCCGCCCGTGCCGCCTGGGCGACCCTGGTCCCCTGATTTCGCGCTTTGCCTTTTGTCCGCTAGGCACTAGGTTCCGCCGCTTCCGTTTTTCCCGCGCTGGACTGACCGCCCCATGGCCACTGCCTCCAATCTCATCCAGGTGATGATCGACGCCACCCGCAAGGCCGGGCGCAAGCTCGCCCGCGACTTCGGCGAGGTGGCGGAACTGCAGGTGTCCAAGAAGGGGCCCGCCGACTTCGTCTCCGCCGCCGACACCAAGGCCGAGCAGGTGCTGGTGGAGGAGCTCAGCCGCCTGCGTCCGGGCTATGGCTTCCTGGCCGAGGAGCGGGGTGCGGTGGAGGGGACCGACAAGTCCCACCGCTGGATCATCGATCCCCTCGACGGCACGACCAACTTCCTGCACGCCATTCCCCATTACTGCATCTCCGTCGCCCTGGAGCGGGAGGGGGAGCTGGTGGCCGGTGTGATCCACAATCCCGCCACCAACGAGATCTTCTGGGCGGAAAAGGGCAAGGGTGCCTTCCTGAACAACGAGAAGCGCCTTCGCGTGGCGGCCCGCCGCCATCTGGACGAGAGCGTGCTGGCCACGGGCATCCCCTTCCTCGGCAAGCCCGGCCATGGCCAGTTCCTCAAGGAGCTGCACCAGATCACCCAGCGGGTCGCCGGCGTGCGTCGGTTCGGATCGGCGGCGCTGGACCTGGCCTATGTGGCTGCCGGGCGCTTCGATGGCTTCTGGGAGCGGGACCTGAAGCCCTGGGACATGGCGGCGGGGGCTCTCATGATCCTCGAGGCCGGTGGCCGCGTGACCACCGCCGACGGGGAGCCCTATCGCAGCGACAGCACAACGATCCTCGCCGCCAATCCGGACATCCATCCCCTGGTGCTGGAGCGCCTGCGTGCGGCGTAGGGCGGACCGTCAGTCCGTCGCGGATTTCCGCCAGACGATCCGGCCCTGGAACAGGGTGATCTCGCAGGTCATGTCCTTCACCGCCGCGGGGGAGGCGGTCGTGGGGTCGAGGGCCCATACGGCGATGTCGGCGGATTTTCCCACTTCCAGCGAGCCGGTGCGGGTTTCCGCTCCGATCTGCCGGGCAGCCCAGACCGTATAGGATTTCAGCGCCGTGCGGCCATCCACGGCCTCGGACACCCCGAAAGGTGTCGCACCCCAGGTTCCCTTCAATGTCTGGCGCACCCGGGAGGCCCACAGGCCATAGCGGGCGGCATAGGGCGTCACCGGGGCATCGGACCCGCCGCCCCAGGTCACCCCGTTCTCCATGTAGGTGCGGAACGGGTTCAGGCGCTGGCTCCGCTCCGCGCCCAGATTGGCGGCGTAGATGTCCCCCAGCCACCAGGCAAACCCGGCCTGGCTCTCCGGGTATCCGGCATCATAGGTCTTCTGCAGCCAGGCCATCTGGGTGATGGCGTGGTCCGAGGGCGTGTTGGCGTGGATGATCGACAGACGCAGGCCTTTGGTCGGCGTGGCCTTCAGGGCTTCCGCATAGCTGTCCACGACCCAGTCGATGGCCCGGTCGCCGATGGCATGGGTGCCGATGCCGATGCCGGCATCCACCAGAAGCCGCACCTGCGCCCGGTAGACGGCCGGGTCGGTCTGGGGATAGCCGTGATTGCCGACGGCAATCTCCGTCCGGTGCTGGTTCCAGTCCTGGTACATCCATGCCGTTGGCGCGGCGCCGCTGCCGTCCATGAACAGCTTGACCCCGCAGACGCCGAGGGTGGTGTCCGGCAGGCTGCCGAGGACACTTTCGGCCACCCGGACCCTGGCAATGGCCTCGCGGACGCTCTCCTCGGTGGTCCCCCCGTAGAACAGGACGCAGGCATTGATGTCGAGGTGTCCGGACCGGGCCAGCGCCAGATAGGCGCGCCAGTCCTCCGGCGACAGGCTGGGGTCCTTGAAGCCGGTCATGCCCTCCCGGTGAAGGGCGGTGACCATGTGGCTGAGAGCCGCGACCCGCTGCGCCTCGTTGAACGGTGGGATCAGCCGACGGACCAGGTCCTGGGCGGTTTCCTTGAGGACGCCGGC
>CAIQUG010000139.1 GCA_903874895.1 uncultured Caulobacterales bacterium | reverse complement strand
GTCCAGCACCAGCAGCCGGGGTCCGCCGAAGATGGCCCGGGCGAGCGCGATGCGCTGGCTGTGCCCCGCGGAAAGCCCCTTGCCGCCGAAGTCCAGGGGCGTGTCATAGCCCTTGGGCAGCCGCAGGATCAGATCGTGGGCGCCGGCGATCTTGGCGGCGGCGATGACGGCGGCGTCGATGTCCATCCCCGGCCGGTCCAACCCGTCGCTGAACCGCGAGATGTTCTCCTTGATGGTCCCGGCGAACAGGGTCGGGTCCTGCGGCATGTAGCCGATGTGCTGGGCCAGCTGTTCCTCGTTCCAGTGGGTCGCGTCCGCGCCGTCGAAGCGGACGCTGCCGCGATCGGGAACCGCCGCCCCGGCGATGATCCGCGCCAGGCTGGACTTGCCGGCGCCGCTGGGGCCGATCACGCCGAGGATCTCTCCCGCCCCGAGTTTGAACGAGACATCGCGCAGGATCGGATCCGGCTGGCCGGGGGCCATGACGATGACGTTCTCGACCTCGAAGGCACCGGTGGGCTCGGGCAGTTCGGTGGGCAGCGTCCACTGGGCGTGGTGCTGCAGCAGGTCCTGCAGGTTGGCGTAGGCTTCCCGGGCCTGGCCGAGGCTGCGCCACGAGCCGAGCACCTGCTCGATGGGCGCCAGCGCCCGGCCGGCCAGCAGGGATGCGGCGAAGATCGCCCCGGCGGAGATCTCCTGCTTGATGGCCAGATAGGCGCCGACCCCGAGGGCCAGGGACTGCAGGGCCTGCCGGACGAACTTCGACATGGCGGTGTAGCCGCTGGCGGAGAAGTTGGCCTCCACCTGCAACTGCTGGGCTTCCCGGCGCTGGTCCAGGTGGCGGCGCACGATGGTGCGGCGCATGCCCAGCGCCCGGATCACATCCGCGCTCTGGGTCGTGTGCTGCTGGCTGATGTAGCCGATGTTGGCGGCGTTGTTGGCCCGAAGCATGGCCGCGCCGGTCGCCCGCTCGTTGAGCAGGGTCAGCGACGCCAGGATCGCCGCCCCGACGATGACGATCCCGCCCATGGCCGGGTGGATCATGAAGGCGACGGCGATATAGATCGGGGCCCAGGGGAGATCGAACAGGGACAGCACGCCGGGCCCGGAAATGGCCTGACGCAGGGCGTCGAAGTCCCGCATGGCGCGATTGGCCAGCGCCGACTTGCGCCCGGCATTCCGGCTGAGGCCGGCATCCAGGACGACGTCCGCCAGGGTCTTGTCCAGCCGCAGGCCGGCCCGCACCAGCACCCGTCCCCGCAGATAGTCCAGCGCCGACAGCGCCAGCAGCGCCAGCAGCAGGATCAGCGTCAGGAAGGCGAGGGTCAGGGTGCCGCGGGTCGGCACGACCCGGTCATAGACCTGCAGCATGTAGAGGGTCGGCGCGAGGAACATCAGGTTGATCAGCGCACTGAAGCCCGCGGCGAACGCGAGGTGCGTTCGACAGGCGCGGAGGCCTGAGGCCAGCGGCGATTCGCCTACGGATTTCGGACCCATGGAGTTATCAACCCTCAATCTGCCTACGGCGTCTCATCGACAGCATTCTCAATATGACAAGTTTCACTAACTTGAAATATAAAAAATTGAATATAAACCCATTCACGAGAATTTACCTTATATTTTCATCGTTAACGTCAATATTTGGAATTAGTTAACGAAATATTTTTTAATATTAGCCAAAATACCCCCCCCCTTCATCTTGGTTAATGAGGCCGTGTCAAATTTCGGAGCAAAAACAAGCAAAGGCGCTCCACTTGACAGTTCAAGCTGGACGAAACGGAAAACAGATTCCCCTTTTAGGTGAAAAATGCAGGCCTCACCGGATCAAAGATCGTCAAATATTCGCTTCCGGACCATTTTTACCCGTCACGTCAGACCGTACGCCTTATTGACATTCAGGTCGTTTTTTGAAACGTAAAATTAAGTGGCTTTTTTATGACTTATTAACGTAGTTTCGGGGGCGAGATTTTGGCGAACACTGCTCTTCCTGCCGTCGTCATCGGCGGCGCCGTGGCTGTTGCGATCGGCGCTGCGGCCCTTCTCACCAATCCGGCGGCCACGGGCCCGTCTGCGCCGGCACCCGCCGCTGCGGTCGCGGGAAATGGAGATGAACTGGCGGAAATGCCGGTTCTGGCCGCCAAGAACGGCGTGCTGGATCTGCTGATGGTGGCCCGCCCGGCCCCGGCCCCGGCCCTGGCCGAGGATGGCAAGACCGCCACGGGCTGGGTGTTCGACGTCTGTCAGCGACCCGTGGACGGGTCGCTGACCTGCCCGGCCAACCCCAATCCGTACGGCGGGGCCCGCCTGCAGGTGAAGGTCGGCGACGTGATGAAGATCCGGCTGGTGAACCGCCTGCCGCAAATAGATCCCGCGGATGTGGCGCATGCGGCGGAGCCGGGCCACAGCTATCTGGCGCTGAACCCGGTCAATCTGCACACGCACGGACTGCTGGTGTCGGCGCACTATCCGACGGCCGCCGACCCGACCTATGGCGACAACGTCTTCGTCATGACGCTGAACTCCGCCAACGGAGCGCTTCCGGTGGACGCCCATCCGCACGGAGATGTCAGGACCGACGTCACCGACTACCGGATCGAAATCCCCAAGGGCCATCCCTCGGGGCTGTTCTGGTTCCACCCGCACATCCACGGCCTGTCGCTGAACCAGTTGTCGGCCGGCATGGCGGGGATCATCACTGTCGGCGATCCGACGGACTATGACTGCAACAGCGCCGCCTGCCGCACCTTCACGAATCAGCTCCGGATCCGCCACCTGCTGGTGCGGGACGCCCAGGTCCTGGCCAATGGCGTGGTCCAGACCCAGGAACATCCCGACTTCTGCGACCCCGTTCCCGCCGCCGGCGAGGCGCCCCGGACTGGCCACTGCGCCGGGGCCGACCGGTCGGCTGACGGTGGAACCAACTATACGGGCGGGCACTGGGTCTTCTCCCTGAACGGCCAGCGCTATCCCACCATCACCCTCGGGGCGAAGGGCGAGATCTGGCGGATCATCAACACCTCCGGCAGCGTCTCCTACGAGATGGCCCTGGGCGACCTGACCAACAATCGTGACATGGTCATGCAGGTGCTGGCCGTCGACGGCGTCGCCGTCAGCCTGCCCACGACCATGAGCGCGGCCAACCGCGCCACGGTCGCGAGCTCGAAGTTCAAGATGGTGACCTGCCCCTCGGACGTGGCGGCGCACCGGACCAAGGACGATCCCGCGCCGCTGTGCGTCAACAGCCTGATCATGATGCCCAGCTCGCGGGTCGAGGTGTATGTGGCCTATCGCGACGCGAGCGGCAGCCTCGCCACCCCGGCGCCCGGGACCAATGTGGTGCTGCGCACCAAGGGTCGTGACATGGGCCCGACGGGTGACACCTGGCCGACCATCGATCTGGCCAAGGTGGACGTGAGCAAGTTCGCGGCCGGTCCCGACTCCTGGCAGACCATTCCGACCTCGCTCAGCGATCCGAAGATGGCGAAGCTGAGCGCGGCGCTGTTCACCGAGAACCAGAAGGTGGGTGTGGTCCCGGCCTGCCAGCCGCTGGCCCCCGGTCACCGCCGCCGCATCTTCTTCAACACGCCGCCGAACGATCCTGACGGCTTTGGTCTCGGTTACGAGGAGGTCGACGCCCAGGGCAAGCCTGTGCCCGGAACCTTCCGGGACGTGGCGCGCTACAACCCCATGGACCCGGATCGGGACAAGCCGGAGAAGGGAATCTGCGTCCCCCTCGGCCAGGCCAACGGCCCGACTCATGAGCGCTGGGAGATCATCAACCTCGCGGGCGAGGACCATAACTTCCACATGCACCAGCTGAAGTTCAGCGTGGTGGGCAAGGACACCGTGTCCGGCGGCACCCTGCCGACGGGGGGCGTGCAGCACGACAATGTGCCGCTGCAACACACGACCGGGACCTGCGACACCGTGGACGACTGGCGCAAGGGCCTCTGCACCGCCTATCCGGTGGTGGTGGACATCCCCTTCATCGTCGCCGGGGACTACGTCTATCACTGTCACATCCTCGAACACGAGGACGGGGGCATGATGGCGCGGGTCTTTGTCCGGCCGAGCGTCTAGGGGGCAGGTGTGGCCCCCCGGACCTGGACTCTGCCGGTGGTGCTGGCGGTCGGGATCGGCGTGGCGGCCCTGGTGGGTGCCGGTGCGCTCATGGTCAAACGGTCGCAGACGGCGGGTCAGGCGTCGGCCGGGCCTGCCAGCCGCGAGGTGCAGGCCGCCTATGACGACGCCAAGGTCTCGGCATCGGCCCTGCGTCACATTGACGACCTCCAGATCCGGGAGGCCACCTGCCGGCCGATCGCAGGGCGCCGCTACAGCTGCCAGATCAACTTCGTGCAGACACTCGCGCCGCAGGGACGGCTGTTCTTCACTGTCGTGACCATCGAACAGACCCGAGACCGATGGGCACTGATCGCCGGTCTCTGCAAGTCCCCGGCGGTCTGATGCCGCCGGTCGCCGCCCGTTGTTCCGTTTTCGGACGCCGTGTCCGCCGGTACCGCGTCTGGGTGCCGGCGACCTTGATCGCCACTATCGTCACCGCCTCGCCCGCCGCGGCGACCGTGCTGGAACTGGACGACACCGGCGCCGTGACCGTTCATGCGGGTCCGGAAACCCGACTGGATCCCGCGGCCCCCGCCCGTCCCATCCTGCGCCCCCCGGCCGCCGCGGACCACAGATCGGCCCCGGGCGTGTGGTCACCGGCCCCCTCCTCGCTCCCGATCCCGACGCCTGTCCGGGCCACGATCGCCCGGGAGGCCCGGCGCGAGGCCCTGAGCCCCCATCTGGTGGAGGCCGTCGGCTGGGTGGAGTCGCGGCTGAACAGCCGGGCCCGGTCCCCCAAGGGCGCGCTGGGCGTCATGCAGCTGATGCCGGCCACGGCCCGGAGCCTGGGGGTCGATCCGGGCGATCCCGACGACAACATCCGGGGCGGGACCGCCTATCTGGCCCAGTTGTTGCAGCGCTATGACGGCGACATCGTCAAGGCCCTGGCGGCTTACAACGCCAGCCCGAAGGCGGTTGACCGGTACGGCGGGCTTCCGCCCTACCGGGAGACCACCGGCTATGTCGCGGCCATACTGGACCGCCTGGCGCAGACGAGCCTGGCGGCGCCCCAGCGCCCGTGAAGGATGAAGACCGTGACGCGCCACAGGATCCCCTGCGCCCTCCCCGCATTCGCGGCGATCACCCTGATGACCGGGCCCATTGTGGCCGCCCCGGCGGTCGCCGCCGTGCATCCCTCCGCCAGCGCCGTGGACCCGCGGGTTCGCATCGTCCGCTATGAACCGGACCAGGTGGTCGTCCTGCGCGGCACCCTCGGCTATTCCACGACCATCGACTTCGGCGCGGGCGAGCACATCGAGAACGTGTCGATCGGCGACAGCCTCGCCTGGCAGGTCACACCCAACCGCCGGGCCAACCTTCTGTTCGTCAAGCCGATCGAGACCGGTCGCGCCACCAACATGACGGTGGTGACGAACTTCCGGCGCTACAATTTCGACCTCCGGGCCCGCCATGCCCGGGGGGAAGGCGACCGTCAGGTGATCCTGGAGCTGCGCTTCGACTACCCCGAGCCGCTGCACCTGGCGGATCTGACGCCTCCGGCCGCGGCCGAGCCGCCGCCGCCGGAGCCTCCCAAGCAGCTGCACAAGGCCTACAGCTTCGAGGGGACGTTCCGCGGACTGCCGAGCAAGGTGTTCGATGACGGGACATCCACCTATTTCATCTTCCCCGACACGGCGGAGGTTCCCGCCATCTACGCCATCGATGCCGACAAGAAGGAGGCCATGGTCAATGTGGCCACCCGCGATGGCTACATGGTCGTCGACCGGATCGCACGGGCCTTCACCCTGCGCCGCGGCAACGAGACCTGCCGGATCTTCAATGACCAGTTCGAGGAGACCGCATCGCAAACGGAACTGGTCCCGCACAAGGGGCTGAAGGGGGAGCATCGATGATCACGCCGGGCGACCCTTCCGGGACGGACCCTTCCGCCCCGCCGGATACCGACAGCGTCCTGCTCCGGGCGGACCGGCCCTTTTCCGCCGTGGCCGTGACGGAGCGGCCCTGGGGCTTCTATGCCGGCGTGGCGCTGATCGCCGTGGTCGGCTTCAGCCTGTTCTCGGCCATGAGCTCCAGCCGCAACGCCCGCGCCGCCACCCGGGCGACCGAAGCCCGCGCGACACCCGCCCCGCCCTCCGGCGCCCTGCTGACGAGCGGGGCCCCGGCCCAGGCGACCCCCGGTCGGCCCGCCTCGTCCCCTCCAGCCGAAAGTCCCGAGGACGCAGCTGCCCGTTGGCGTGCCCCCTCCATGATCGTGGACCTGGGTGGCGACCCGGCCACCGCTGCGGCGGCATCGACGAGCGCAAACGCCAATGCCGCGCCGGTCGCCGGGGCGCGCCGTCCGGTGGATGGCACCGACAAGCTGAACAACGAGGAACGCTTCGCCGAGCGGGTCGGATCGACCCCGGCCGATACCAGCGTCGCGTCGCGCCTTGTGAACACCGCCCTGGTTGCCCCTCAGGGCACGGTGATCCCGGCAATCCTCGAGACCGCCATCAATTC
>CAIQUG010000138.1 GCA_903874895.1 uncultured Caulobacterales bacterium | reverse complement strand
TGACGTGAAGCGCTTCTATGTGGGTGTCGACCACAAGTTCGACGACACCTATTCGGCCAACGTCACCATGGACGCCCGTTACCAGTCCACCACCAACGACGTTCAGGTCTACCTCAAGAAGGCCTATCTGCAGGCCAAGTACGACGACCGCCTGACGGTCCGCATCGGCGCCGCCGACATGCCCTGGATCCCGTATGTGGAAGACCTGTACGGCTTCCGCTTCGTGGACAAGACCCTGACGGAAAACCGCTTCACCGTCGCCAACTCCGCCGACTGGGGCGTTCACACCTTCGGCAAGTTCGGTCCCTGGATCAGCTACGCCGTGTCGGCCGTGAACGGCAACGGCTACCGCAACCCCTCGCGGACCTCGGGCATGGACATCGAAGGCCGTCTGAGCGCCAAGGTTCCGACCTCCTACGGTAACTGGTCGGCGGCCATCGGCGGCTACACCGGCCGGATCGGCAAGAAGACCGAAGGTGCCACCAACATCTACAACACGGCGCAACGCTTCGATGCCCTGGTGGCCTTCGAATCCCACCAGATGCGGGTGGGTGCGGAATACTTCAACGCCATCAACTTCGTGAACGGCGGCGTCACCACCAATTACACCCCGGCCTATGCGGCGGCCAACCATGTGGGCGGCGACAAGTCGGAAGGCTCCAGCGTCTGGGCGTCCTACCAGGTCACCCCGACCGTGCAGGTCTTCGGCAAGGAAGAGTTCGTGAAGCCGAACAAGGCCGTTCTGTTCCCCTACGCTGTGAAGAAGGACCACTTCTTCAACCTCGGCATCAACTGGGAGCCGGTGAAGATCGTCGACCTGGCCCTGGTCTACAAGCGCGCCCAGACGGACTCGAACAACGCCCCGACCCTCGTGCCGGTCTCCGCGACCTACGACGAAGTCGGTCTGTTCGGCCAGCTGCGCTGGTAATCTGAACCTTCCGGATCAGACACGAAGCCCGCCGGGGTCTCCCGGCGGGCTTTTTGCTGTTCCATCCCGTCTCCGGGCTGCCAGGCCTTGCGAGGGCGGGCAAGGCTGTTAAAATGGTTAACGGCGGGATCCCGGGGGGGTGGTTCCGGATGCGGTCCGGCGAAAGCCTCCCGTCCGTGTCGCTTCGCGCCCTTGCGGGGCGCGGTCCGTCTTGCCTCCCGGCCTGTCTGCCAGAGGGCGCGACCGGAGAGGTGGGATGCACGTCAGTCGACGATCGGTCATCGCGCTCACGACGGTGTTTGCGTCATGCGCCGTGTCGACCCGCATCGTCGGCGCGCATCAGGCCATGGCCGAGTCCGCGGACCAGGAGATGGCCCGGCAACTGGTCTCGACCCTGCCCGAGACCGACTATTACGACATCCTGCTCCGCCTGTCCGAGATCAGCACGCGAGGCTCCACGGGCGAGAGCTTCAATTCCCGTTGGCGGCGGACGAGCAATCCCCTGATCGGCCTGTTCTTCCAGGAGCTGGGGTATCGCAGTGCGGCCTATGACAACTGCGTCCCCTGGTGCGCCGTGGCGCTCGCCTGGTGTCTGAAGCGGGACGGCCGTCGGTTGCCGCCCAATCCGGCCCGGTCGCAGAGCTACCTGCACTACGGCACGCCGGTGACCGAGCCCCGCCGGGGCGACATCTGCATCTTCACCGAGGTCGACAATCCCGCCGAGGGCCATGTGGGCCTGTTTTCCGGCTTCGTCGACGGGGACAAGATCTCGGTCCTCGGCGGCAACCAGAAGGGGGACGAGGAGACCAACTGCGGTCCCGGTTTCCCCAAGAGCTACATCACCTTCGAGGATGTGGAGATCAACGCCGCCCGGCGGAAGACCGACAACGGCCTCTATCTCCGCGCGATCCGCCGGCCCCCCGAACGGGGCCGGATGGTCATGGCCCGGCAGGGGCCTTTCCACCCTGCGGCGACGCCCCATGCGGCTGAACCTCCCGCGGCCCTGCCGCCGGCACCGGCTTCGCCACCGATCCTCGCCCGGGCGACCACGCCGGTCGAGGGTCACCGGGTCTCGCTGGCAGGCCTGCCGGTGGGCGGCCCGGACAAGGGGGCGCGGTCGGCCGGATGGGCGCGCGTCGTGGCGCAGACCTCTGGCCTTCTGCCGCACACCGGTCATGTGGTGGGAGCCTTGAGCCTGGGTCTGGCGGGCTTTGGCTGGTATCGGGCGTCCGGACACCTGCGGGAGGCCAGACGGACCCTGCGCGCCCAGCTGGAAACCGGCGCTCAGCGGGAACTGCAGGCCGTGGAGCGCCTTCTGCCCGGCGGCACCGTCCCGTCCCCGGCCTATGCGGCCGAGGTGAAGGCCTTTGCCATCTATCTCGCCACCGCCTTCAAGCAGACGGAAATCCCGAATATCCGCAAGGCGAATGTCCCGGCGGAGGTGCGCCGACGGCTGGATCTCCTGACAACCTCGGCACCGTCACAGCCCTGGATTCTCCACCGGCTGCTGGCCCTCAACCTGGCCATGGTGCGGTTGCTGAACCATGTGGAGACCAGCACCCGCCGAACCGATGCCTATCGGGCCCTCTATGACGGCGAGGTCACCCCGGCGCTCCGTGACCTGCTCGCCGTGCTGGTCGTCGAGCTGACCCCGGACGAGCATCGCCTGGTGATCGACGCGCCGGTGCACGACCGCTCCCGGTGGTATCGCGCCCTGCTGCCGGCCGGGCGCCGGGTCCGTCCGGTCGCCGCCCCTGCCGGCCTGTCGACCTAGGTCCCGACCGACCCGGCACGACGCGGTCAGGCGTCTGCCGGAGGGGGCAGGCGGGAGAGGCGCACCGCCTCGTCCGGATCCGCCTGCAGGGTCCAGCCCAGGGCCGCGACATCTACGGCGGTGAAGGCGGGTTTGGCGTCATAGAGCACGTCATAGACCAGCCGCGCCAGGCGGTAGTCCGCGGGCGTGTCGACGGTCCAGCGCACCTCCGACTGGTCCGTCGCCTGGGTCAGCTGGCGGATCGTGAACCTGTCGGGATTGCGGTAGAAGTGCGGGGTCACATGCTCCCGGTCGTAGGGATCCGTGGCGGAGGCGGCAATCTGAGGCAGGAGAGCGGCTCGGAAGATCTCCACATCGAGGCCCTTGGCGTAGGTGCGCTCCACGGTGTTCGATGTGTAGTCGGCACCGCTGGCCAGGTGCAGGCTGATGACGTCGTCGATGATGGTCCAATCCGTCAGCGGGCAGTCCGCCGTCACCCGCACCACATGCTCTGCCGGTCCGAAGGCCGCCAGGGCACCGACGTAGCGGCCCAGAACATTCTGCAGAGGGCCGCGGTGAACCGGCACGGACAGGGTCCCGCAATAGGTCTCTATCACGTCGTCGCCCGGGTCGGTGCTGGTGGCCACCACCAGTCGGCCCAAGTGCGCACTGTGCCGCAGCCGCTCGATCTGGCGGCCCATCATCGGCACGCTGTGCATCGGCTTCAGGACCTTGCCAGGGAGCCGGGTGGAGCTCATCCGTGCCTGCAGGATCGTCAGGATGCTCATCCGCCGGGCCTTTGCTGGTGCAGGACGCGGCGGGCCTCGGCGCGCGCCTGCGCAAAGGACCGCAGCAGGGCAAGATTGGCGCGCAGGGCGCGGCCAAAGCGCGGCGCGTCACTTCGCGGAGTGCCGGTCACCGTCACCTGGGCGAAGGGCTGGCCCGCGATCCGTGACAGCATCATGGGGGCGAGGTTGACCCGCAGGGCCAGGCCGCTGGCGAACCACCGGGTGAGGAGCGCGCCGGAATACCCCTTCATGCCGCAGAGGGGATCGGCGACCCCCATCAGTCCTTCGCCCACAAGGCCCAGGATGTGCTCGGACAGGCGGTTCCTGCGGACCCGTCGTCCGCAGACCAGCTCCACCCCCGCCGCCAGGGCGCCGGTGAAGGCCGGGATGAGGTCCGGGTCATGCTCGCCGTCTGCATCCAGAGTGACGACGGCCTCCCGCCCCTGCGCCACTGCGACGGCGAGGCCGGTCGTGAGGGCACCGTCATAGCCGGGATGGTCGCTGGGGACCACCTCGGCCCCCGCCGCGCGGGCCACATCGGCAGACGCATCCGTCGACCGGTCATCGACGACCAGCACATCGGCCCAGCGGCTCGCGGCGGCGACCACTCGACCCAGGGTCACCGCCTCGTTGTGGCAGGGGATTACGGCGAGGGGACGAGATCGGTCCATCGCAGGGCGTCCCCCTGAACCTTGTCGACGGCCAGGCGGCGACCGACCATGTCGTCCACGTGCCGCGGATCCACGGCGTCCGGCGGACAGGGGCGAAGGCATTCGAGATCCTCCGCGGTGAGCACCGCCCCGGCCGTCGCCCCCCGGCGCAGGCGTACGGCCCGCCGCTGAACGATCACCGTATCTGTCTCATTGGCCTCCACGACCTTGCGCCCATCGCCCAGTGCGGCCTGAACCCGGCGGGAGGCATCCACCATGGCCCGCCAGGCCTTTGGGTCGAGGGCGAAGGCATGATCCGGACCGATGCGGCTGTTGTCATCGGTGAAGTGCTTCTCGATGACGCGGGCCCCCAGGACAATGGCCCCCAGAACCGCCTCATGCCCCGGGGTGTGGTCGGACAGACCGAGGGGCATGCCCGGCCACTGGGTCGCGAAGGTCTGCAACACCTTCAGGTTCACGTGGCCGAAGTTCTCCTCCGCGCCGGAATAGTTGGTGTTGCACTGCAGGAGGACGAGATTGGCGTTGCGCGCCAGCACGACGTCGACGGCGCCCTGGACCTCCGCCAGGTCGGAGGCCCCCGTGGACAGCAGGACCGTCAGCCCCTGCCCGGCGCAGGCAGCGAGGAAGGCATGCCAGGTGATGTCCCCCGACCCGACCTTCACCGCATGCACATGCGGCGTCTGTTCTGCCAGGGCCTCCAGGTCGTAGGGGGTGGTCATGTATTCGATATCTGCGGCGCGGCAGGTCTCCACCAGCACCTCGGTCCAGTCGCGACGGGTGTGGTACTGGTCGTAGACCTCGTCCACCGACTTCTTCCACCCGGCCTGGTGGGCCATGGGGGAGTTCAGGCTGTCGAAGCCGAACTTGGACACGATCTTGCCGGCCAGGAAATGCTGGAACTTGGCGCAGTCGGCGCCCGCCTCCTTCGCCCGCCAGATCAGGTCCCGGGCGCGACCCAGATCGCCGTCGTGGTTGGCGGCAATGTCGGCGATGAAGTAGGCGGGGTGTGCCTCGGAGATGATCCGGTCAGCGATGGTCACGGACGTGGCCCAGCTCATGGTACGGCTCCGGTTGGGTCGCGGTGATGGGCGAGGCTGTCGACCACCTGGCCGAGCCCCGGAAGGGGCCGCCGCAGGAGGGCTTCGGCCCGGGAGACATCGAGGCCCAGGCTGTCGGGCCGCCGCACCCCCGCAGCGCTGACAGACGTCAGCCGGGCGTGCGGCAGGTCGCGGCCGAGGCGCCGGGCCAGGGCCAGGACGAACTCGGCCTTGGAGAACACCTCTCTGGCCCCAAGATTGAGGATGCCGGCAGCCCCCGCGTCCATGAGGTCGAGGACCGCCTCGGCCAGGCTCCAGACATCCAGGCAGGATACGAACTGGTCGGCATAGAGGTCGGCGGGGCACTGGGTCTCGATCACCTGCAGCGCCCATTCCCCGAGGGACCGCCCCGTGGCGGAGGGCCAGCCGAGGAAGTTGGTCCGCAGCACCAGGGCGCCCGGGGCGGTGAGGGCGAAGGCCTCGGCGGCGAACTTGCTTCGCGCATACTCGTTCAGCAGCCGCACGGGGTCGCCCTCCCCATGTGACCGGCGGCCGTCTCCGGTGAAGAAGTGGTCGGTGGAGATATGGATCAGCCGGCATCCGGTCCGGGTGGCATGGTCGGCCATCACGCTGACCGGACGGGCGTTCACCGCATAGGCCAGCGCCGGGTCGCGCTCGCAGGTCGCCACGTCGACGAGGGCGACACAGTTGAGGATCTGTTTCGGAGCCTGGGCGTCCAGAAATGCTGACAGGGCGGCGAGGTCGGTCACGTCCACTTTCAGCGGTGCGGAGCGGGAGGCGGAGGCCGTGGCGATTCCGCGGCGGCGCGCGGCAACCATGACGCGTCCGCCCAGCAGCCCTTCGCCTCCGAGCACGAGCAGCTCGCAGCCAGCCGGGTGTGACATGGACGGAGAGGGCATGGTCGTGTTTGATCACGGGATGGTAAATTTAATGTTTAGGGCACGCCACCGGGGTCGGGTCGGGACCTGGGCGGCAAGGGGGGCGGGATGACGGCGCGACGGTTCAGGGACGTGACCGAGGGCTATGCGTCCGGCCGGGACACGCCGGTGGAGGCAACGGAACGTGCCCTCGCTGCCGCCGACACGCCCGCCTGCGCCCCCGTGTTCATCCGCCAGACCGCCGACCGGGCGCGGCTCGAGGCCCGGGCCAGCGCGGCCCGCTGGCGTGCAGGAACCCCCCTCGGCCCGCTGGACGGCGTGCCGGTGGCGGTGAAGGACCTGGTGGATGTGGCAGGGACCGTCACCACCGCGGGGTCCGCCCTGCGAAGACACGCGCGGCCCGCCGCCTCGGACGCCACCGTGGCGGCGCGGCTGACGGCGGCGGGGGCGGTGCTGATCGGCAAGACCAACCTGTCGGAATTCGCCTTTTCCGGTCTGGGACTGAACCCCCACTTCGGCACGCCGGACAACCCGGTCGAGCCCGGTGCCATTCCCGGCGGGTCCTCCTCGGGGTCGGCGGTGGCCGTGGCGCTGGGGGTGGTGAGCGGCGCGGTCGGCACCGATACGTCGGGCTCGATCCGGATTCCGGCCGCCTTCAACCGCGTGGCGGGGTTCCGGCCGAGCCGGGCGCGGATCAGCCAGACCGGCGTTTTTCCCCTGGCCCCCAACCTGGACAGTGTGGGCCCCCTGGCCGCCTGTGTGCAGGACCTGGCCCATCTGGACGCGGTGTTCCGGCAGGGCGAGACGGTCGCTGCCACCGGGCCCCGGAGGCTCTGCGTGCCGGTGGGCGGGCTTGGCGACGGCATGGATGCCGAGGTGGAAGAGGTCTTCGAGGCGACCGTCGCGGTCCTCTCCCGCCGGGGATGGTCCGTGACCCGGCGGCCGTTCCCGTCGCTGGAGGCGGTGGCCGCCCTGCTGGCCGAACTGGGCAGCCTGGCGACCTGGGAAGCCGCCGGGGTCCACCGCCATCTGCTGGAGCATCCCGAACAGGTGGCGGCGCTGGATCCGCTGGTGGGATCGCGCCTTCAGTCCGGCGCCGACATGCCGCTGGCGCGGGTGGAGACCCTGCGCATGGCCCGGCCGGGGCTGGTCAGCCAGTTTGCCGATGAGCTGGGGGATGATCTGCTGCTGCTGCCGTCCGTCTGCTGCCGGGTGCCCCGTCAGGCGGACTGCGCGCGATCCCTGGTCGAGACCATGGCCATCAATGTCCGCGTGCTGCGCAACACCATGATCCTGAGCTTCGTCGACGCCCCCGGCGTGTCCCTGCCGATGGGGGGGGCGGGGACGGCGATGGGGGTTCTGCTTTCCGGCGCGGCGGGGGATGACGCGCAGGTTCTGGGGGCGGCCTTCGCCCTCGAGCACGCCCTCGGCTGAGAGACATCGCCGGTTCAGATGCGGGCGGAGAAGCGGTTGTACGCCGTCACCGGACTGGTGAGGATGTCCGTGTCGCGACCGTAGATCTCGGATATCAGGAACTGCCGCTCCGCCGCGACGGCGGGGTCTTCCACGTCGATATGCCAGGCTCGGGGACGGCCGTTCTCGCCGTCGTTCCAGCGATAGCCGCGGCTCTTCAGCCGGGTGCGGGCCTCGAACGGCGCCTGCACCGCCCAGACCCGCTGGCCGCGGATCCGCGCCGCCTCGAGCAGGGGCAGCAGCGCCGGACGACCGGAACGGGGCAGGGGCAGGCTGAGCAGTTCCACCGCCGCCTCGCAGTCGTGCACCGCCCGGTGCCCGTCGAAGAAGCGGCCCGCCTGCATCAGCAGATGACCGAGCTTGCCCCCCTCGAACCCCTCCTCCGACCACGGGACCTGGGCGAGGGAACAGCCCCAGGGCTTGGCCGCGAAGGCGTCACAGAAGGCCTCGAGGAACAGGCGGTCGAAGGCGGCATTGTGCGCCAGGATCAGGGCGGCGGACGCGATGAAGGCCGAAACCTCGTCCGGCTCGAGGCGCTGCCCCGCCACCATGGCATCGTCGATCCCGGTCAGCCGGGTCACCTCCGGCGGGATCGGACGGTCGGGCTGGCGCAACCGGGAAAAGGCGGGATGAACCTCATAGATCGCCCCGTCCATCCCATAGGTGAAGGGCAGCATGGCCAGCTCGATGATCTCGTCCGTCGCCGGGTCCAGCCCGGTGGTCTCCACATCGACGAACAGGCCCTGTCGCGTCGGCACGCCGTCCGGCACCGGCCGTGTCGGCAGGGCGGCCACCCGGCGCAGGACCCGGTAGTCCGGTGAGCGCTCCAGCTGCCGGGCCAGGATTTCGAGCTCTGTGGGGCCGGACTCCATCCTAGGACGATAGGCAACATGCAGCTCGCCCGCCAGTAGATGCTGACGGCGGCGACCAAATCTGTCACAGCGGCGGACTATTCGCGTGGGAAGCGAATGAGGGCAGGAGGGCGGCATGACCGGCCGGATCGTCTATTTTCACGGGCAGCCCGGCAGCCCGGCGGAACTGACCCTGGTCGGTGGCGGCGCTCTGGCCGAACGGGCCGGTCTGCAGGCCCCCGACCGGGCCCTGCAAGATCCGGTGCCCGGCTTTCACGGCCGGATCTCGGCTGAGGCCGGGGCGCTCGCGGCGCAGGCCCGCGCGCTGCACCTGATCGGCTTTTCCCTTGGCGCCTTTGTGGCGATGGAGGTGGCCCTTCGCCTTGCCGAACAGGCCCCGTCCCTGCCGGTTCGCCTGGACCTGATCAGCCCGGCCGCCCCCCTGGCCCTGGGCGACTTCCTGCCCGGGATGGCCGGTGGCCCCCTGTTCCGCCTTGCCCGCGACGCCCCCGCCGCCTTTTCCGCCGTGACGCTTCTGCAGGGTGCCGTGGCGGGGGTGGTGCCGGGCTGGCTGGTAAGCCGGTTGTTCGCCGGGGCGACAGGACCCGAGGCCGCCTTGACCGCGATGCCGGTTTTCCGCCGGGGGGCGGCGCAGATGGTCGGCGGGGCCCTGGGGCAGGGCGCGACCATCTATCGACAGGACATCCTCGCCTATGTGGCCCAGGACCCGGCCCGGCTGTCGCGCCTCGACCGACCGGTGCGCATCTGGCAGGGGCGCGAGGACCACTGGACCCCTCCGGCCATGGCCGATGCCCTGGCACGGATCCTCCCGGACGTCCGCAGCCTGACCTATCTCGACGGCCTTTCGCACTATTCGACCCTTCAGAGGTCACTGCCGCGCATTCTCGAACCCGATTTGGGCCCTTCGTGAAGGATGTTTAACTTGGCTGCACCGGGATCGCGGGGTCATACTGTTATTTTTGTCACTTCGGGGTTCCATGATGAAGTCCTACCTCTTCGCTGCCGTTTCGGCCGCCGTCCTCCAACTGGCTGGAACCGCGGCGCAGGCCACCGATGTCCCCACGCCTGCCAAGCCCCTGTACGGGGCCTGGGGTGTGGACCTGACGGCCATGGACAAGTCGGTGAAGCCCGGAGACGACTTCTTTCGCTACGTGGAGGGGTCCTGGCTGGCGAAGGCCGTGATCCCCGCGGACAAGACCTCCACCGGCGTCGGCTATGACGTGTTCGACCGGGTGGAAGCCCAGCTGAAGGACCTGGTGGATACCTCGTCCAGGGCGGCATCGGCGGGCGCGGCCCAGACCCCGGCGGCGGCCCGTGTCGGGGCCCTCTACAACGCCTTCATGGATGAGGCGCGGGTGGAAAAGCTGGATGATGCGCCCCTCCGGCCGCGGCTGGCCGCCATTGGCGCCGTGGCGGACAAGGCCGCCTTCACCCGGCTGATGGGACAGACCAACGGCAATTTCGGCATGTCCCTGATCTCCGTGGGGCCGAGCCCGGACCCGGCCCGGCCGGAGATCAACACCCTCTATGTGGGTCAGGCGGGGCTTGGCCTGCCGGACCGGGACTACTACCTCACGGACGGCTTCAAGCCGCAGCGCGACGCCTATCTCGCCTATATCACCCGGACCCTGACCCTGACCGGCGTCGCCGACCCGGCCAGGACCGCCGCGGAGGTCCTGGCCTTCGAGACCCGCATCGCCGAGGTCAGCTGGGCCGCGGCGGACCGTCGGGACCTGACCAAGGTGATCAATCCGATGAGCCTGGCGGAGCTATCCACCTACGCACCGGGCCTCGACTGGACCGCCTATCTGGAAGCCTCCGGCATCAAGGGCCAGGTGGCCCTGGTGGTGGGTGAAAAGAGTGCGGTGCAGAAGATCGCCGCCCTCTATGCCGCAACCCCGCTGGCGACCCTCAAGGCGTGGGAGAGCTTCCACGTGGCACATGATGTCGCGCCCTACCTGTCCAAGCGCTTCGTCGACAACCGGTTCGAGTTCGCAAAGTCGCTGACCGGCGTTACCGAGCAGCGGCCGCGCTGGAAGCGGGGCGTGGCCCTGATCGACCAGACCCTCGGCGAGGACCTCGGTCGGGAATATGTGGCCAGGTGGTTCCCGCCGGCCTCCAAGGCCAAGATGGTGGACCTCGTCGCCAACCTGAAGCTGTCCATGGCCAACCGCATCCAGGTGGCGGCCTGGATGGCGCCCAGCACCAAGGCCGAGGCGCTGAAGAAGCTGTCCGGCATGGACGTGCAGATCGGCTATCCGGACAAGTGGCGGGACTATTCCAAGCTCGAGATCCGCAGCGACGACCTGGTGGGTGACGTGGCCCGCAGCGCCGCCTTCGAATGGGCCTACCAGCTCGAGGACCTGAACAAGGCCGTCGACCACAAGAAGTGGGGCATGACCCCGCAGACGGTGAACGCCTACAATGGCGGCTTCGAGAACAAGATCGTGTTCCCCGCAGGCATCCTGCAGCCGCCCTATTTCGACCCGGCGGCGGATGACGCGGTGAACTACGGGTCCGTCGGGGCCATCATCGGCCACGAGATCACGCACGGTTTCGACGATGACGGTCGCCGGATCGACTCGACCGGCAAGCTGCGGGACTGGTGGACGGCGGCCGATGCCAAGCAGTTCGACGCGCAGGCCGAAGCCCTCGCCAAGCAGTACGACACCTATGAACCGGTGAAGGGCATGCATATCAACGGCAAGCTGACCAACGGCGAGAACATCGCCGACCTGGGGGGGCTGTTGATGGCGCTGGACGCCTATCACGCCTCGCTGAAGGGCAAGCCGGCCCCGGTGATCGATGGTCTGACCGGCGACCAGCGGCTGTTCTTGTCCTATGGACAGTCGTGGCGGGCCAAGGAACGGGATGACGCGCTGAAGGCGCAGATGTCCAGTGACCCGCATTCCCCCGATGGCTTCCGCGTGCTCGGTGCCACCCGAAATGTGGATGCCTGGTACACGGCGTTCGGCATCACCTCCGGCACCTATTACCTGGCGCCGAAGGATCGCGTCCGGATCTGGTAGGGCCTCAGTCGGCCTGTTCGGCGTAGATCTTCATCAGCCGGTACAGATAGTCCCGGCCGTCGAGGAGGACCTTCACCCGGATGCGCTCGTTCAGGCCGTGGACGCCGTTCCCGTCGGGATCGCCGAAGTCGCCGCTGATGCCGTAGGTGGGAATGCCGACGGGGGTCAGGAATGCCCCGTCGGTGGCCCCGGCGGACATGATCCGCAGCTGCGGAACGCCGGGCCACATCTGCGCCGCCAGCTTCTCCGCCGGGCCCAGCACCTTCGGGTCGAGGGGCGGGGGTGGGGCCGGGGCATTGCGGATCTCCCGTACCTTCACGGCCACCTTGGCGTCACCGATCACCTGCTCCAGCGTCTGGCGCACCTGCTCGGTGGTGCTGCCGGGGAAGATCCGGCAGTTCACATTGGCCCTGGCCCGCTGCGGCAGGGCGTTGGTGGCGTGCCCCGCGTCCAGCATCGTCGCCACGCAGTTGGTGTGCAGGATGGCGTTGGCGTCCGGATCGGTTTCCACCAGGGACCGGGCGGTCTCGTCCTTCGGGTTCTTCAGCAGGGCTTCCACCGGCGCGCGCCGGGCCGGCGGCAGCGTCAGGGCCATGCGGCCGAAGAAGTCCCGGGTGGTATCATTGAACTCCACCGGGAAGCGGTAGGCCTGGATCTTCACCAGGGCGTTGGCCAGGTGATAGATGGCGTTGTCCGGTACAGGGCGGGAGCTGTGGCCGCCGGGATTGGTGACCTCCAGCGTGTAGTTCTGCGAGAGCTTCTCCCCCACCTGGATGCCGAGGAACACCGGCTGGCCGGACGCGTCCAGCATGCCGCCGCCCCCCTCGTTCACGGCGAATGCCGCGTCGATCAGGTCGCGCATGTTGGTGGCCAGGTATTGAGCCCCGTTGAAGGCCCCGTTGGTCTCCTCGCCACAGGTCAGGGCGAGCTTGAGGGTCCGGCGGGGCCGATAGCCCTCGTGCTGGTAGCGGATCAGGGTGTCCACCCAGATGGCGGCCATGGCCTTGTCGTCGGCAACGCCCCGGCCGTAGAAATTGCCGTTCTCCTCGATCAGGGTGAAGGGATCCCGGGTCCAGTCCTCCCGCTTGGCCTCCACCACGTCCAGGTGCGCGAGCATCAGGACCGGACGGGCCTTGGCCTGCTTCCCCGGATAGATCACGACCAGGCCGCCCTCCTTCGGGTGGTCCGGCGCGGCGAAGGGATGAATGTCGGCGTCGGGGATGCCCGCGGCCTTCAACCGGTTGGCGAGACGCTCGGCCGCCAGCGTGCAGCTGCCGACGGACAGGGAGGTGTTGGTCTCCACCAGCTCCTTGTAGAGGGCGCGGAACTCCGCCTCTCCGGCCCGCGGCGCGGCGGTATCCGCGGCCACGGCGGCGGTGGTCATACCCGCCAGCAGCGCGGTGGTGGCAAGCAAGGTCCTGAGCATCGGTGTCCCCCGAGGAAAAGAAGGCCAGCCTAGCGAACCCGCGCCCCGTGGCAAGCGGCCTCGCCCTTGCCGGAACGGCACAGCCCGGCATAACAGGGGGGACTCCGCCCCGCCCGCAGCACGAAGGACCCTTGCCCGTGATCGGAAGCTCCACGGCCGCCGCCGAACTGGCGGCATTGGCCCCCTGGCCGTCCCCGGCCGCCGGAATCTCTCCCGACGAGCGGCTGTTGCGGCTGGCTCGGGCCCGGGCCCTGACGCGGGACCTGGGCTGCACGGCCTTGCTGGTGAATGCGGGAGCCAGTCTCAACTACTTCCTCGGCGTCCCCTGGGGGCCGTCCGAGCGGCTGGTGGCCCTGCTGCTGCCGGCGGATGGCGAGCCGTTGCTGATCTGTCCGCATTTCGAGCGCGGCTCCCTCGAGGCGGAGCTGAAACTGCCGGTGGACCTGCGCCTCTGGCAGGAACACGAGAGCCCCCATGCCCTGGTCGGCCAGGCCATGCGGGACCTGGGAGGCGGACGACTGGCCGTCGATCCGGCCCTCAGCTTCGAGGCGGTCACCCGGCTCGGCCGGGAGACGGGGCTGGAGCTGGTGGAGGCCGGGCCGGTGATCCATGGCTGCCGGATGGTCAAGTCGACGGCGGAGATCGCCCTGATGCAGCAGGCCAAGTCCATGACCCTGCAGGTGCAGCAGGCCACCGCCCGGATGCTGCGGGAGGGCATCTCCACGGGGGAGGTGCGGGACTTCATCGCCGCGGCCCACCGCAGGGTCGGCGCGGCGGGGTCCAGCTTCGTCATCGTCCAGTTCGGCCGGGGCACGGCCTTTCCCCATGGCCTGCCGGGGGAGCAGGTGCTGCGGGACGGAGACCTCGTGCTGGTCGATACCGGCTGCTACGTGCAGGGCTATCAGTCGGACATCACCCGCACCTATGTCTTCGGCCAGGCCACGGCGGAGCAGCAGCGCATCTGGGACATCGAGAAGGAGGCCCAGGCCGCCGCCTTTGCCCGGGTGGAGATCGGCCTGCCCTGCGAAGCCGTGGACGCAGCGGCGCGGGGGGTGCTGGCGAAGCACGGCCTCGGTCCCGACTACGACCTGCCGGGCACGCCCCACCGCACCGGGCACGGCATCGGTCTCAGCATCCACGAGCCCGCCTATCTGGTGCGGGGCGACCGCACGCCCCTGGCGGCGGGCATGTGCTTCTCCAACGAGCCGATGATCGTGGTCCCGGACCGCTTCGGCGTGCGGCTGGAGGACCACATGTATGTGACCGAGGCCGGGGCCCGCTGGTTCACCCCGCCGCAACCGGCCATCGACCGTCTCTGACGGGCCCGGCCCGATCCTTCTTCTCCCACGACAGGACGCATCATGGCCGGCAGCCAGGACTTCGAGGACGATCCCCGCAACCGCACGGTCCGGGTCTGGCTGAACGGCGACCTCGTGCCCCGGGACGAGGCGAAGGTGTCGATCTTCGACGCGGGCTTCGTCGTTGGTGACGGGGTATGGGAGGGCTTGCGCCTGCACAAGGGGGCGCTGCTGTTCCTCGAGACCCATCTGGACCGGCTCTATGCCGGGGCGGCGCAGATCCGGCTGGACATCGGCCTCGACCGGGCCGCCCTGACCGCGGCCCTGTGGGAGACCATGGCCGCCAACGGCTTCGATGACGGGGTGCACATCCGGGTGATGGTCACCCGCGGGCCCAAGTCCGGGGCCAACCAGGACCCGCGCAATGCGCTCGGCCGCCCCACCGTGGTGATCCTGGCGGAGCGCAAGGAACCCAGCCCGGCGCTGGCGACCCGGGGCCTGTCCCTGGCCACCGCCGACATCCGCTGCACGCCGGCGGAGATGTTCGACATGCGCCTGAACTCCCACAGCCGGCTGAACCTGATCACCGCCCTGCTGCAGGCCATCGACAAGGGAGCGGACGAGGCCCTGATGCTGGACCCGCAGGGATTTGTCTCCAGCTGCAACGCCACGAACCTGTTCATTGTCCGGGACGGTCAGGTGCTCACCTCCACGGGGGAGTACTGCTTCAACGGGGTGACCCGGGCCAATGTCATCGACCTCTGTCGCGCCAACGGTATCCCCGTGGCCCTGTGCGACTTCCCCCTCGACATGGCCCACGCGGCGGACGAAGCCTTCGTCACCGGCACCTTCGGCGGCCTGACACCGGTCCGGGAGATCGACGGCCACGTCCTGCCGAACGCCCTCCCCGGGCCGGTGACGACCCGGCTGCGCGACCTCTATGCGGCCCTGAAGGACCGGGAGGCGGGCCTGTGAGCGGGGGCGGGACCCTGCGGATCGCCATGTGGTCCGGTCCGCGGAACATTTCCACGGCCATGATGCGGTCCTTCGAGAACCGGCCGGACACCGAGGTGGTGGATGAGCCCTTCTATGCCGCCTATCTGGCCCGGACGGGCCTCGAACATCCCATGCGCGACGCCGTGCTGGCCAGCCAGCCCACCGACTGGCGGACGGTGGTCGATCGCCTGACGGGCACCGCACCTTTCGGAGCCCCGGTCCTCTACCAGAAGCACATGACCCACCACATGCTGCCGGAGTTCGACCTGGCCTGGTCCGCCGCGTGCCGCAACGTGTTCCTGATCCGCCATCCGGCCCGGGTGCTCGCATCCTATGTGGAAAAGCGCGAGACGGCGGAGCTGGCGGACATCGGCGTGGTCCGCCAGCAGGAATTATTCGAGCGGGAGGCCGACCGCCTGGGACACGCCCCGCCGGTGATCGACTCCGCCGATGTGCTGCGTGCCCCCGGTCCCGCGCTGTCGGCGCTGTGCGCGGTCCTGGGCCTTCCGTTTCGCGACGAGATGCTGACCTGGCCCGCCGGTCGTCGGGCCAGCGACGGGGTCTGGGCCCCCGCCTGGTATGATCAGGTGGAACGCTCCACCGGCTTCCAGCCCCGGCCCGAGGGGCCCCTTCCCGACCTGCCCGACGCCCTGCGCCGGGTCGCCGACGCGGCCGCGCCCCACTACACGGCCCTGGCCCGGTGGAGACTGACGGTGGACGCGGTCCCGCCGACCTGACCCGGGGATTTGCGCGCCAGGGTTCCTCAAGGCCGTGGAATAAATCAACCAGACATTTACCTTGTTCTGGGACACCGGGGGCATCGGACATCCATCTCGACCCCCGGGGGCAATTGATGAAGCTCGACATCTCCGGAAAAGTCACGCTGACCGTCGGGGCGTCGTTTGTCGCCCTGGTCGCAGCCCTGATCGCCATCTCCGCCAGCAGCTCCATCGACTTTGCGCGGCATCGCGCCGTCGAGCAGCAGGAGGCGAACATGCGGGTGGCCTGGGAAGTGCTGAACCCCGGTCATGCGGACTACCGTCTCGTCGCCGGCCATCTGGTGGTCGGCGATCGCCCGGTCGACCGCGACTTCGCCACGGTGGACAAGATCAAGGCCCTGGTCGGTGGCGTGGCCACCGTCTTTGCCAGCGATACGCGGGTCCAGACCAATGTGCAGAAGCCCGGCGGCGGGCGCGCCGTCGGGACGAAGCTGGCCCCTGGACCGGTCTATGACGCGGTGCTGAAGAGCGGCCGGTCCTATCGCGGCGAGGCCCAGGTCCTGGGGCGCCCCTATTTCGTGGGATACGATCCGATCAAGTCGGTCACCGGTGAGGTGATCGGCATCCTCTTCGTCGGCGTGCCCCAGGCGGACTATTTCCAGCCGGTCTACCAGCAGATCGAATGGCTCGTCGGTGCGGGCGTGTTGCTCGGCGCGCTGGGCGTGACGGCCTCGGTGGTCGTGGTGCGGCGCCAGCTCCGCCCCCTGCGGGACGTGCGGGAGGCCATGAGCCGGGTCACCGGCGGGGACCTCGACGTGGCCCTCGACTTCGCCGGGCGACCGGACGACATCGGCCGCATGGCTGACGCCGTGCACACCTTCCGTGACAATCTGCAGGAAAAGGCGCGGATCGAACAGGCAGCCGAACAGGACCGGCGGAAATCCCAGAACGACCGGCGCCAGTCCGACATCGAGCGGCGTCAGATCGAGGAGGAGCAGGCCCTGGTCGTCACCACCCTGGCGGAAAACCTCGGTCGGCTGGCGCAGGGCGACCTCGGTACGCGGATCACCACCCCGTTCAGCGGCCGCTATGCCCAGGTCCGTTCCGACTTCAACGAGGCCGTGACCCGGCTGGAAGCGGCCATGGCGGCCATCTCCGCGGCGTCAGGCGGCCTGTCCAACGGCAGCGACGAGCTGGCGGCGGCCACCATCGACCTGTCCCGGCGGACGGAACAACAGGCCGCCAGCCTGGAGGAGACCGCCGCGGCCCTGGACCAGATCAGTACCACGGTCCGCCAGAGCGCCGACGGGGCACGGACGGCGAGTGCCGCGGCGCGGGATGCCAAGGCGGATACCGAGCGCTCCCTCGGGGTGATGGGTGAGGCCGTGTCGGCCATGGCGGAGATCGAGGCCAGTTCCGGCCGGATCACCCAGATCATCGGCGTGATCGACGAGATCGCCTTCCAGACCAACCTCTTGGCCCTGAACGCGGGGGTCGAGGCCGCCCGGGCCGGGGACGCCGGCCGTGGCTTCGCCGTCGTGGCGCAGGAAGTGCGGGCGCTGGCCCAGCGCTCGGCCGAGGCTGCCAGGGAGATCAAGGGCCTGATCGCGGCCTCGTCTTCCAGCGTGGACCGGGGTGTCAAGCTGGTGGGCGTGACCAGCGCGGCGCTGGAGGGCATTGTCGACAAGGTCACTGAGATCAACGGGCAGATCTCCGCCATCGCCCTGTCCACCCAGGAACAGGCAACCGGCCTCGGCGAGATCAACAGCGCGGTGAACCAGATGGACCAGGTCACCCAGCAGAACGCGGCCATGGTGGAGGAGGCGTCGGCCATCGCCTCCACGCTCAAGTCCGAGGCGGTGGAGCTGACCGATCGCATCAGCCAGTTCCAGATCTCCGACGACGCGTGGCGCAACGTGGCTGCAGCCTAGGCCACGCCCCGTGCCTTACGGTGCGGGCTTCAGCATCCGCGGGCGTACGTCCTGGTTCGCGACGGCGGCCGTCAGCCGGTCGAAGAAGCGGTTGAAATCCCGGGCAGCCAGGGGGTCGAAGGGCTGGCCCATATCGTCCTGCGGCTTGTGATACCGGTCCTTGTACCAGGTCCGGTACCGGGCCTCGGCCTGCGTTCCCGGATCGAAGCCGAAGATGAAGGCCGTGGCCGGGACGCCGATCTCGAGGAAGGGCCACTGGTCGGCCCGGTGGATCAGGTTGCGTTCCGGCTCCAGGTCCGGGCGCAGGGTGATGCCCATGGGGTCGGCCACGCCATGCACGGTCCCGGTCAGGGTGGACATGTCCATGGCGTGCATGGTCAGGATCTTCAGGGGGAACAATGGCCGCAGCTGGTCGAGATTGATGTCCGCGGCAAGATCCGCCTTCGGCACCGTGGGGTGGCGGGTGAACCAGTAGGCGCCCAGCAGGCCTTTTTCCTCGCCGGTGAAGGCGGCGAACAGGACCGTCCGGCGGAAGCCCTTGCCCGCCCGGCGCTCTGCCAGCCGGATCAGGGTCGCCACATAGGCGGCGTCGTCGAAGGCCCCGTTGTAGAGTCCGTCCCCCGCCACCGGATGACCGAAGCCGTATCCGTCCAGATGGGCGGAGATCACCACCACCTCCTTCGACAGGACCGGGTCCGTCCCGGGGAGAAGACCCAGCACATTGGGCGAGGCGATGTCCCGCGACGTGGTGTGAAAGCCCAGCGCCAGGCGGTTGGGCAGATCGAAGGACGGCAGGGGCTTCTGGGTGGTTCCCGCCCGCAGGAGGGCGGCGGCGTCCTGGCCGGACCCGGCGATCACCGCGGCAAACGCCGTATCCGACAGGCGCAGGAGCACCGGCTCCGGCGCCGGCGAGGGTGTGGCCTTATCGTCCTTCAGGGTCACGCTGCGGGAATAGGCGGCGGGCCAGCGCGGCGGCTCGAGACTGAAGCCGGCATCGTCCACCGTCATGACGCCCACGGCCCCGGCCTTGCGCGCACCGGCGATCCGCTCAGACCCCAGCGGCAGTCCCTTCCGGCGATTGCCGAAGCAGACCACGACCTTGCCGGCGAGGTCACCGGTCATGGCGTCGGCGCCGCAATAGCCCCGGAAGGCGAGGCCCGCCGTCAGGTCGACGGGCAGGGTCTCGCTGGCATTGACGTCCACATCCTCGAGGAAGGCGAGGCGGTGCCGGGTTCCGTCGGGAGCCACAAGCTCGACCCGGGCGCTGGCGGCATCCACGTCCACCTGCCGCATGGGCACGCTCTGCAAAAAGCCGCCGTCACCGCCGGCGGGCTTCAGACCGGCCTTGCGGAACCGCTCCGCCGTCCAGCGGGCGGCCTCTGCGTAGGCGGGGGAGCCGGTGTCCCGCCCCTGGCGCGCATCACTGGCCAGGTTCCCGGTGATCGCCCACCAGGCCCGGGTATCTGCATCCGGCAGCTTCGGCGCGGCGGCCGCGGAGACGCTCGCCCCCAGCAGCCAGCCCAGCACCGCGACGGCACCCATGCGACGGCGGATCATTTCACCACCGGCAGTTCGACGAAGCTCGCCTCCGACGGGGTGTGGAAGACCTTGATCGTGGCCCGGTGATAGTCCTCGGGCTTGGCGAAGAAGATGTTCGGCACGAAGGTCTGCGGATTGCGGTCATAGAGGGGGAACCAGGCGGACTGGACCTGGACCATGATCCGGTGACCGGGCAGGAAGGCGTGGTTGGTGGTGGGCAGGGCAAAGCGATAGCCCAGGGCCTTGTTCGGCGTGATCGCCTTCGGATCGCTGAAGCCCTCGCGATACCGGCCGCGCAGGATGTCCATGGACACGGCCAGCTGGTACCCGCCCATTTCCGGAGCGGCGGGCACCTCGTCGGGATAGACGTCGATCAGCTTGACCACGAAGTCCCCGTCGGTGCCGGTGGTGGAGGCGATCAGGTTGGCCACCGGTTCACCGGAGATCTGCACCGTCTCCTTCAGCACGTCGGTCTCGTAGGTCAGGACGTCACTGCGGACCGAGGCGAAGCGCTGGTCGTCCGTCAGCCACTGGCCCCAGGTCGATTCCGGCACGTATTCCGGCAGGAACGGGCGGGGGCGGTAGGTGACCGGCTTGGCCGGGTCGGAGACATAGTCGTCGAAGGCCGCATCCGTCGCTGCCGGGGCCGCGAAGTCGGCCTTGCCCGCCGGCCTGAGATAGAGCTTCACGCCGCCGGACGCGATCGGCCAGCTGTCCAGCTTGCGCCAGGTATTGGCACCGGTCTCGAAGGCTGTGACCTTGGCCACGTCCAGGGGCGGGGCCTCGTCCTTCAGGTAATGGGCGAGGAAGGGGGCCAGAACGGTCATCCGGAACTGCTTGGCCGTGTCGGCATCGAACTTGACCTCGCCCAGGGACGAACCCTCGCCGATCTCGCCACCATGCTTCCACGGACCCATGGCCAGGTAGACCATGTCACCCTTGGTGTCCTTGGGTTTCAGGGCCTTGTAGACCGCGATGGCTCCATAGATGTCCTCCTGGTCGAACAGGCTGTGCACCAGCAGCATCGGGACCTTCAGGGGCTGGTTGGCCAGGATCTTGTCCATGGCCTGGGCCTTCCAGAAGTCGTCATAGGCCACGTGGGTGGTGAGCTTGGGCCAGAAGCCCAGCTGGTCCAGGCCCTGAGCCTTGCCCGCGGCCCCGGCGGAGCCGTAGTGCATCCAGAAATCGTACTCGTCGCGATAGGGCGTGGTCCACTTGTAGTCGTTGGTACGGGTGGATTCCTGTTCGTAGATGTAGCTCATGTTGATCTGGCGGAACGCGCCCTTGTGGAACCAGTCGTCCCCCATCCAGCCGTCGACCATCGGGTTCATGGGCACCGCGACCTTCAGGGCCGGATGCGGATTGATCACCGCCATCAGCGGCGTGAACCCGTCGTAGGAAATGCCGAGAATCCCGACCCGGCCATTGCTCTCCGGCACGTTCTTCACCAGCCAGTCGATGGTGTCCCAGGTGTCGGTGGAGTGGTCGACCTCGGTGGGATTGAGGGGGCCATGCAGGGGGCGGTTCATCACGTAGTCGCCCTCGGAACCATACTTGCCGCGGACGTCCTGCACCACGCGGATATAGCCCCCCTGCGCGATCACGTCGGCGGCGTTGTCATAGCCCTGCAGCACGGATTCCAGGTGGGTGGACGGGTTGTGCGTGGTCAGCTCCGTGGCGTTGTAGGGGGTGCGGGTCAGCAGCATCGGCGCGCGTTTGGCCCCGTTGGGCACCAGGATGACCGTATGCAGTTTCACCCCGTCGCGCATGGGGATCATCATCTCCCGCCGCTCGAACTCCATGGCCGCAGTCGGAGGCGTGAACTTGGCCGGCGTTTCCGACGGCAGGGTCGGTGCCGGTGCCGGCTTCGGCGGGGCTCCGGCCGTCGCGCTGGCGGCGTGGAAGGTCAGGACCGCGGCCGACACCGCCAGAGCCAGTCTGAAGTGCATGTCGGATATCCCCTCGGTCTTCCGTGCAGGACGGCACGGCCCTCAAGGTGACATGCACGGTCAGGAATGCAATCCGGCACCCGGGAGGCATGATGTCCGTCTCCCCGGGCTGCCTCCGGGCGAGGCGGGAGGGCGTTATTTTCCGAACAGGCCCGCCAGCCAGAAGGCTGCTCCGGCCGCCAGTCCGCCCACCACCAGCGTCTGCACTGCCGACCGGATCACCGGCGCACCGGACAGCCGTCCCTTGACTCCGCCGAACAGCAGGAGCGCCACCGCCGTGCCGCCGATGGAGACGGGCAGGGCCTCGGCCACCGTGGCGAACAGCATGTAGGGTGCCAGGGGGACGATCCCCCCCGCCAGATAGGAGACGGCAATGGTCGCCGCGCTGATCGGTGCCCGCTTCGGATCGGGCCTTTCCAGGCCCAGCTCGAAGCGCATCATGAAGTCCACCCAGCGGGTGCGGTCGGCGGTGATGGCCTCCACCACGGAGTCGAGGGCCGGACCCTTCAGCCCATAGGCGCCGAATACGCCGCGGACCTCCTTCACCTCCTCGTCGCGCAGCTCGGAGATCTCCTCGAACTCCCGCCGTTCCTCGGCGGCGTAGTGTTCCATGTCGCTGCGGGCGGCAAGGTAGCCGCCCAGCCCCATGGCGATGGCCCCCGCAGCGATCTCTGCCAGTCCGGCAGTGACCACCAGGCGGGTGCTGGAAACGGCGGCCGACAGTCCGGCGGCCAGGGCGAAGGGGACGGTCAGACCGTCCGCCATGCCGATCACCACGTCCCGCAGGACCGCCGATCCGCCGAAGTGTCGTTCCGTGTGCGGCGTGGTGGGCATGGGCATGGACCTGGCAGTTGGACGGAGGTGACATCATACGGCCGTCAGGTCGGCGTGCCCATGATCCTGACGCGCATGGCGGGCGAAAGGGGTCAGGTCTGCCGCGGCTTGCGGGGTCTGGAAGGGAGCGGCAGGCCCGCATGGCCCGTGACATC
>CAIQUG010000137.1 GCA_903874895.1 uncultured Caulobacterales bacterium | reverse complement strand
GGTGTTGCTGAAGGGGGCTGCTCCCAACAGGCCGCCACCGACCTGGAGATTGTGCGTCTTCAGCGCCGCCACGATCTCGTCGGTGGTCAGGTTGCGGGCAGCCGCCTTGTCCGGATCGATCCAGATGCGCATGGCATAGTCGCGGGACGCGCGGCTGCCGATGTCTCCGACGCCCGGAACGCGCAGCAGGCGGTCGCGGATGTGGATGCCGGCATAGTTGGCGATGTACTGCTGATCCAGGGACCCGTCAGGCGAGTAGAGGTGGACGGCCATCAACGGGTCCGAAGACGCCTTGCGGACCACCACGCCGATCTGGCGCACGGTGTCCGGCAGGCCGGGCTCTGCCGCCGCGACGCGATTTTCGACGAGTTGCTGGGCCTTGTCCACGTCGACGCCGAGCTTGAAGGTGACGGTGATGGTCAGGCGTCCGTCACCGGTGGAGGCCGACGAGATGTAGTCCATGCCGTCGACGCCGTTGATCTGCTGCTCGATCGGCCCGGCCACGGAGTCCGCCAGAAGCTCTGCCGACGCCCCGGGATAGCTGGCCGAGACGCTGACGGTCGGCGGCACGATCTGGGGGTACTGGGCGACCGGAAGACCCGGATAGGCGATCGCGCCCACCAGGGTGATCAGCACGGCCACCACGACGGCGAAGGCCGGTCGCTCAATGAAGAAATGCGAGATCCTCATCGTCCGGCCGTCACTGTACGGCTGAGGCGTTGGTGGCGGAGTGTGCAGGTGCCAGCTGGACCGGGCTCGGTCGGGGGCCGCCCGTGGGGGCGGGCGGCGCGATGCTTCCGGCGACGGCCTTGACCTTGCGGCCCGGCTTGGCGCGCTGCACGCCGTCGATGACCACCCGGTCGGTGGCGACGAGGCCGCGGCGGATGACCCGAAGCCCATCGATCAACGGCCCGGTCTCGACGATCTTCTGCTGGATGATGCCATCGGCGCCCGCCACATAGACCACCTGGCGGGACTGGTCCGTCACGATGGCCTGGTCGGGGATGACCATCCCCGAATAGGCTCCGGAACCGAGCAGCCGCAGGTGGCCGAACATGCCGGGCGTCAGGAAATTGTCCGGATTGCCGACCAGGGCCCGGCCGCGGATGGTGCCGGATCCGGTGTCGATGGCGTTGTCAACGAAGTCCATCCGGCCCTTCCAGCGGTAGTCCGGCTCGTCCTGAAGGCGGATCTCCACGGGATTGGGCGCCCTGCGGGACGATGGCCGCGAGCCGTTTTCGTTGGCCCGCTGATACTTCAGATAGACGCTCTCGGCGCCGGTGAAGACAAACCGGATCGGGTTCAGGCTGACCACGGTTGTCAGCACCGTCTGGTCGGCATTGACCAGGTTGCCGGGGGAAATGCGGCGGTCCGAGATCCGTCCGTCGATGGGGGATGTCACCTGGGTGAAGCTGACATTCAACTTGGCCGTCTGCTGCTGTGCCTGACTGGCGGCAAGGTCTGCGAGGGCCTGGGCCGCCGCGGCCTGACGGGTGGAGAGTTCCTGCTGGCTGACGGCCTTGGCCGCATAGAGGGCTTCCGCCCGCTTCAGTTCGACCTCGGCAGTGTCGTGGGTCGCCTTCGCCCTCGTCACCTGGGCGGTGGCGGCGTTGAGGGCGGCGTCGTAGGGGCGCGGGTCGATCCCGAACAGCTTCTGGCCCTTCTTGACAAAATCACCGTCCCGGAAGTCCACGGATGTCAGGTAGCCGCTGACCCGCGGCCGGATCTCGACGCTGTCCAGCGCTTCGAAATGACCCACATAGTCGTCCCAGTCCACCATCTGCTTGATCAGGGGGGCGGCCACGACCACCGTGGCAGGCGGCGGCGGTGGCGCAGGCGGCTTCGATCCGCAGGCGGCCAGGCTGGCGGTGACGGCGAGCAGGGGCAAAGCCTTGAGGAGTGTCCGGGCCAGGGTCTGCAGAGCCCCGGTGGTCGCCATTCCGGTCCGGTACGAGGGGACAGGTCTGCTGTTCATCGGTTCAATCCGCTCAAAGCGCCCACTCACTCCGACCCACCCCAGCCTTGACCACGCCGCGACGGCAATCTGGGGCATGGCTCATCGCCGCACCAGTGCCGTTAAGACACGGTCCGGGCGCTTGAAGTCAATGTCCGGAGCGGCATTGTCGCGTGATTGTCGCCGGCGCGGTGATTCCGTCGGCGGATCAGGCCTTCCAGCCTCCGCCGAGGGCCCGGCACAGGGCGACGGCGCTCCTGGCGGCTTCGGTCTGCGCATCCAGCGCGGCGTCTTCCGCCAGCAGCCTCTGGGTCCGTGCCTGGGACAGCTCGATGCGGGACGCGGCCCCGGCTGCCGCTGAGTCGCCGGCCGCGGATTCGGCGGTCCTGGCGGCGGTCAGAGCGCGGGCGAGGGCGGCGGCCTGCTGCTCCCGCCGGACCAGGGAGACTGTTGCGTCCTCGACCTCGGCTCCGGCCCGGAGGGCGGCCTGCCGCCAGTTGGCCAGGGCCTCGGCGCGGCGACCGCGGGCGGCCTTCACCTCCGCATCGACCCGTCCGAAATCGAACAGACGCCAGGATGCCCCGGCCTGGCCCGCCGCCAGCTGAGCCGGACCGGTCAGCAGCTTTCCGCCCTGGGTCGATTCGAACCCCAGCAGGCCGGAGAGCGTCACCTTGGGCCAGTAGTCGGCGATGGCTGCGCCGATCCGGGCATTTTCGGCGACCAAGCGCCGCTCTGCCGCCACAAGGTCCGGTCTGCGGCGGAGGAGGTCCGCGGGTCCGTCGCCGGGATCGATCCGGGGCGGGGCAGGAATGGCCACTGGCCGCGTCAGCCGCTTGCGCGTGGTCCCGGCTGTCTGGCCCAGCAGCACGTCGAGACGGTTCAGCTGCGCCTCCAGCGCGACGTCGAAAAGCGGGATGATGGATCGCGCCTGCGCGGCCTGGGCCCGGGCCTGCTGCCGGTCGCTGTCGGAGGCGACCCCGGCCCGGAACTTCTCCTCGGTGAGCTGCTCGACCAGGGCCGCGTTCTCCACCCGCTCCGACAGACGGGCAAGGCGCAGTTGCAGGCCGCGGATCTGGATGTAGGCGTCGGCGGTTTCGGCTGCGACGGTGAGGCGCGCTCCGACCCGTCCCGCTTCAGCGGCGGCGGCATCTGCCCGGGCGGCCTCCGCGTTACGCCGAAGCTGGCCGAACAGGTCGATCTCCCAGGTGGCACCAGCGTTGAGATCATAGAGGTCGCCGGATCGCTGATAACCGGGAAACCGGCTGAACGCCTGGCCAGTGGGAGAAAGCAGGGACTGGCGCTGATTCGCCGCAGTGGCGTTGGCCCCGCCGACGGGGGCCAGTTGCGCCCCCGCTGCCCGGGCAGCCGCGCGGGCCTGATCCACCCGGGCCCCGGCTGCGGCGATGTCCAGGTTCTGGGCCAGCGCCTCCTGGACCAGTGCGTCCAGGGTGGCGTCATGGAAACCGGTCCACCAGTGGTCGAGGGCCACGGCCTCTCCCGTCGTCGATCGTGTCGCGAGCAGGTCAGCGCTGTTGTACCCGCCGTGGAACGGAGAGGCTGGCGTCTTCGCATCCGGGCCGGCGGCGCAGGCGGCCAGACCGGTGGTCGCGGCCAGGGACACCAGCAGACTCCATCGGACGGCCTTGGATCGGCGCCGGAACAGGACAGGGCAGGGCGCGCGCATGATCAGACTCCCATCGAGTGTGAAGTGACAAATTGGGTCATTTGTCACCAGCCGTCAAGCACGTAGCCCGGCCGTGGCCGTCATGCTATGGCGGAGGTCATGGAACCGGCACCCGAGCCTCAGGAACTCCCCGGACAGCGGGGGCCGCAGCAGCACGAGATGCGAGAGCGGATCGTGCGCGCGGCGGAGCAACGCTTTCGCCATTATGGCTACGGCAAGACGACGGTCTCCGAGATTGCCACGGACCTGTCGGTGTCCAGCGCCTATATCTACAAGTTCTTCGACTCCAAGATCGCCATCTGCGAGGCGGTCTGCGGCAACCTGCTGGGCGGGATCGACGAGGCCCTCTGGGCTGACGCCCGGACGTCCCGAACGGCGGCCGAGCGGCTTCGCCGGACCTATCACATCCTTCTGGAACGCAGTCTGGCGATGTTCTTCGATGATCGTCGACTCCACGACATGGTGGTGACGGGGCTGGAACAGCGGTGGGCCTCGATCTCCCGGCATATCGAGGTGATGGAGGAGGTGGCCCGCTTCCTGGTGCAGGAAGGCCGCGCCTCCGGCGAGTTCGAGCGCAAGACCCCGCTTGACGAGGTGGCCAAGGCCGTCGCCAGCACCTTCTCCCCCTTCTGCCACCCCGTCCTGCTCGAGCACGGCCTGGACGGCGATCTCGCCGCCCGGGCTGACGCGGTGGCCACCATCGTCCTGCGCGGCCTCTCAGCCTGACGGCCGGCGCGTCGAATTGTCCTGAAATCCTGTCGAGCGGTCGGTGACGAGTTGACAATATCGTCACTCATCACCAATCTCACAGCAGAAGTCAGGCGAGGTCTAGCGGATGAGACGTCTCTATTCACCGATAGGCGCGGGCCCGGTTCGGACCCGTACGATCTGGCCCGCGGTCGGACTGGGTGTGGCGCTTGCGTCACTCGCGGGCTGCGGGGGTCCGAAGGACTCCGATCCGCGCACCGAGGCGCCCCTCGTCCGGACGGCAGAGGTCCTGCCGGCCAGCGGCGGCAGCGACCTGCTGAGCGGCGTGATCCGCGCCCGGGTCGAGGCGGATCTCGGCTTTCGCATTTCCGGCAAGGTTTCGGAGCGTCTGGTGGACCTCGGGGCGCATGTGCATCGCGGCCAGGTGCTGGCACGGCTTGATCCGCAGGACTACGCTCTGGCCCTGACGGCTGCGGAAGCCCAGACCCGTGCAGCCCGGGCGCAGGCCGATCGTGCGGCGTCGGACGAGCGGCGGTTGCGGGGTCTGGTGCAGAGCGGGGCCGTTTCGCCGCTGACCTATGACCAGGTGAAGGCTGCGGCGGACAGTGCCGCGGCCCAGGCCGCGGCGGCGGCGGCGCAGCGGGATGTCGCCCGGCGCCAGTCCGACTATGCCGTTCTCACTGCGGATGCGGAGGGCGTGGTCACGGGACTGTCGGCCGATGTCGGCCAGGTCGTCGCCGCCGGTCAGCCAGTGATGCGCTTGGCTCATGACGGGCCCCGGGAAGCGGTGGTGGACACGCCGGAGTCCCGTCGCAATTCCCTGCCGCGGCAGTCCCGAGCGGTGTTGCTGGCGCGGGCGGATGCCGCGCCGGTCGGGGCCACGCTTCGGCAGGTCGCGGCCTCGGCCGATCCCCTGACCCGGACGTTCGAGGCGCGCTACGTCCTGGACGGCAAGGCATCGGACGCCCCCCTCGGCTCCAGCGTGCGGATCGAGCTGCTACATCCGGCGGCCTCGGCCTCCGGCGTTCTGGTCCCCCTCGGCGCGTTGGTGGATCGCGACCACGGTGCCTCGGTCTATGTCCTCGACCGATCGGGCGCGACCGTTCATCGCCGCGCCGTGACGGTGGCGGCCTGGCGGAAGAGACGGCTCGGATCACATCGGGTCTTCAGCCCGGCGAGACGGTGGTGACGCTGGGTGCCGTGCAGTTGCAGGACGGCCAGCATGTCCGCGTGGGACCCCGCCCATGATCGGCTTCAACCTGTCGGCCTGGGCTGTTCGAGAGCGGGCGCTCACCCTTTTCCTGATCCTGGCGGTAGCCCTGTCGGGGACCTATGCGTTTCTCAGCCTCGGCCGGGCGGAAGACCCCGCCTTCACCATCAAGGGGATGACGATCACCGCGGTGTGGCCCGGTGCCACGGCGCAGGAGATGCAGGACCTCGTCGCCGACCGGATGGAGAAGAAGCTCCAGGAACTGCGCTATTTCGACAAGGTCGAGACCTTTACCCGGCCGGGCTACGCCTTCGTGAACCTGGGTCTTCGCGACACCATGCCTCCCCGGGAGAAGCCCGAGGAGTTCTACCAGGCCCGCAAGAAGATGGCCGATGTGGTCAAGGACCTGCCGCGGGGCACGATCGGACCCTTCGTCAATGATGAATTCGGCGACGTGGACTTCGCGGTCTATGCGGTGAAGGCACCGGGCATGGCCCCCCGTCAGCTGGCGCGGGAGGCCGAGGCTCTGCGCCAGACGTTTCTGCTCGTGCCCGGCGTGAAGAAGGTCGAAGTCCTCGGCGAGCGTCCGGAACGGATCTTCGTTGACGTGTCCTATGCACGGCTGGCGACCCTGGGCATCGGCGCGCCGGATCTCCTGGACGCGCTGGCCCGGCAGAACGTGGTAACGCCGTCGGGGGTGGTGGAGACGTCCGGTCCGCGGGTGGAAGTCCGGGTGGATCGCGGCTTCAACACCCTTGACGAGATACGTGCCGTCGCCGTGACCGTCCGCGGGCGGACCCTGCGGCTCGGCGACATTGCCGAGGTCCGGCGGGGCTACGAGGATCCGGCGAGCTATCTGATCCGCCAGAACGGGGAGCCCGCCATGCTTCTGGGCGTGGTGATGCGGGAGGGCTGGAACGGCCTTGCGCTCGGCAAGTCCCTGGACGCGACGGAGCGGGATCTGCGCAGGGCGCTGCCACTGGGCCTCTCCGTCGACAAGGTGTCCGATCAGGCCCGCAACATCCGCGAGGCCGTGGACGAGTTCATGCTGAAGTTCTTCGTCGCCCTGGCGGTGGTGCTGGTGGTCAGCTTCGGGGCGCTCGGTTTCCGCGGCGGGTTGGTGGTGGCGGCCGCCGTGCCCCTGACCCTGGGCGCGGTGTTCGTGATCATGCTGATCACGGGTCGGAACTTCGACCGGATCACCCTCGGCGCCCTGATCCTGTCCCTCGGCCTCCTCGTGGACGATGCGATCATCGCCATCGAGATGATGGTGGTGAAGATGGAGGAGGGGCTGGACCGGGTGTCGGCGGCGGCCTTCGCCTGGACGGTGACCGCAGCCCCCATGCTGTCGGGGACGCTGATCACCATCATCGGCTTCCTGCCCATCGGGTTCGCCCAGTCCAGTGCGGGAGAATATGCCGGCAACATCTTCTGGATCGTGACTTTTGCCCTGCTGGTCTCATGGCTGGTGGCGGTGGTCTTCACCCCGTATCTGGGGGTTCGGCTGCTGCGGGACGTGGTGCCGAATCCGGCGGGTCATGACGGGATCTATGCGACCCCGCGCTACGAGCGGCTGCGGGCGGCGATCCGCTGGTGCGTGGATCACCGGGGACGCGTCGCCGGCCTCACCCTCGCGGCCTTCGTGCTGGCCGTGATCGGCATGGGCGTTGTGCCCAAGCAGTTCTTCCCCAACTCGGATCGCCCGGAACTTCTGGTGGAGGTCTATGAGCCGGAAGGCACGGCCATCGCCGTGACCCAGGCCAGTGTGACAAAGGTAGAGGCGGTCCTGCGCCAGGATCCCGATGTGTCGGCGGTGACCAGCTATGTGGGGCAGGGGGCAGCCCGGTTCTTCCTGTCCCTGAACCCGGAACTGCCAGACCCGGCCTTCGGCAAGCTGGTCGTGCAGACCAGGGACGCTGCCGCCCGGGACCGGGTGAAGCAGCGCATGCGCCGCCGGATTGCCGACGGCCTGGCACCGGAGGCCCACTTGCGTCTGACCCAGCTGCTGTTCGGTCCCCCGGTGCCCTGGCCGGTGGCCTTCCGGGTCACAGGCCCCGATCCCGACCGGTTGCGCGTGATCGCCACCCAGGTCACCGCCCGCCTGCGCAGTGATCCGAGGACCCGGGACGTGAACATGGACTGGGGGGAGAAGGCCCCTGGAATTCGGGTCAGCTTCGATCCCGCCCGCCTGCGGCAGATCGGCCTGACCTCGAAGGACGCCGCGGACCAGCTGGCGGGCCTCCTCTCCGGCGCACCGGCGACCTTCGTGCGGGAGGACGTGCGGGAGGTGGAGGTGGATCTTCGGGCCACCGAACAGGAGCGCCGGGACCTCGCCCATGTGGGGGACATCGACCTGATGACCCGGGACGGTCGCGCCGTGCCCCTGTCCAGCATCGGCACCCTTTCCGTCGTGCCCCAGGACCCGATCCTGAAGCGCCGCAATCGCGAGCCCGCCATCACCGTCCGCTGCGACATCGCCGATGGTCTGCAGCCGCCGGATGTCACCGCCGCCCTGGAGCCGAAGCTGGCAGACATCCGCGCGGCCCTGCCGCCGGGCTACCGCATCGATACGGCGGGCTCCGTGGAGGAGAGTGGCAAGGCCAACGGTGCCCTCGTCGCGGTGTTCCCGGTGATGCTGCTCCTGATGCTGTTCGTGCTGATGGTGCAGGTCCGGTCGTTCTCCATGATGATCATGGTATTCCTCACGGCGCCACTGGGGCTGGTGGGGGCCGTGCCGGCCCTGCTGATCTTCCATCAACCCTTCGGCTTCAACGCCATCCTGGGCCTGATCGGCCTGGCCGGCATCCTGATCCGCAACACCTTGATCCTCACCGAGCAGATCAAGGCGGACAAGCTGGAGGGACGGGACGACTATCACGCGGTGATCGAAGCCACGGTGCGCCGGTCGCGGCCCGTCATCCTGACGTCCCTGGCGGCGGTGCTAGCCTTCATCCCGCTCACCCTGTCGAGCTTCTGGGGGCCGCTGGCCTATGTGCTGATTGGAGGAACGGCGGTGGGGACGGTGCTGACCCTCCTGTTCCTGCCGGCGCTCTATGCCCTGTGGTTCCGGGTGCGGCGGACGGCCGATCCGGTGTGAGCCGAGCCGGGCCTGGCGGACGGAGTTTCCCTGAACGGGTCATTGCCCTATATCCACGGCATCACGATCCGTTCGGGAAGCTCCACCATGCCTGCGCTGCGCTCTCGCCTGTCCACCCACGGCCGCAACATGGCCGGAGCCCGCGGCCTCTGGCGCGCCACGGGGATGAAGGATGGCGACTTCGGCAAGCCGATCATCGCCATCGCCAACAGCTTCACCCAGTTCGTGCCCGGCCACGTGCACCTGAAGGACCTGGGCCAGCTGGTGGCGCGGGAGATCGAGCGGTCCGGGGCCGTGGCCAAGGAATTCAACACCATTGCCGTGGATGACGGGATCGCCATGGGCCACGACGGGATGCTCTACAGCCTGCCGTCCCGGGACCTGATCGCCGACTCCGTGGAGTTCATGGTCAATGCCCATTGCGCCGACGCCCTCGTCTGCATCTCCAACTGCGACAAGATCACGCCGGGCATGCTGATGGCGGCGCTGCGCATCAACATCCCCACCGTGTTCGTCTCCGGCGGACCGATGGAGGCCGGCAAGGTGATCCTGAACGGCAAGGAAGTGGCACTGGACCTGGTGGATGCCATGGTCGCCGCGGCGGACGAAAGCGTCAGCGACGAGGATGTGAAGGCCATCGAGCGGTCCGCCTGTCCCACCTGCGGCTCCTGCTCGGGCATGTTCACCGCCAACTCCATGAACTGCCTGACCGAGGCGCTGGGGCTGTCGCTGCCCGGCAACGGCTCGGTGCTGGCCACCCATGCGGACCGGGAGCAGCTGTTCCTCGAGGCCGCCCGGACGGTGGTGACGGCCACGCGCCGCTACTACGAGCAGGACGATGACAGCGTGCTGCCGCGCAACGTGGCCAGCTTCAGGGCCTTCGAGAATGCCATGACCCTCGACATCGCCATGGGCGGGTCCACCAATACGGTCCTGCACCTTCTGGCCGCCGCCCACGAGGCCGGGGTGAACTTCACCATGGCGGACATCGACCGTCTGTCCCGCATCGCGCCCTGCCTCTGCAAGGTGGCTCCCGCCAAGTCCGACGTGCACATGGAGGACGTCCACAGGGCGGGCGGCGTCATGGCCATCCTCGGCCAGCTGGACCGCGCCGGACTGATCCACGGGGATCTGCCCACCGTCCATTCGCGCACCATGGCCGAGGCCCTGGACCGCTGGGACATCAGCCGCTCCAACGACCCGGACGTGCATCGCCTGTTCCTGGCGGCCCCCGGCGGGGTGCCGACCCAGACAGCCTTCAGCCAGAACCGCCGCTGGAAGGCGCTTGATCTCGATCGCACGTCCGGCGTCATCCGCTCGGCCGAGCACGCCTTCTCCCAGGATGGCGGTCTGGCCGTGCTGTTCGGCAATCTGGCACCCGATGGCTGCATCGTGAAGACGGCCGGGGTCGACGACAGCAACCTCGTCTTCGCCGGCCCGGCACGGGTGTTCGAGAGCCAGGATGCGGCGGTCAGCGGCATTCTCAACGGGACCGTCAAGGCGGGCGAGGTGGTGGTGATCCGCTACGAGGGGCCCCGCGGCGGCCCCGGCATGCAGGAAATGCTGTATCCGACGAGCTATCTGAAGTCGAAGGGGCTGGGCAAGGCCTGCGCCCTGGTCACGGACGGCCGTTTCTCCGGTGGAACCTCCGGGCTGTCCATCGGCCACGTCTCGCCCGAGGCGGCGGAGGGCGGCACCATCGCCCTGGTCCGGACCGGTGACCGGATCGAGATCGACATTCCGAAGCGCCGGATCGAACTGATGGTGGACGCCGCGACGCTGGACGAGCGTCGTCGGGCGGAGGAGGCGAGGGGGGCAGAGGCCTGGACTCCGATGGAGGATCGGCCCCGCAAGGTCTCCACCGCGCTGCGGGCCTACGCCGCCATGACCACCAGCGCGGCCCGGGGGGCCGTGCGCGACGTGGATCAACTCACCCGAAAGACGTGACCGCGAAACGGCGGATTGCAAGATCATTTCGCCATTCGGGTCTTGACGGTGAATTTTGCCT
>CAIQUG010000136.1 GCA_903874895.1 uncultured Caulobacterales bacterium | reverse complement strand
GCTGGGCCTGGTGATGGGGGCCAGCCCACGCGTCTACGCGTGGCTGAACCCGCTGGCGCAGGTGCTGCGGCCCATCCCGCCGATTGCCTACATCCCGCTGGCCATTCTGTGGTTCGGCCTGGGCAATCCGCCGGCTATTTTCCTGATTGCCATTGGCGCTTTCTTTCCGGTACTGATCAACACCATTGCCGGTGTTCGCCAGGTGGACGGCATTTATTTACGCGCCGCGCGCAACCTGGGTGCCTAAATGAACCGCCAAAACGCAGCAATCCGAGACTCCCACACCGCCGCACAGGGCAACGAGACTATCCGGGCTCACAACTATCACCGGGTGTTTGGCCGCCTGAACGACGACGGCAACGTAGACGTACTGACGATCACCGGAGAGGCTGCGACGACCCTTCGCGACGTAACCGAACTCGCTCGGCCGCAGGACGTGACGGCCGTATATCCGGTGGGTGCCAAGACCTCGTGCGCACACGAACACCCGGAGGGGATCGTTCTGTCGCGCGACGACGCCGGGCGGCTCGGAATCGAGATTGAGGAATAGTTCCGCCCAACCACCCTCACCCCATCCGCTACAGCGGGAGGACCGAGACATGCCGAACTGCGCCCGCTGTAGTCGGCCCATCCCGGCCACCGCCATCCGGGTCATCCTCCCGGACGGTACGGAGCTTCACGTCAGCTGTCTCACAGTCCTGCCCTCGGCGGCAGACCAACGACCAAGCCGGGATTCCTCTACTGCACCCGCCGAGGGAACCGCTTCAAGATCGGCTATTCCTCCGACCCCGCGCGACGGGCGGAAACCAGAACGGAGGCACCAATGAGCGAATCAGCCCTGGCCGTGTTTCGAGCGGCGAGAGACCGAACGGAGGCCATGTGCGCCGCGGCGGTCGCCAAAGCGCGGGCCGGACGGACGGTTGCGGAGGCCCGCGACGACGTGCGGCGAATCCGGGCGGAATACGACGCGATCGTCGACGAGGCCTGGGCGACGTACCGGCAGATCGCGGACGTTCAGTCCCCTCGCGCGGGGGTGTCCCCGGGCGCGGACTGATCTGCCGACGCATCGATAGGTGCCACAGCCGGCAGAGCAGGAACGCCATCAGCAGGCGCCATTACCTGAGGTTCGGTCGGTCCAGGTGGAATCGGCTTGGCCACCTGCAGCCGCACCATCGCCATCACGCGATCCGGATCGATCCCCAATGCCAGACCCTCGTCAATAAACCGCTGCAGCTCGGGCGACAGTTGAGCAATCGCCGACGGCTGGCCGTTGTTGATCTGGATGTTGGTGTTGTTCGTCTTCCGGACGTGATCGAACTCGCGGCCGGGCTCGATTTCTGCAGCCGCCTTGATCGCCTGCACCTCGGCGCCATTCTGGCCGCGGTTAGCCGAGCGATCCGCCGATTCCCAAAGCCGCTCGATGTAGGTCTCAGGGGTGCGCTTGCCAGTACCGCGTCGAATGCGCGCCTTGGCCCTCGCCAGCAGCCTCCAGGCCGTCTGTGAGCCAATGCCGTGCGTTTGCCTCAACAGGTGGACGATTCGCGTGTCTACGGCCGCCGGAACCCCCTTGTCTGGGTCGCCGAACATCCAGTCTTCGATCTGGTCGAGCCGTTGGCGGGTCTTGCCGTAGTCGCCCCTCGCGCGCATGGAGCTTTCATTGGGAGAGGCTACAGGCTCCGTCACTGTCTCCGGCCCTTCCATTGGACCATCATCGTGCATTCAGCCATCCGTTTGCAAGTTGGGCGGGTGGACTGTGGATAGGGCTGGCGTGGCCGCTAGCGGGGTCAGGGGAGGCGAGCTTGGGCTTGGGCGGGTGCTCGTGAGGGTCGGGCATGGCGGGGTC
>CAIQUG010000135.1 GCA_903874895.1 uncultured Caulobacterales bacterium | reverse complement strand
GTGGCCGCCGCCCGGTGGATCATCGGCCGACCGCCGGGACTCTATGACATGCAGGACGTACTGGGCATGTGAGGAACTGCGTCCGTCACGCAGCTTCACTCCGTCTCCGCCGCCGCTCCGTCCGGGGCCGCGGGCAGGGCCAGTTCGGGCTGCTGGGCCGCTTCGAAGTCCCGGGCAAGGGTGCGATAGAACCGGTCCCGGGGATCGGCTTCCGCGGACTCGGTGAAGGGGCGGGGGGCCAGTCCCCGGTGCGCCACCAGCATGAAGTCCCGCCAGATCAGGGCCGGGGTCTCACCGCCGGTCATGCCCTTCATCGGCTGGCCATGGTCGTCCCCCACCCACACGCCGCAGACCAGGTCCGGCGTGAAACCGATGAACCAGGCGTCGCGGTTGTTCTGGCTGGTGCCGGTCTTGCCCGCCGCCGGCCGGTCGAGGCGGGCCCGGCGACCGGTGCCATAGGGGCTGTCGATCACCTGCTGCAGCACCCGCACCATCTGGGCCGCATGGCCGTTGTCATAGATCACCGGTGGCAGGGCCGGATTGCGGTGCCAGAGCACATCCCCCCGGGCATTGGCCACCTGATGGATCAGGAAGGGCCGGACTGCCCGCCCGCCGGACTGGAACACCTGATAGGCCCCGGTCAGCTCCGCCAGCGTCACCTCGTAGGCCCCCAGCGCGATGGGCAGGGCCGGGTCAGGGGGAATGCCTGAAACCCCGAACTGCCGGGCCAGCACGCCGATCCTGGCCGGCCCCACCTCGTGCGCCACCCGGACCGCGACGGTGTTGACGGAGCGGACCACGGCCTCGGTCAGGCTGATATTGCCCCGATAGGTCCCGTCGGAATTCTCCGGAGCATAGTCGCCATACTTCACCGGGGCATCCGGCCGGACATCCTCGGGGATCATGCCGGCGGCGAAGGCCGTGGCGTAGACGATGGGCTTGAAGGCCGAGCCGGGCTGGCGCTTGGCCTGGGTGGCGCGGTTGAAGGCGGAGTCCCGGTGATCCAGACCGCCGACCACGGCCAGCATCTCCCCGTCCGGCCCGAGCGCCACCAGCGCGCCCTCGGTGGCGCCCCGCGACCGGGCGGCGGCCACCCCGGCCCGGAGCGCCCTCGTCGCCTCCTGCTGCAGGCGGGGATCGATGGTCAGCCGTACGACCAGGTCCGGGGCCGCGCCGTTGGCCAGGCGGCGGGCCTCGGCCCCCGCCATGTCGAAGACATATCCATAATCCCCCTCCCCGACCGGCTCGGGGGCCAGCACCGGCGGATGGGCCAGCGCATCCCGCCGCTGGGCGTCGGTGATCCAGCGCTCGGCCACCATCCGGTCCAGCACATGATGACTGCGGCGCATGGCTGCGCGCAGGTTGTTACCGGGATCAAGCCGCGTGGGGGCCTTGGGCAGGGACGCCAGCAGGGCCGCCTCCGACAGGTCGAGGGCCGTCGCGGACTTGCCGAACCAGACGCGGCTGGCGGCCTCCACCCCATAGGCCCCGCCGCCGAAATAGGTCCGGTTGAGATACAGGGTGAGGATCTCGTCCTTGCTCAGCATGGCCTCGATCCGCAGGGACAGGGCGGCTTCCTGCAGCTTTCGGGTCAAGGTCTGGTCGGGAGACAGGAAGATCCCCCGGGCCACCTGCTGGGTAATGGTCGAGCCCCCCTGCACCACCCGGTGGGCCGTCAGATCCGCCCGCGCCGCCCGGGCCACGCCCACCAGATCGACCCCTGGGTGATGGTAGAAGCGCCGGTCCTCTGCGGCGAGGAAGGCCTTGGGCACGTAGGCGGACAGCTGGTCCAGGCCGATGGGTGGACCGTGGCGGAAGCCCCTCTGGCCCAGCACCTGTCCATTGCGGTCAAGGAAGGTGATCCCCGGCGGCCGGTTCATGGACCAGAGCGCCTGCTTGCCCGGGATCGGCGGCAGTTCGGCAAAGGCGATCCGCCAGATCCACAGGCCGATCAGCAGCGCCGCCAATGCGCCGCCAATGGCACCGACTCCCAGGCCCCGAAGGAGGGTCTGCCGCCGGACCGCCCGGGCATGGGCGAGATCCGCGCGGATCGATCCGGACGGCTGGTCGGCGGGAGGGGGATCGGGCGTCCAGTAGGTCACGGGTCGCGGCGGCTCTGCGATAAGGACGGGCGTCAACAGTGTGGCGGTCGACGTCAGAATACTCTACGGGCGTTTAGCATGAGCGATAAGCCCTTCTGGGAAACCAAATCCCTTGAATCCATGTCCGATGCGGAGTGGGAGAGCCTGTGCGACGGCTGCGGCCGCTGCTGCGTCGTGCGCTTCGAGGACGAGGAGACGGGCGAGGTCGTCCCCACCCGGGCCGCCTGTCGCCTGTTCGACGCCGATGCATGCCGCTGCTCCAACTACACGGCGCGCCGGGAGTTCGTGCCGGACTGCATCAAGCTGACGCCGGACGCCATCGAGCATCTGACCTGGATGCCCACCACATGCGCCTATCGTCGCCTGCACGAGGGCCGGGGACTGGCCCCCTGGCACCCCCTGATCAGCGGGGATCCGAAGAGCGTGGAGCGTGCCGGGATCAGCGTCCGCGGCCAGGTCTTCTCGGAGTCGATCCTGGCGGAGGTGGAGGATGCCATCGACTTCCCCGCCCCGGAGTTCCTGCATGACCCGGATCTGGCCTTGGACGAGGAACCGGGCGCCTGACGCCCCTGCGGCGGCATGCTAGGTGTTCCCCATGGCCCATGACGACCTGACCGATTATCGACCCACCGACACCCGCGACTGGGCGCCGGACCTGCAGAAGTCCCGCATCTACGAGCAGCTGCTGTCCGACATCATCCTGGGCGCCCTGCCCCCGTCCACACCCCTGGAGGAAAAGCGGCTGGCGCTGCGCTACGGTGCGGGGCTTGCCGGGCTTCGCGAGGCGCTGGGCCGCCTGGCGCTGGAGGGCATGGTCGTTCGCCGCGCCCGGGTGGGCACCGTCGTGGCCCCGCTGGACCTGCGGGAGATCGAACATGCCTTCGAGGTCCGCCGCCTGCTGGAAGGACGGTCCGGTGCCCTGGCCGCCCTGGCCGCCACGGACCAGGACATTGCCGAGATCCGCGCCGCCTTCGACGGGGCGGAGGCGGCCGTGGAGCGGGGGGACTACCGGGCCCTGCTGGAAATGGACCGCAACTTCCACAAGGCCGTGGCCTGGGCCACGCACAATCCCATGCTGGCGCGCTTCATCGTGTCCCTGCAGAACATCGCCACCCGCTTCTGGATCTTCGCCATGGAGCGCCAGAGCCCCGAGGCGCAGATGACCGACATCCTCCTGCACCGGGCCGCCGGTGAAGCGATCGCCGCCCGCGACCCCGTGGCAGCCGAGGCGGCCATGGAGCGCCTGGTGGGCAATCCCCCCAGCGCCGGGGGGCGCTAGGCGCGCAGACTCCTCAGAATTCGTCCCAGGTCTCGGCCACCCGGGTCTGCAGGGCGCGGGCGTCGGCGGTGGGACGGGGACGGGCCGCGACGGATGCGGCTGCGCGGCGGGGCCTTGGTGCCGGTGTCGCCACCGGCGGCGCCCCGTCCACGGCGAACTGGGACACGATCTGGCTCAGGGACTCCGCTTCCCGGGTCAGGCGGTGACTGGCGGCGGTGGTTTCCTCCACCATGGCGGCGTTCTGCTGGGTGACATCATCCATCTCCCGCACGGCCGCCGTGACCTGGTTCAGGCCCGCGGCCTGCTCCTGGGCCGTGGCCGCGATGCGTCCGACCAGATCGGCCACCTGCACCACCTTCTCGACGATCCCGCTCAGCGCCTTGCCCGTCCGACCGACGAGGTCGACCCCCTGCTCCACCTGGGTGGCCGATTCGGCGATGAGGGCCTTGATCTCCTTGGCGGCGTCGGCGGAGCGCTGGGCCAGGGCCCGGACCTCCATGGCCACCACGGCGAAACCGCGACCGGCATCCCCCGCCCGCGCCGCCTCGACCCCGGCGTTCAGGGCCAGCAGGTTGGTCTGGAAGGCGATCTCGTCGATCACGCCGATGATCTGGCTGATCTTGTGGGCCGACTGCTCGATCCCGCCCACGGCGCTGATGGCGTCGGTCACCACCACGCCGGAGCGATCCGCCTGCTCCCGCGCGTCGGTGACGAGCCGGGCCGCCTGCTGTGCCGTCTCGGCGGTGGAGCGGACGGTGATGGTCACCTCCTGCAGGGCGGTGGAGGTCTGGTTCAGGCTGGCGGCCTGGCGCTCTGTCCGCATGGACAGGTCGTCGGCGGCCTGGCTCATCTCGTCGGCACCGTGACGGATGTCCTGGGCCTGACCCACCACGCCGCTCATGGTCTGGCCGAGCTTTTCCATGGCGAGGTTGAAGTCCTCGCGGATCGTCTCGAATTCGTCGGTGAAGGGCTCCCGGATCCGGCAGGTCAGGTCTCCCGCCGCCAGACGGCTGAGCGCCTGGGCGATCTGGTCGACCATGGCGGCCATCTGCGCCTTGGCGTCGATCTCGTGCTGGCGGCGCTCGCCGGAGCGACGCTCTTCCTGGGCGAAGACCTCCCGCTTTTCCGCCTCTGCGGCCAGGACCGCCTCACTGGCGCGCTCACTGGCGATCCGGGCATCCTCGAGGCTGTCCAGCATGCGGACACTGGACAGGGCCGTCCACATCAGCGTGGCGGCTTCGGCGATCAGGATCACCGCATGGACCAGCACCCGGCCGATGCCGCCGCCGCCGTTGAACACCAGGGCCGGCAGCAGGAAGCTGAGGGTGAGGTGGTGCAGGGCCACGGTGGCCGCGGCCACCAGGATCACCGGCCAGTCGGCGAAGATGGCCAGCACGGCCAGGGCCGCGAAATAGGCCATGTGCATGTCGATCTGCCACAGGTGGCCGTTGCAGATGGCCACCAGCAGGGAGACCTGCGCCATCAGACCCACGCCCTGGGCCATCCGCGCCACCGCGCTCTCGCCCGTCTGGCGGGAGAGGATGCCGAGCCCGACGGTGAGCAGGACCGCGATGCCCGTGGCGATGACCCCCTGGCCGAAGGTCAGCCAGGCGATCCCGGAGGCGAGGGTCAGAAGGGCGCTGCAACCGGCCACCACCAGGCCACCGGTCTGCCGTTGCTGGGCGAGGGTGTCGGATTTGATGCTCATGTCAGCTTTCCGTTTTGGGGGCACAACCCCCGAGGATCGGGTTCAGGAACAGCCAGGCCCCGTCGGCCCGCAGGCGATCGGGATGGTCGGTCCGGACGATGATGATGCTGGGCAGACCGCCCAGACGCAGGATCTGGGAGGACGAGGCGGCGGCCGTCAGCGCCTGCGTGGCACTCCACCAGGGGGGAAAGACCGCCGCGACGGTGGCGGGGCCCGTCCCGCCGGTGGGCGCAAGCGCCGCCGGAGCGAGGGTCAGGAGCGACGCGGCCAGCAGGCCGACACCCGTCCAAAGCCGCGTTCGCACGGTCTGAGGCCTGTTGTCTTTGAGCGAGCCCATAAGCATCCGCCAAAGTCTCAAACAGCGATTAACAGCGACTTACCATAAGCGCCCAGAATGACCGCCGGACAGGAATTTCCCGAAAGACGGCCCTTCAACACATTTCAGGTCCCGGCCACAGCGGGACGAAGCAAATTATACTGGAGAAATACCTATTTCGACTGCGGCGACCGGCTCAGCCCGCGGCGCCCTCTGTCCCGCCCACGACGCCGTTCCAGAAGCGCCGGGCCTTGTCGAAGAAGCCGGTCTGGCGGGGATGATGGCCATCCCCGGTGGCCATGGTGGCCGCGAGCTCGCGCATCAGTTCCTTCTGCCGGGCGGTGAGACGCACCGGGGTTTCCACCTTCAGGCTGACCAGCAGATCGCCGCGCTCCCGTCCGCGGAGGGAGGGCATGCCCCGGCCGCGGAGCCGGACCACGTCGCCGCTCTGCGCCCCTTCGGGGACCTTGACCTTGGCCCGGCAGCTGTCGGCGTCACCGCTCTTCATGCCGTCGGGACACATGGCCGGGGCTTCGATCTCGCCGCCGAGGACTGCCATCCACATGGGCACCGGCGTGTCGCAATAGAGGTCGAGGCCGTCCCGGGTGAACAGCTCGTGCGGGCGCAGGGAGAGGAAGATGTACAGGTCGCCCCGGGGACCGCCCCTCTGGCCCGCGTCGCCTTCGCCCTGCAGGCGGATCCGCGCGCCGTCATCGACTCCGGCGGGAATGCGCACCTGCAGCGTCCGCTCCTTGCGCACCTGCCCGACCCCGTGACAGGTCCGGCAGGGGTCGGTGATGATCCGGCCCTGGCCGCCGCAGCGGGGGCAGGACCGTTCGATGGAGAAGAAGCCCTGGCTGGCCCGGACCCGGCCATGACCCGCGCAGGTCTGGCAGGTGGTGGGCTGGGTCCCCGGCTTGGCACCGGAGCCGTCGCAGGTGTCACAGGTCTGGGTGGAGGGAACCTTCAGGTTCACCTCGGCCCCGGTGAAGGCCTGCTCCAGGGTGATCTCGAGGTCGTAGCGCAGGTCCTGCCCGCGTTGCGGCCCGCCGGAGCGGCGACCGCCTCCGCCGAACATCTCCCCGAACACGTCGCCGAACACGTCGGAGAAGATGTCGGAGGCATCCTGGAAGCCGCCGAAGCCCGCACCGCCCCCGCCACCGCCGCCGAGGCCCGCATGACCATACCGGTCATAGGCCGCGCGCTTCTGCGGGTCGGAGAGGATGGAATAGGCCTCGTTGCATTCCTTGAAGCGCTTTTCCGCTTCGGGATCGCCGGGATTGCGGTCGGGATGGTGCTGCATGGCCGCCTTGCGGAAGGCGGACTTCAGCTCTCCTTCATTGGCCGTGCGTTCGACCTCGAGGATTTCGTAATAGCAGCGTTGCGTCGTCATGGCGGTCTCAACTCGTCACAGAGAAGGCCCGGATGCGCCGCCGACGGGTCGACCCCGCCGGCGACGCGTTCCGGGACCGCGATCAGGCGCTCTTCTTGCCGTCGTCGACCTCTTCGAACTCGGCGTCGACCACGCCATCATCCTTGTGCTCGGCTTCGGCCCCCTCGGCACCGCCCGCTGCCTGCTGGGCCGCATACATGGCCTCGCCCAGCTTCATGGAGGCGTCCATCAGGGTCTTGGTCTTGGCCTCGATGGCTTCGGCGTCGTCACCGTCCTTCACGGCCTTGAGATCGGCGAGGGCCGTCTCGATGGCCGCCTTGTCGGCGGGGCTGACCTTGTCGCCGAACTCCGCCACCGACTTCTCGGTGGAGTGGATCAGGCTGTCCGCATGGTTGCGGGCCTCGACGGTGGCCTTGCGCTTCTTGTCCTCGGCGGCATTGGCCTCGGCTTCGCGGACCATGGCCTCGATGTCGCTGTCCGACAGGCCGCCATTGGCCTGGATGCGGATCGAGTGCTCCTTGTTGGTGGCCTTGTCCTTGGCCTGGACATTGACGATGCCGTTGGCGTCGATGTCGAAGGTCACCTCCACCTGCGGCACGCCGCGGGGGGCCGGCGGGATGCCGACCAGGTCGAACTGGCCCAGCAGCTTGTTGTCGTGAGCCATCGGCCGCTCGCCCTGGAACACCCGGATGGTCACGGCGGACTGGTTGTCCTCGGCGGTGGAGAAGGTCTGGCTGCGCTTGGTCGGGATGGTCGTGTTGCGCTCGATCAGCGGGGTGAACACGCCGCCGAGCGTCTCGATGCCCAGGGTCAGCGGGGTGACGTCCAGCAGCAGCACGTCCTTCACGTCGCCCTGCAGCACGCCCCCCTGGACCGCGGCGCCCAGCGCCACGACTTCGTCCGGGTTCACGCCCTTGTGCGGCTCGCGGCCGAAGAAGGCCTTCACGGCCTCCACCACCTTGGGCATGCGGGTCATGCCGCCCACGAGAACGACCTCGTCGATCTGCGACTTGGTGAAGCCCGAATCCTTCAGTGCCTGCTGGCAGGGGCCGATGGTGCGCTCGATCAGGTCCTCGACCAGGCTTTCCAGCTTGGCGCGGGTCAGCTTCACGTTCAGGTGCAGCGGGCCGGACGCGTTCATGGAGATGAAGGGCAGGTTCACCTCGTACTGGGCGACGGTGGACAGTTCCTTCTTGGCCTTTTCCGCCTCTTCCTTCAGGCGCTGCAGGGCCAGCTTGTCCTTGCGCAGGTCGACGCTGGTTTCCTTCTTGAACTCGTCCGCCAGGAAATCGACGATGCGCATGTCGAAGTCCTCGCCGCCGAGGAAGGTGTCGCCGTTGGTGGACTTCACCTCGAACACCCCGTCGCCGATCTCGAGGATCGAGACGTCGAAGGTGCCGCCGCCCAGGTCATAGACGGCGATCTTCTTGCCGTCGCTCTTGTCGAGGCCATAGGCCAGAGCCGCGGCGGTGGGCTCGTTGATGATGCGCAGGACCTCGAGCCCGGCGATCTTGCCGGCATCCTTGGTGGCCTGGCGCTGGGCGTCGTTGAAATAGGCCGGAACCGTGATCACGGCCTGGTCGACGGTCTCGCCCAGATGAGCCTCGGCGGCCTCCTTCATCTTCATCAGGGTGAAGGCGGAGATCTGCTGGGGCGAATAGTCCTTGCCGTGGGCGCGGACCCAGGCGTCGCCGTTCGGCCCCTTGACGATTTCGTAGGGAACCATGTCCTTGTCCTTGGACACGACCTTGTCGTCATACTTGCGGCCGATCAGGCGCTTGATGGCGAAGAAGGTGTTGGCGGCGTTGGTCACCGCCTGGCGCTTGGCCGGCTGGCCCACCAGACGCTCCGTATCGTCCAGGATGGCGACGACGGAGGGGGTGGTGCGCGCGCCTTCGGCGTTTTCGATGACCTTGGGGGCCTTGCCGTCCATGATCGCCACGCACGAATTGGTGGTGCCCAGGTCAATCCCGATGATCTTGCCCATGTGAGGGTCTCGCTCCAGTCTTTGGCGGTTGGACTTGCAGGCCTTGCCAGTGAAGCACCGGCGAACGTCCAACCCCGGGGTTAAGGGTCTTGGGGTGAACTGCGGACCGGTGAGTTCCGGGGACGGAACCCTCCGGGCTCAGCAGAGTTGCAGCGGATATGGGTAGCCGCGCCACCGCTGCAAGACCGTAATGGGTGCAGGGATAACCGGCCAGACAACTTTATACTGGACGGTGGGAGGCCGTCCGGTCCTACCGCCACCCGCCGCCGAGGGCCTCGATCAGCGACACGCTGGCCACCAGACGGGCGCGCTGGGTGGAGAGGGCATTCTGGGCCGCGGCGAGGGCAGTGTTCTGCGCCTGGATCACCACCGAATAATTCACCGTGCCCGACCGGTACTGGTTCAGCGCGATGGCCTCCGCCGCGCGGGCATCGGCTACAGCCTGGTCCCGGTAGCCGGCCTCGGCCTCGAGGGTGCGCAGGGTGGCGATCTGGTCCTCCACCTGCTGGAAGGCGGTGAGCACCGTCTGGCGATACTCCGCCACCCGCTGGTTGTAGGCGGCCTTGGCCCCGCGCACCTGGGCCTCGCGGGCTCCGAAGTCGAACACCGTGACCGCCGCGCTGGCCCCGTAGGCCCAGCTGGAAGTGGCGGCCTTGAACAGCGACTGCGTCCTGGCGGCGGCGGTGGAATCGGAGGCCGACAGGGTGACCGCCGGGAAATAGGCCGACCTGGCAATGCCGATGCCGGCACTGGCCGCGGCCGCCGCCCGCTCTGCCGCCGCCACGTCCGGACGGCGCTGCAGCAGGGTTCCGGCAAGGTTGAGCGGGGCCACCGGCGCAGTCTGCGGCAGGGGGGCCGGGGCCAGGCTGAAGCTCTGCGGCGTCTGGCCCACCAGCACGGCGATGGCGTGTTCGAGCTGCGCGCGGGTGGAGGTCACGTCGATCAGGCTGGCCTGGGCGGTCTCCAGCTGGGTGCGGGCGGTGATCACGTCGCCGCGGGCCGCGACACCGGCCGCGTACTGGTTCTCGGTCAGGGCCAGCGCGCGGGTGTCATTGGCCACGGTGGCGGCCAGCAGGTCCTTCTGCGCATCCGTGGCCCGGAGCTGGAAATAGTCGATGGCCAGCGTGGCCTGGAGGGACAGGCGGACATTCGCGAGGTCCGCGGCGCTGGCCTGGGCGTTGGCGCGGCCCTGCTCGATCTGGCGGCGGATACGGCCCCACAGGTCCACGGTCCACGAGGCATCGGCGGCGGCGGCATAGCGCGTCGCGGCGGTGCCGGAGGGGCTCAACCCCTTGCCGCCGCTCTTCTGGCCGGAGCCCGTGGCGGACAGGACGGGGAAGAAGGCCGCCTCGGTCTCGGCCAGCACGTCGCGGGCCTGCTTGTAGGCCTGAAGCTGGGCGGCGAGGGTCTGGTTGGAGGCGGCGAGGCGCTGCTCCAGATCGTCCAGCGCGGGGTCGTGATAGGCCGACCACCAGGCCCCGCGGTCGATGGCATCCATCGGCGTGGCCGGGGTCCATCCATCCGCCTCCTTGAAGGCGGTCTCGGTCCCCGCCGTCGGCGTGCGGTAGTTGGGGCCCACGGCGCAGGCGGACAGCATCAGGGCGGCGATGAGCGGGGAAAGAAGCTTGCGGGTCATCATGAGCCTTGCCCGGTCACGGGGTGAAGCGGCGCCGGACGCGGGCGGCGACGGCGGAAGCGGCGGAACAGCTGCAGATGCCGCAGACGGTCCATGTAGATATAGACGACGGGGGTGGTCAAAAGGGTCAGGATCTGGCTGGCCACCAGACCGCCGATGATGGTGACGCCCAGCGGCTGGCGCAGCTCGCCCCCCTCGCCGAAGGCCAGGGCGAGGGGCACGGCCCCCAGGATGGCGGCCACCGTGGTCATCAGGATCGGCCGGAAGCGCAGAAGGGAGGCGCGGTAGATCGCCTCCATCGGCGTCGCGCCGGCCCGCTCCGCCTGCAGGGCGAAGTCGATGATCAGGATGGCGTTCTTCTTGACGATGCCAATCAGCAGGATGACCCCGATCAGGGCAATGATCGAGAATTCCACATGGAAGACCAGCAGGGCGAGGAAGGCCCCGACTCCCGCCGACGGCAGGGTCGACAGCACCGTGATCGGGTGGACATAGCTCTCGTAAAGGATCCCCAGCACCATGTAGACCGCCAGGAGGGCCCCGCCGATCAGCAGCACCGGCGAGCTGCCGGTGGCCTGGAAGGCGCCCGCCGTGCCCTGGAAGCTGCCATGCACGGCGTTGGGCATGCCGATGGCGGCGATGGCGGCGGCCATCTCGGACTGGGCGTCGGACAGGGACCGGCCCGGCTTCAGGTTGAACGAGACGGTGGCGGCGACGGTCTGGCCCTGGTGGCTGACAGAGATCGGGGTGTTGTTCAGCTGCCAGGTGGCGATGGTTGCCAGCGGAATCATCCGCGCCGCACCGGTGGAGACGGCGTTGCCCGTCTGTGCCGGTGTGGCCCCGGTGGTGGTGCGGGCGGCACCCGCGCCGTTGAGGGCCGTGGCCGACCCGGTGACCCCGGAGGTATTCGCGCTTGTCGCCGCCGTGGAGACCGTGGCCGAGGCCGCGCCCCCCGGTCCGGACGGGGCCGGGCGGGACAGGACCATGAAGGGCTGCGGCGCGGGCGCGCGGCTGGTCAGGGTGGTGGACGGATTGGGCGGGGTCTGGTTGGCCGGATTGGCCATCACCGCCAGCCGGGCCGGGCTGGCCAGGCGGGCGCTGACGGCCGGCGAGCTGGCCGTGGCGCTGGAGGCCCCCACCGGCGTCAGCCATGTGTCGTGGAGGCTGTCGGAGAACTGGGTGAAGTGCGGCTCGGCCTCCATCACCACATGGTACTGGTTCAGGGGGTTGTAGATGGTGGACACCTGCCGCTGGCCGAACAGGTCGTAGAGGATGTTGTCCATCTGCTGGGCCGTGACCCCGAGGCGGGAGGCCGCGTCCCGGTCCAGGGTCACATAGGTCTCCAGCCCGTGCTCCTGCTGGTCGGAATTCACGTCGGTGAGCAGGGGGGACAGCTTCAGCTGGTTGGTGAGCTTTTCCGACCAGGTCCGCAGGGCGTCGATGTCGTCGCTCTGCAGGGTGTACTGGTACTGGGCCGCGGACTGGCGTCCGCCGAGGCGGAACTCCTGCTGCACCTGCAGGAACAGGGCCGCGCCGGCCACCCGCTTCAGCTTGGGCCGGATCCGCTGGGCCACCTCGTCGGAGCTCAAGCCCCCGCGCTGTGCCTTCGGCTTCAGGCTGGCGAACATGAAGCCGCCGCCGGCCCCGGTGAAGCCCACCGCATGTTCCACCGCCGGGTCGGCCGACACGATCTGCTGCAGCCGCCGGAACTTCTCCGCCGTCAGCTGGAAGGAGCTCGCCTGGTCCACCTGCATGCCGCCGACCAGCTGGCCGGAATCCTGCTGCGGGAAGAAGCCCTTGGGCACCTGGATGAAGAGATAGACGTTGAGACCGATCGTGCCGAGCAGCAACAGCATGATCAGGCGCCGGTGGTCCAGCGCCCAGGCCAGGGACCGGCCATAGGTGGCGGTCACGCCGTCAAAGGCCCGTTCCATCGCCTCGGAGATCTGCCACAGGACCTGCGACACACCGCTCCGACGGCTGCCGGGATGTGCGGTTTCGTGCAGGCTGCCCAGCCGGGCGGCCATCATCGGGGTGAAGGTCAGGCTGACCACCAGCGAGATGACGATGGAGGCCGACAGGGTCACGCCGAACTCGACGAAGAACTTCCCGACAATGCCCCCCATCAGCACGATGGGGGCGAACACCGCCACCAGCGAGACGGAGATCGAGATCACCGTGAACGACACTTCCCGGGCCCCCAGGATGGCGGCCTGGAAGCGGGGCATCCCCTCCTCCACGTGGCGGGTGATGTTCTCCAGCACCACGATGGCGTCGTCGACCACGAAGCCGGTGGCCACCGTCAGGGCCATCAGGCTCAGGCTGTCGAGGCTGTAGTGCAGCAGGTACATGACCGACAGGGCCCCCAGCAGGGAGACCACCACCGCCACCGCCGGGATGATCACCGCCCGGCCGTTGCGCAGGAACACCAGGACCACCAGCACCACCAGGAAGATGGAGATGGCGAGGGAGCGTTCCACATCGTTCAGCGAGGCGCGGGTGGCGGTGGTGCGGTCGACACCGATTTCCAGGTCCACCTGGGGCGGCAGCTGGGCCCGAAGCCGCGGCAGCGCAGCCTTGATCCGGTCCACCGTGGCGATCACGTTGGCGCCCGGCTGGCGGGTGATGCGCACGACGATGGCGGGCTTGCCGTCCACCAGGCCCATCTGCCGCACGTCCTCGACGCTGTCGACCACGTCGGACACGTCGGACAGGCGGATCACCTGACCGTCCCGGACGGCGATCACCAGATGACGGTAATCGTCCGCCGTGCGGGCCTGGTCGTTGGTGTAGATCTGCAGGCGGCGGCTGTTATTGGCGAGGAAGCCCTTGGGCTGGTTGGCATTGGCCGAGGAGATGGCAGCGCGCACGTCCTCCGGGCTCAGGCCGTACTTGAACAGGGCCTGGGGGTTCAGCTCCACCCGCACGGCGGGATTGGCCCCGCCGCCCAGGGAGACGTCGCCGACCCCTTCGACCTGGCTCAGCTTCTGCTGCAGGATGGTGGCTGCCGCATCGTACATCTGGCCCTTGGACAGGATTGGCGAGGTCAGCGACAGGATCAGGATCGGCGCGTCGGCGGGATTGAACTTGCGGTAGGTGGGGTTGGACCGCAGCGTCGCCGGCAGGTCCGCCCGGGCGGCATTGATGGCCGCCTGCACGTCCCGGGCCGCGCCGTTGATGTCCCGGCTGAGACCGAACTGCAGGATCACCTGGGTCTCCCCCACCGAGGAGGTGGAGGTCATCTCGCTCACGTCGGCGATCTGGCCCAGATGCCGTTCCAGCGGTGTGGCCACGCTGGTGGACATCACCGCCGGGCTGGCGCCGGGCAGGCGCGCCTGCACCATGATGGTGGGCAGGTCCACCGCCGGCAGGGACGAGACGGGCAGCTGGAAATAGGCCGCGACGCCGGTCAGGGCGATGCCGATGGTCAGGAGCGTGGTGGCGACGGGACGCCGGATGAACAGCTCCGTGATGTTCACGCCGCACCCGATCCTTCAGGGGCTCCGTCCTCGGTCAGCCTGTCCGCGGGCAGCCGACGGGCCAGCCGGTCGAAGGCCAGATAGATCACCGGGGTGGTGAACAGGGTCAGCAGCTGCGAGGCGATCAGACCGCCCACAATGGCCACGCCCAGGGGCTGGCGAAGCTCTGCCCCGTAGCCGCCGCCGATCATCAGCGGCGCGGCGCCGAACAGGGCCGCCAGCGTGGTCATCAGGATCGGCCGGAAGCGCAGCAGCGCCGCCTGCCGGATCGCGTCCACGGGGGACAGGCCCTCGTTCCGCTCTGCATCGAGGGCGAAGTCGATCATCATGATCGCGTTCTTCTTGACGATGCCGAACAGCAGGATCAGGCCGATCACCCCCACCACGCCCAGGTCCTCGCCGGCGATCATCAGGGCGATCAGGGCCCCCACCGCCGCCGACGGCAGGGTGGAGAGGATCGTGATCGGGTGGATGAAGCTCTCATAGAGCACGCCCAGCACGATGTAGATGGTCACGATCGCGGCCAGGATCAGCCACAGCTCGTTGTTCAGGGACTTCTCGAAGGCGTCCGCGGCGCCGAGGAAGGTGGTGTTGATCGACAGGGGCACGCCGGTCTGGGCCCCGACCTTCACCTCCCGCTCCATCTGCTTGATGGCGTTCACCGCGCCGCCCAGGCTCTCCCCCTTGCCGAGGTTGAAGCTGATGGTCACGGCGGGGAACTGGCCCACATGGGTCACGACCAGGGGGGCGGGTTGCTCCACCAGCCGGGCGAAGGACGACAGGGGGGCCTGACCGCCGGACCCCGTGGGCAGATAGAGGCTGGACAGGGCCTCGGGCCCCAGCCGGAACTCCGGTGCCACTTCGAGGATCACCCGGTACTGGTTGGACTGGGTGAAGATGGTGGAGACGATGCGCTGGCCGTAGGCGTTGTACAGGGCGTTGTCGATGGAGGCCATGGAGACCCCCAGGCGCCCGGCCGTGTCCCGATCCACCTCGATGGACATGGCCAGCCCCTGGCTCTGCACGTCGGAGGTGACGTCGGCGACCTTGGGGCTCTGCTTCAGCCGGTCGATGACCGCCGCACTCCAGGTCTGCAGCAGGGCCGGATCGGCCCCTTCCAGCACGAACTGGTACTGGGTCTTGGACACCTGGGAATCGATGGCCAGGTCCTGGACGGGCTGCATGTAGACCGTCGCGCCGGGGACGCGAATCTCGTCATTCAGGCGACGGATGATCTCGCTGGCGGAGCCGGAGCGTTGGTTCAGCGGCTTCAGCTGGATCAGCACGCGGCCGTTGTTGACGCTGTTGTTCTGGGCATCGACGCCGGTGAAGGCGGAGACGTTCTCCACCGCCGGATCCTTCAGCAGGGCCTCCGCCACGGCCGACTGGATCTGCGCCATCTTGCCGTAGGAGACACTCTGGTCCGCTTCCACCACGCCCTGGATCTCGCCCACGTCCTGGACGGGGAACAGGCCCTTGGGGATCACCACATAGAGAACGGCCGTCAGGGCGAAGGTCGCCAGGGCGACGATCAGGGTGGTGCGCTGATGGGACAGGACCCAGCCCAGGCCCAGGTCATAGCGTTCGATGACCCAGTCCAGCGCCTTCTGGGCCCGGTCCTCGAACCCGCCCGGGCGGGGGGTCTTTGGCTGCTTCAGCCACAGGCCGCACAGGGACGGGACCAGGGTCAGGGAGACGATGGCGGAAATGACGATGGTCACCGCCAGCGTCACCGCGAACTCCCGGAACAGGCGGCCCACCACATCGGCCATGAACAGCAAGGGGATCAGCACCGCCAGCAGGGAGACGGTGAGCGAGATGATGGTGAAGCCGATCTCGCCGGCCCCTTTGAGGGCGGCGGGGCGGCTCTCCTCCCCCTCCTCCACGTAGCGGCTGATGTTCTCGATCATGACGATGGCGTCGTCGACCACGAAGCCGGACGCCACGGTCAGGGCCATGAGGCTGAGATTGTTCAGGCTGAAATGCAGCAGGTACATCAGACCGAAGGTGCCCACCAGCGACAGGGGCACGGCCACGCCCGCGATGAAGGTCGCGGCGATGTTGCGCAGGAAGACGAAGATCACCGCCACCACCAGGGCGACGGCCATGGCCAGCTCGAACTCCACGTCGTGCACGGAGGCGCGGATGGTCACGGTCCGGTCGGTCATGGGGGTGATGACCAGGCCCGCGGGCAGGCCGTCCTCGATCAGGCTGGGCTTGGCCTTGCAGTCCTTGGTCTGGCAGTAGGTGTGGGGCAGCAGGTCCTTGATCCGGTCCACCACGGCGATGACGTTGGCGCCGGGCTGTCGCTGGATGTTCAGGATCACCGCTGGCGTGGTGTAGGGCCTGCCGTTCCGCGGCGCGCCCGCCAGGGCCCCCAGCTGGCTGTTCTCGGCCCCCGCCACCACCTTGGCCACCGCCCCCAGACGGATCGGTGCCCCGTTGCGATAGGCCACCACCAGCCGCTCGTAGTCCGCCGGGCTCGACAGCTGGTCATTGGCATTGATGGCGTAGGCCCGGGTCGGCCCGTTCACCGTGCCCTTGGCCCCGTTGACATTGGCCGCGGCGATGGACGAGCGCAGGGTGTCGAGGCTGAGCCCGTAACCCGCCAGCGCCTGGGGATTGGCCTGGATGCGCACCGCGGGGCGCTGGCCGCCGCTGACGGTCACCAGACCCACGCCCGGCATCTGGCTGATGCGGGAGGCCAGCCGGTTGTCCGCCAGATCCTCCACCTCCGTCGGCGCGAGCACGTCGGAGGACAGGGCCAGGGTCATCACCGGCGCATCCGCCGGATTGACCTTGGCATAGGTGGGCGGTGTCGGCAGGTCGGAGGGCAGCAGATTGCCTGCGGCATTGATGGCCGCCTGCACCTGCTGCTCGGCCACGTCCAGGGTCAGGTCGAGGCCGAACTGCAGGGTGATGACCGACGCGCCATTGGAGCTGACCGAGCTCATCCTTTGCAGGCTGGGCATCTGGCCCAGCTGCCGCTCCAGGGGTGCGGTGACGGTGGAGGTCATCACCTCCGGCGAGGCCCCGGGATAGAAGGTCTGCACCTGGATGGTGGGGTAGTCGACCTCCGGCAGGGCCGACAGGGGCAGGAACTGGAAGCCGATCAGCCCGGACAGGAAGATGGCCACCATGAGCAGCGACGTGGCGATCGGCCGCTCGATGAACAGGGTCGACGGGCTGAACCCGCCCAGCGGGCCACCACCCTCCCCCCGGGGTGCCGGACCCTGAGGGGCGGAACCGGGAGGCTTGGACGGAGGGCTCATCGCTGCGGACCGCCACCGCCCTGGCCACCACCCTGCATCGCCATCCGCGCGCGGATCTCGATCAGCTTGGCCTTCTGTTCCGGCCGCAGGATCGTGGACAGCTTGCCGAAGGCGGCCCCGTAGGCCTTCTTCATGGCCGCGCGCCGGGCGTCGGGGTCGGCATTGTCACCCAGTTGGGCCATGGCCTGCTCCCGGGCTTCGGCGAAGAGGATATCGGCCTTCTGCTGCTGGGCCGGATCGAGGTTCAGCTCGGCCAGCATGCCCGCCAGCCGTCCGCCGCCGCCACCCTCGCCACCGCCCGCAGCCGGAGCCGGCGTCGCTGCGACGTCCGCGGCCCTGCCCCGACCTGCGACCGCGGCACTCGGCGCGGCACCGGAAGCGGCCATCGGCGCGGCCCCGCCCGAAGCCCCCGCGGGGGCCGAAGCGGGCCGGCATGCCGCCGAGCCGCCTGCACCACCGCCGGATCGTCCGCCGAAGGCCGAGGCCCCGCCGGAGCCCGGTCCCTTGCGCATGGCGCGCCCCCCCGCTCCACCGGTCCCCGGCGGGCAGGCAGGCGGCGTGGACACGGCCATGCCTTCGCGCAGCCGGTCGGTCCCGTCGGTGACCACGGTCTCGCCGGCTGACAGGCCGGACAGGATCGCCGTCCGCTCGCCCTGGGCCGCGCCCGGCGTGACGGGGCGGACATGCACCGTCCGGGCGCTGTCCACGGCATAGACGAACATGCCGTTCTGGCCCCGCAGCACGGCAGAGGTCGGCACGATCACCGCCCCCTTCAGCACCTCGACGGTCAGGCGGACATTGACGAACTGGTTCGGGAACAGGGCATCATCGGCATTGGCGAAGCGGGCCTTGGCCCGCACGGTGCCGGTGGTGGTGTCGATCAGGTTGTCGAGGGTGGCCAGCGACCCGTGGGCCAGCACCTGACTCTGGGCACGGTCATAGACCTCCACCGCCAGATGGGCGTGGCGCGCCAGCTGCTGGTTCACCTTGGGGACCACGTCCTCGGGCAGGGTGAAGGCCACGTCGATGGGGCTGACCTGGGCCACGGTCACGATACCGTTGGCGTCGCCGGCGGTGACGTAGTTGCCCGCATCCACCTGACGCAGGCCCACCTTGCCGGAGATGGGGGAGACGATCCGGGTATAGGCCAGGTTCAGCTTCTGGGTGCCCACGGCGGCCTCGTCGGCCTTCACCTGGGCTTGCAGCTGCCCCACCAGGGCCTGCTGGGTGTCCACCTGCTGGCGCGACACCGAGTCCTGCGCCAGCAGGGTCTGGTAGCGCTTCAGGTCCATCTGGGCATTGGTCAGCTGGGCCCGGTCCTTGGCCGCCGTGGCCTCCGCCTGGGCCAGCTGCTGCTGATAGGGACGGGGATCCACCTGGGCCAGGAACTGGCCCTTCTTCACGACCTGTCCCTCGGTGAAGCCCACGGACATGAGCTGGCCGCTCAGCTGGGTCTTCACCGTCACCGTGGCCGCGGGCGTCACCGTGCCCAGGGCCTGGACCGTGACCGGCATGGCCCCGGCCTCGGCCACGGCCGTGTTCACCACGGCCCCGCCGCCCCGACCGCCCTTGCCGCCGGCCCCGCCGCCGCGTCCGCCGGCGCCGGGCGGTCCCCCGGCCCCCGGAGGCCCGCCGAAGCCACCGCCGGCCTCGTCCACCGGCTTGGCCTTGTTGGCGATGGCGAACCAGACCACCCCGCCCAGCACGAGGACGGCGAGCCCGGTGACGATCCAGCCCATCCGTCCACTGCGGGTGCGGCGTCCGAGCCAGGGCGGTGCGTCATAGGGCCCCTGGGGTGGCGTGGAACCGGGGGTCGAAGAGCCTGAATCAGTCACGCGAAAGGAGCTCCTTGATCACTCGAACGGTCACGCGGCAGGAACGCCATACCGCGAACCGGGCAGTCTGGGGCGAGACTAGCCCATCTCTCCCCGGCTGCGACACCTGGAATGTCACTCCGACGGGGGCCTGCTGGCATAACCGGTCTTTGATGCGGTTTTGTTGCAAGAAGGCTACACGCGGCGGGCAAATCGCATGCGGGTGGCGGATGACGCGAACAGGGCTTTGACGTCGCTTCTGCAACCGGCAGAGTTGGGTCGTCGGAGATCGACGGCGCGTTGGGGGACACGCCGCACGGACCCGGCCGGCGCGCACCGCGATTGCGGAAGCCAGCGCCGCTCGGACGAGCAGGTTTGCGCAACGCCGCAGGGCTTCACAGCCGGCGGCGTCCGGGCGAGGGGGTGGGGCGGATCGCACAGCGGTCCGCCCCTTTCGCTTTTAGGCCCTTTCGCTTTTAGGCCCTTTCGCTTTTAGGCCCTGTCGCTTCCGGATCCGCGCCTCACCCCAGCAGCTTCAGCTCCCTCAGGCGCTCGGTCAGATAGGCGTGGCTGGTGATCGGCTCGGGATAGCGGTCCGGGCGCTCGGCGGTGATGCAGCCCGGCAGGGTGCGGATCAGGAAGTCCGGCGCGAAATGGTGGAAGAACGGGGTGGAAAAGCGGGGAAAGCCCCGGCGCTCCGGGGCCGGATTGACCACCCGGTGGGTTGTCGAGGGCAGCACGTGATTGGTCAGCCGCTGCAGCATGTCGCCGATGTTCACCACCAGCGCCCCCGGCGGCGGACGGATGTCCAGCCAGCGGCCGTCCCGGTCCAGGATCTGCAGTCCGGCCTCCTCCGCCCCGAGGAGCAGGGTGATGACGTTGATGTCCTCGTGCGCCCCCGCCCGCAGGCCCACGGCGTCCGCGGCCAGGGGCGGATAGTGCAGCAGGCGCAGCACCGAATTGCCGTCCTGCATCGCCGGAACGAAATAGTCGTCCGCCAGCCCCAGGTACCGGGCAATCGCCCGCAGCAGCCGGTCGCCCAGACCGTCCAGGCCGGCGAACAGCGCCCCCACATGGGCCTGGAAGTCCGGCACCTCCGAAGGCCAGAAGTTGGGCGGCATGGCCACGGCCGAGGGATGGCCCGGCGGCAGGTCCCGGCCCACATGCCAGAACTCCTTCAGGTCAGCCCGGCTCTCGCCCTTGGCGGTCTCGACCCCGAAGGGGGTATAGCCCCGCTGCCCGGCCCCGCCGGCAGGGTTGTAGGCCCGCTTCACGGCGTCCGGCAGGGCGAAGAAGGTCCGGGCGCTGTCCAGGGCCGCCTCGACCGCCGCCTCGGTCAGTCCGTGGTCGCACACCACCGCGAAGCCGTAGCGTTCGAAGGCCTGCCCCAGCTGGCGGCTGAACCCGTCGAAATCGCGGTCGTACAGCGTCATCGACACAGGGGTGAGGGTCATGGTCCGGGCTCCGTCCGCAGGTGACCGGCGGACGGGCCTTCAGACTCAGTGTCCGCCTTCGCCCAGAACTACGGGTCCGGCGGGTCGGGGCGCAAGCCAGATCGAGCAGGCCGCGATCACCAGGATCACGCTCATGGCCGTGAACACCCCATCCGTGGCCAGCATCACCGCCTGCTGCTGGGCCAGCTGGTCCACTGCCGAAAGGGCCTGGGCGGCCCCCATCCCCCCCTGTTGCATCTGGTCCAGCGTCGCCGCCGTATTCAGCCGTCCCGCGAGGGAGACCCGGGCCGTGGTCGAGGCATTGGACCAGCTGGTGGTCGTCAGCGACACGGCGAAGGCCCCCGCCGTGGTCCGCAGGAAGTTGAGAATCCCGGCCCCCGAGGCCGTGTCCTCCTGCGAGATCGAGCCCAGCGCGATGGTGTTCAGGCCGATGAAGAAGAAGGGCATCCCCGCCCCGAGCATGATCTGCGGGATGGTGATGGACCAGAAGTTCGCCTGGGTGTTCAGGCCGGCCCGGATGAACATGACCACGGCGATCAGCAGGACCCCGCCGAACACGAAGCGCCGGGGATCGGTCTTGCCGATATTGGCCCCCACCACCGGGGAGAGGAGCACGGCCAGCACCCCCTGCACCGCCATTACCCGACCGGACCACAGGGCATTGTAGCCCATGCTGGTCTGGAGCCAGAGGGGGATCAGCACCACCGCCCCGAAGAAGGCGCCATAGGTCAGGGCCATCACCGCACTGCAGGTGGAGAACGCCCGGACCGCGAACAGGCGCAGGGCCACGATGGGGTGCTTGTGCGTCAGCTCCCAGATCAGGAAGGCGGCAAAGCCGACGGCCGCGGTCACGGCCAGCAGCACGATGAAGGACGAGTTGAACCAGTCGGCCTCCTCCCCCTTGTCCAGCATGATCTGCAGGGAGCCGACCCAGACCACAAGAAGGCCCAGGCCCACGAAATCCACCGGGGCCTTGACCAGCGGCAGCTCGTAGCGGGGCAGCAGGCGGGAGGCGAAATAGAAGATGCCGATGGCCACGGGCACGTTGATGTAGAAGATCCACGGCCAGCTGGCATTGTCGCAGATGAGGCCCCCCAGCAGCGGCCCGGCAATGGGCCCGACCACGGCGGTCATGGACCACAGCCCCATGGCGACCCCGCGCCGTTCCGGGGGGAAGATGCGCATCATCAGGGTCTGGGACAGGGGCATGATCGGTCCGCCGCTGAACCCCTGAAGGACGCGGAACATGACCAGCACGCCGAGGGACGGGGCGATGCCGCACAGGGCCGAGCAGACTCCGAAGGCGATCACCGCGCCGCAGAACACCCGCACCGCGCCGAACCGCGACGCCAGCCAGCCGGACAGGGGCACGGTGATGGCTTCGGCGACCGAGTAGGACGTGATCACCCAGGTCCCCTCGCTGGGGGAGATGGCGAGACCGCCGGCGATGTTGGGCACGCTCACATTGGCGATGGTCGTGTCCAGGATGGCCATGAAGTTGGCCATGGCCAGCACGAAGGCCCCCAGGGCCAGCATCGGGCCGGTCAGGGGCTGCTTGTCGTCCCGGGAGAAGGCCGCCGCCATGGAGAGGCTCACGCGCCTGCGCCGCGGGCGGCGCCGCTGGCGGTGTCGATATCGACCTTCACGGACAGGCCGACCCGAAGGGGGTGCTCCGCCAGGTCCTTGGCATCGAGGCGGATGCGCACGGGCAGCCGCTGCACCACCTTGATCCAGTTGCCGGTGGCGTTCTGGGCCGGGATCACGGCGAAGGCCGCACCGGTGCCGCCGCCGACGCCGACCACGGTCCCGTGGTACTTCACGCCGCCGCCATAGAGATCGGCCTCGACCTCCACCGTCTGGCCGACCCGGACCTTCTTCAGCTGCACTTCCTTGAAGTTGGCGTCGACGAAGGCCTGGTTGATGGGGACGATGCTCATCAGCGGCGTGCCGATGGCCACCCGCTGGCCCACCTGCACATTGCGCTTCGCCACGATCCCGTCCACCGGCGCCCTCAGGACGCAGCGGTCATAGTTCATCTGCGCCGCGTCGAGATTGGCCTTGGCGTACTTCACGTCGGGATTGTCGTCGACACCAGCCCCGGAGGTCAGGGCCGACTGGGCCTCGCTCTGGGCGTGGGCGACCTTCAGATTGGCTTCGGCCAGGGCCTGGGCGGCCTTGACCGCTGCCAGGTTCGCCTCGGCATTGCGCAGGGTGGTGCGGGCATTGGTCAGCTCCTCCCCAGACACGGCACCGGTGGCGGCCAGCTTGTCACGGCGGTCATATTCCAGCTTCGACCGGGCGAGATCGCTTTCGGCGGCCACGGTCTGGGCCTTGGCCCGGGCCAGGTCCGCGTCCCGGGCAGCGACCGTGGCCCCGGCAGCCTCGGTGGTGGCGATCTCGCCCCGCACCCGGCGCACGACCCGGGCGTAGTCCGCCGTGGCCTGGGCCAGGGGATAGGCCGCGTCCGTGGGATCGATCACCGCCACCACGTCACCGGCCTTCACCGCCTGGGTGTCGGCGACCAGCACCTTCTGCACGGCTCCGGCCGTCTGGGGCGTGATCAGGGCGATGTCGGCCCCCACATAGGCGTCGTCGGTGGAGACGTGGTGCGAGCCCACGAGCCCCCACCAGCCTCCATAGGCCAGGGCACCGATTACCACGACGGCGCCGAGGCCGGTGAACAGGCGCTGGCGAAGGTTGGAGGCGGGCTTGGCCGCGGTGGCGGTCGGAGCGGAAGAGACAGTGTCACTGGCCATGGGTCGGACTTTCAGCGGCGGCAGGGTCATGCGGCGGAAGGGTATCGGGACGGGGAGGATCGGGGCGGGGAGTATCGGGACTGGGGGAACTCATCGGGCCGCGGTGGGGCCGCGCCCGGCGGCGGGCTGGTAACCGCCCCCCAGGGCCCGGACGAGGGCGATGTCATTGGTCAGGGCGATGCCCTCCAGATCCGCCACGGCGCGGCGCTGGCTGATCAGGGCATTCTCGGAGGTGAGCACGGCGATATAGGGAGACAGGCCGCCCTCGTACCGGGCGAGCGCGATGCGGTAGGCCGCCTCGGAATTCTCCAGCGCCTCCCGGGCATCGGCCAGCTGGCGGTCCAGCATGCGGATGTTCACCACCGAGTCGGCCACCTCGTGCAGGGCCTGGGTCAGGGTCTGGTCATAGGTGGCGGCGGCCAGGTCATACTGGCTGCGGGCGTTGCGGTAGGCCGCCCGTCCCCGACCGCCGGAAAAGACCGGCAGGCTGAGGGCGGGACCCACGCCGGAGAACCGGCTGTTCTTGGAGGTCAGCAGATCGAGGCCGAGGGACTGGTAGCCGAAGGACCCGGCGAGGTTGAGATTGGGATAGAAGTCCGCGTCCGCCGCCCGGATGCGCTTGGCGGCGGCCTGGGCCCGAAGGCGGGCCGCGGCGATGTCCGGCCGCCGACCCACCAGATCCAGCCCCACCTGCGGGGGCAGGCCGAAGGGCTTCAGGGCGGGGGCGTCCCCGTCCAGCTTCACCGACAGACCCCGATCGGGACCGGCACCGAGAAGAGCCGCCAGCTGGTTGCGGCCCAGCGCGATCTGCCGGTCCAGGGCATCCACCTCGGACCGGGCGGCGGGGACGCTGGCCGCCTGCTGCTTGAATTCGCCCTTGGTCTCGAGGCCGTTCTCCAGCCGCTGACCCACCAGGGCCAGGGTCTTGCGGCGGATCTCCACGGCCGCCTGGGCCGCGGCGCGGTCCGCGGCGAGGCGGCGCAGATCGGCATACTGGGCCGCGATGGCCGAGGACAGGGTCAGCTCCGCCTGCGCCCGATCCGCCTGGGCGGCCTGCGCCTCGGACACGGCGGCGGCGAGGTTGGCCCGGTTGCGGCCGAACAGGTCCAGGTCCCAGGCCAGGTCCACCGACAGGCGGCCGAAGGCGTGGGGGGAGCCCGGAAAGTTCTTCTTGATGAACTCGGGGAAGCCCGTGTTCTTGCTCTGCAGATATTCCTGCTCACCGGCGCTCACGGCCACACCCGGGAACAGGGTCGACCGGGACTGGCCGGCGGCGGCCTCGGCCGAGCGCAGGCGGGCGGCGGCCTGACGCACGGTCGGGGCCGACTTCAGCCCCTCCTCGATCAGGGCGTCCAGCTGCGGGTCGCCATAGGCCTTCCACCAGGCCTGGGTCGGCCAGTCCGCCGTGGGCGCGGTCAGGCTCTCCCGCGAGGCCAGGCTTCCTGCGGCGGCCAGAGGCGGTCGCGGGCCGAGGTTCGGCGCACAGCCGGCCGCCAGCACGAGGGTCGCCGCGAGGAGACCGGCGGCCGCGATGGCAGAGCCGGCGGCGCGCGGGAAGATCGGTCGCTGCAGCATCAATCAGGGCCTTTTGTAGTCGACAGACGGAGGAGCATACCGTACTGTACGGTACAGTTTCGTGACGGTTTACATAACCTGCGGAACGCCGAGGTCAAGAAAAACCGTACGGTTCGGTCAGGAAATGGGACAGATCGCGCAAAAATCCAGAGGCCCCCGGTGCGATCGTCGCCGCGAAGCGATCATCGAGGTGGCCCGGGACATCTTCCTGTCCGAGGGCTATGGGGCCGCGTCCATGTCCACCATTGCCGCGGCGGTGGGGGGATCGAAGGGGACCCTCTATGCCTATTTCCGCTCCAAGGCAGAGCTGTTCGGGGCCGTGCTCAGCAACAGGACCGAGGATCTGGGCGGCGGGCAGGTCTTTCCGGCCGTGCCCGAGCCCCCCTGCACCCACCTGGACGAGCTGACGGCCCGGCTGACCCGCATCGGCCAGACCCTGCTGACCTTCATGTGCCGGCCCCAGACCGTGGCCCTCTACCGCCTGGTGATCGGCGAGGCCGGCCGCTTTCCGGAGCTCGGCGAGACCTTCTACAAGGCAGGCCCGCAGGACAAGATCGAGCACCTGTCCCGTTTGCTTGGCGGGGCGATGGACCATGGCCTGCTGCGAACCGACGACCCGGCCCTGGCCGCGGCCCATTTCCTCAGCCTGTGCCGGGCGCGCACCCACCAGCACCTGCTGTGGGGCCTGGCCCCGGAACCCTCGGAGGCCGAGATCGCCGCCGACATCGACTGCGCCGTCCACACCTTTGTGGCGGCCTACCGGGTGTAAGCTGGCCCCGAGGGACGCGAGCGCCTCAGTCCTGCCCCCTCAGGCCTGCCCCCTCAGTCCTGCGACGGAAACACCAGCGCCGTGCGCAGGCCGGGTCCCTGGCCCGGAATCGCCCGGCCCCGCACCCGGCCAGGACCCTCGTCCAGATCCAGCCGACCCCCATGGGCCTCGGCCACCGCCTGCACCAGGGACAGGCCCAGCCCCGATCCGGGCTGGGAACGGCTGTTCTCGAGCCGCACGAAGCGCTGCACGATCCGGGCCCGGTCCTCCTCCGGCACGCCGGGGCCGGTGTCGGTGACCGAGCACTCGATCTCCCCCGAGGCGCGCTTGCGCACCCGCAGCATCACGGCTCCGCCGGCGGGTGTGTACTTGATGGCATTATCCAGCAGATTGGCCATGGCCTGCCCGGCGAAGTCCGGGTCGCCGCGCACCACCAGCCCCTTGGAATATTCCGCCGAGAATTCGAGCCCCTTGTCCTCGCACAGGGGGGCATAGAGCTCCGCCAGCCCCTCGCACAGCGCTGACGGGTCGAAGGGCTTGGGATTGGGCACCTGCCCCGCCGCCTGCAGCCGGGAAATGGCCAGCACGGCGTTGAAGGTCGACAGCACCCCGTCGGTGTCGGCCAGGGCCTGTTCCAGGCTCTCCGTGGCATCGGCGCGGCCGTTCTCCACCTCGATCAGCGCCGCCTCGAGCCGGGCGCGGAGCCGGGTCAGGGGAGACCGCAGGTCATGGGCGATGGCGTCCCCCGCATGGCGCAGGCCCCCCATCAGCCGGTCCACCCGGTCCAGCATGGCATTCATGCCGGCGGCCAGGTCGTCATATTCGTCCCCCACCCCGCGCACCGGCGCCCGGGCGGACAGGTCCCCCGCCTCCACCGCCGCCACCACGGTCTTGAGCCCGGCCAGGCTGCGGGACACGTTGCGACTGACAAGCAGTCCGGCCGCAAGGCCCAGCACCAGCACCAGCACACCGGCTCCCCAGGTGGCGCGAACGATGCGCAGCACATAGCCCTGCCCCTCACCGATGTCGGCACCCACGAACAGCAGCTCCCCCTGCGGCAGGCGGATCTGCCGGCCCCAGGCCTGGCGGCGGACCACGGCCCCGTCGGCATCGGTGGACCTGACACGGAAGGAGGCATGGGCCTCGCTGGCGGGCGGGTCCACCGGCGTGGCGGCGATGTTGCCGCTGATCGGCTTGGCGGTCCTGTCCATCAGCAGATAGAGGAACGGCCGGTCCATGGCCGTGCGCTCGATCAGGGCCTGGTTCACGCCCGTGGCCCCGGCCCGGGCATAGACCGTCTCCAGCGAGCTGATCTCCCGGCTCACCTCCTCGTCGGCGCGGCGGGTCACCTCGCCGGCGGTCGCGACATAGATGTAGAACAGGAAGGCCGCCGCCGCCGCCGCGAACAGGGCCAGGGACAGCAGGGTCAGCCGGAAGGCGGTGGTGCGGAACAGGGCAGGCAGGGGCATGTCGCGCCCGGCCCGTCAGGCTTCCAGCCGATAGCCCGCGCCGCGCACGGTCTGCAGCATGGCCCGGTCGAAACCCTTGTCGATCTTGCCGCGCAGGCGGGAGATGTGCACATCGATCACATTGGTCTGCGGATCGAAATGATACTCCCACACCTTTTCCAGCAGCATGGTGCGGGTCACCGACTGGCCCGCATGACGCATGAGGAACTCCAGCAGCTGGAATTCCCGGGGCTGCAGGTCGATCTCGGTCCCGGCCCGATGCACGGTCCGGCCGATCAGGTCCATTTCCAGATCCCCGACCTCCAAGGTGGTGGTCTGCCCGCCCGTGTCCTTGCGGCGGCACAGGGCCTCCACCCGGGCAATCAGCTCGGCGAAGGCGTAGGGCTTGACCAGATAGTCGTCGCCCCCGGCCTTCAGCCCGGTGACCCGGTCGTCGATCTCGCCCAGGGCGGACAGGAACAGGACCGGCGTGCCGTCCCCCTCCCGCCGCAGGGTGGAGACCGCGGTCAGGCCGTCCACATGGGGCATCATCCGGTCCACCACCATGACGTCGAAGCCGCCCTTGGCGGCCAGGGCCAGGCCTTCGCGGCCATCGGGGGCGTGGACGGTCTCGTGACCCGCGTCGGCCAGGCCCTTCATCATCGCCTCGGCGGCGCTGACGTCGTCTTCCATGATCAGGATGCGCATGTCCGTCCCCCTCCCGGCCGGAGGCCGGGCCCCTCCATCCGCCGAGGCATCACCCCGTCGACCGGCACCCGGGCCGGTCGACGAAGGTTCAGCCGTTCGGCCTATTTATCAAGCTTCAGGACCAGCGGAAGGGTCTGGGCCCCACGGGTGACGAGGAAGAAGACCGTGGACCGGCCTGCCTTCTTCGCGTCCGCGATCACCGCCGCCAGGTCCGCCGCGGAGGTCAACGGCCGTTGATTGCCACTGACCAGCACGTCGCCCGGATGCAGGCCCTTGCGCGCCGCATCGCTTTCGTCCGCAAGGCCGGTGACCACCAGACCATGCACATTGGGCTTCAGGTCGTACTTGTGCCGCAGGGTGTCGGTCAGGGGCTGGACCGCGAGGCCGAGCGCACCGGGCTTGCCGCTGTCCGGCGCGTCCGCACCGTCAGCCCCCTCTTCGCCGTTCTGGCGAGCCAGCAGCGCGGTCTCCGACGGACGGGTGCCCGCCTTGGCGGTCAGATTGATCGTCTTGCCGCTGCGCAGCACCTCGAGCCGGAGGGCGTCGCCGGGCTGGGTCATGGCCACCGCCCGGGTCAGGCCCCCGCGGTTGGCCAGCACCTTGCCGTTCACGGACAGGATGATGTCGCCGTTCTGCACGCCCGCCTTGTCGGCCGGACCGCCCGCGGTGACTTCACCGACCAGCACCCCGTGATTGGCGGTGACGCCGAGGCTCTCGCCCACGTCCTTGGTAACGTCATAGACGCCGACGCCCAGATAGCCCCGGACCACGGACTGACCGGCCATCAGGGACTTGGTGATCCGCTCGGCAATGTCCGCCGGGATGGCGAAGCCGATGCCCACCGACCCGCCGGAGGGGGAGAAGATGGCGGTGTTCACGCCGATCACCCGGCCGTAGATGTCGAAGGTCGGGCCGCCGGAATTGCCCCGGTTGATGGGGGCGTCGATCTGCAGGTAGTCGACGAAGTTGTCGCCGATGTCGCGGCCATAGGCGGACACGATTCCCGCCGTGGCGGTGCCGCCCAGCAGGAACGGGTTGCCCACGGCGATGACCCAGTCACCGACCCGGGGCTTGGCCTTGTTCTCGAAGGTGACGAACGGGAAGTCCTTGCCCTCGACCTTGATCACGGCCAGGTCCGTGCCCTCGTCGCGGCCGACCACCCTGGCCTTCAGCTCGCGTTTGTCGTTGAGCTTCACCGTGATGGTGTCGGCGTCGGCGATCACGTGGTTGTTGGTGACGATGTAGCCGTCAGCCGAGATGAAGAAGCCGGAGCCGGAGGCCATGGCCGCGGGTTCGTCATCGCCCCCGTCCTCGCTGTTGTCGTCCCCCCCATTGGGGGCCGGGGCGCCGGGCTTCAGCGGCGCCTTGGGCGCGGCCTTCGGGGTTTTCTTGGGCGCCTTGGGCACGGGCATACCGAAGCGCTTGGCCAGCTCGGCCATGGCGTCGTTGGCATGCGCCTTCGAGGTGACGTCGATGGATACCACGGCAGGCGCCACCCGCTCGAAGATATCGGCAAACGACAGGGGGCTGCCGGGGGGCGGGGCGAAGGTGGCACCGGGTGCCGCCTGGTTCACCGGCGGACGCTCGTCGGCCATGGCCTGGGGCCACTGGACGCCCGCACCGACCACCGCCAGCGCCGCGACACTGACTCCCGCCAGCGCGCCCGCAACGAAACCCTTCTTCATCACCATTGAAACGTCCCTTGTAACGGTCCGATGAACGGACCCTCATCGCAAATGCAGCTCAGCTCGTACAAATGAGCGCGTCCATGGTTCGGCGCAAGTTGGGCGGGACCGTGGCGGACCTTCCTATCTTACGAAAGCTTAATTTTGCGCCGCCGGACGTCAGGTCTCCAGCTGGCGAAGTCGCGCCTCTTCCTCCGCCGACAGGGGCACCGCCGGATCGGTTCCGCCCCCGCCCCGGCGCCGCCACAACAGGAGCCCCGCCCCTGCGACGACACCGAACGGTGTCAGCCACAACAGGGCGGTTCCCGCGTCGAAGGGCGGCTTCAACAGCACGAACTTGCCATAGCGCGCCACCAGGAAGCTGCGGACCTCCGCGTCCGTGCGCCCGGCCGCCACCTGCTGCCGCACGATCCGGCGCAGGTCCGAGGCCAGTTCCGCCTCGCTGTCGTCGATGCTCTCGTTCTGGCAGACCAGGCACCGCACCTCGCGGAACAGGTCCCGGGCCCGGGCCTCCCGCGCCGGATCGGCCAGCCGGTCCGCCGGGTCCCCCGCCGCCCCGGCGGTCAGCCACAGGGCACAGGTGATCATGACCAGGGCCGAGGCGACCCGCCTCACGCCCTGGCTCCGGCCGCCGCAGCCCGGGCCTTCGCCCCCGCCGCCATGCGCAGCCGCCGGTCGGACAGGGACACAAGCCCGCCCAGCGCCATCAGCAGCGGCCCGCCGAAGATCATCCGCGCCCAGGGGTTCCAGTAGGCCCGGATCAGCCAGCTGGGGTCCGTCCCCTCCCGCCTTTCACCAAACACCACATAGAGATCACTGGGGCCGTGGGTCTCGATGGCCACCTGGCTGACCGTCTGGCGGTTGGCGGGATAGAAGCGTCGCTCGGGATAGAGCACGCTGTCCCCTTGCGGGCCCTTGATGCGCACCGTGGCGCGCTCCGCCGAATAGTTGGGCCCCTCGGCCTGCGTCACGTCGGTCAGGCTGAGGCTGTAGGCCCCCACCTGGACCTGGTCGCCGAGCTTCAGGGCCTGGGCCGCCTCCACCCGCCAGCCGGTCTCGACACAGGCCCCCAGAACGAACACACCGACGCCGATATGCGCCAGCGTCATGCCGAAGGCCCCGCGCGGCAGGCCGGTGAGCCGGTTCACGACCTCCTTCAGCGGCACGCGGAACAGGCGGATGCGCACGGCCAGCTCCGTCACCGCACCGGCGATCAGCCACACGCCCAGGGCGATGCCGATGGCGGCAAACGCCCCCTTGGCGTTCTGCAGGGCAAACACCCCGATGCCGGTGGCAAGCGCCAGCAGACCCGCCGCCCACAGGCGCTCCACAGCCCCCCGTGCGTCCGCGCGCTTCCATGACAGAAGCGTGCCCGCCGGGAGCAGGATCAGGACCGCCGTCATCAGCGGGGCAAAGGTCAGGTTGAACCACGGCGCGCCCACGCTCAGGGGCTGTCCGGTGGCAGCCTGGTAGATCAGCGGATAGAGGGTGCCCGCCATCACCGTCAGCGCGGCGGTGGCCAGGAACAGGTTGTTGATGACCAGCGCGCCCTCGCGGCTGATGGGGGCGAACAGACCGCCGGCCTTCAGCAAAGGCGCGCGCCAGGCGAACAGGGACAGGGCCGATCCCGCTGCCAGGGCCAGGATGCCCAGCAGGATCGCGCCACGCTTGGGATCCACGGCAAAGGCATGCACGGAGGTCAGGATGCCCGACCGCACCAGGAACGCCCCCAGCATGGAGAACGAGAACGCCGCCAGCCCGAGGAACACGGTCCATCCGGCCAGGGCCCCGCGTTTTTCCGTGACGATGGACGAGTGCAGCAGGGCGGCCCCCACCAGCCAGGGCATGAAGCTGGCGTTCTCCACCGGGTCCCAGAACCACCAGCCGCCCCAGCCCAGCTCGTAATAGGCCCAGAAGGAGCCCAGCGTGATGCCGATGGTCAGGAGGCTCCACGCCGCCAGCGCCCAGGGCCGCACCCAGCGGGCAAAGGCCGTGTCCACCCGTCCCTCGATCAGCACGGCGACGCAGAGGCTGAACACGACGGAAAAGCCCACATAGCCGGAATAGAGGAACGGCGGATGGATCGCCAGGAACGGGTCCTGCAGGATCGGGTTCAGGGACGCTCCCTCCACCGGCGGATGGGCGAGGCGGACGAACGGATTGGAGGCGAAGGCCGTATAGGCGATGAAGACGAGGCCCAGCAGACCCTGCACCCCGACCGTCAGGGCCTTGAGGCCCGGCGGCAGACGTCGTCCGGCCAGCACCACCGCGGCACCGAAGCCGGTCAGGGCCAGGTCCCAGAGCAGCATGGAGCCCTCGTGGCTGCCCCAGACTGCCGCCACCTTGTACAGCAGCGGCTTGTCGGTGTGCGAGTTGTTGGCCACGTTGGCGACGGAGAAGTCCGACGTGACAAAGGCCGTCATCAGGCTGGCAAAGGCGATGGCGACCGCGGCAAAGGCGGCCAGCGCCGCCCCCTCCCCGGCCCCGCGCAGGGCGGCATCATGCTTCCAGCGGGCGGAAAAGCTCAGGGCGGACTGAGCGGCCGACAGGACCAGTGCCAGCACCAGGGCAAAGGCGCCAAGCTCTGCGATCACCGGGTGGCACGCCCCGGTCCGGCCCCGCCCGCCACCATGGGCGCGGTGGAGGAGACGGTGGCATCCGGTCGCCACTGACCGGACTTCTTCAGGGCGTCGGCCACTTCCTTGGGCATGTAGCGTTCATCGTGCTTGGCCAGCACTTCCTTGGCCACGAACACGCCGTCCCCGCGATAGGCCCCTTGTGTCACCACGCCCTGCCCCTCGCGGAACAGATCGGGCAGGTCGCCGCGGAACATCACCTTGTCCGTGGCGATCTTGTCGGTGACGACGAAGCTGACGGATCCGTCCGGTCCCTTGACCACGGAGCCGCGCTCCACCAGCCCGCCGATGCGGACGGTGCGGCCGGAGGGCACGTGCTTCGCCTTGGCCTGGGCCGGGGTGTAGAAGAACACGGCACCGTCACCGATGGCGTAGATGGACAGGAAGGCCCCCGCGGCAAGAATGGGTGCGGCCACGGCCACGGCCATCAGCCGGCGTCGGGCTTTTCGGGACTTGGGCAGGAGGCTCATGGGCTCGATATAGACCGCGTTGCCGGGGGTTTGTAGCACTTCCCGCAAATTTACGGTGTTTTGCGGGCAGATCGTTAGGGTTACGGTGAGGGCGAAGCCTGTCTCGAACCCCGCACACGAGGCCCCCATGCCCCCCGGACAGCTCACCCCCCGCCAGCAGCAGTGGTTCGCCACGATCCGGGAAGGCCTCGCCACGGAGACGGGCAGGACCCTCGAGGAATGGGTCGCGATCGCCCGGACCTGTCCGGAAACCGCCCACCGGGCCCGTCTCGCCTGGTTGAAGACACACCACGGCCTCGGACAGAACCGGGCCTCGATCGTGCTCGGGGCCGCGTTCCCCGCCGATGCGCCCTGGGCGGCGGGGGATGCCAACGAACAGGCCCTGTGGAAGGACCCGGACAGCCGCGCGGTGCTTGTCGCCGTGCGCGATCAGATCGCGGGGCTCGACGACGTGGTCACCGGCCAGCGCAAGGGCTTCACCGCCTGGTCGAGAGGCTTCCAGTTCGCGGCCCTGCGTCCGGCCAGGGGCGGGGTGCGTCTCGGGCTGGCCGTGCCGCTGGATGCCGACCTCCGCCTGGTGCCTCCGGCGCGGGAAGGCTGGTCGGAGCGGTTGACCGCCGTGCGCGTGCTGTCCGAACCGGCGGCGGTGGACGATGATCTCGCCGCCCTGCTGCGGCTGGCCTGGTCGCGGAGCTGAGACCGTCGCCGCCTAGACCGTCGTCCCCTCGAACTGCGTCACTGACCGGCCGCCGACCCACACCTGGCCGGTGGCGTCCTGGTCGATGAACACCCGCCCCCGACGCCCGATCACCGTCCCCTGCGACGCGACGTAAGGTGCCGTCACCCGACCGGCGGCCAGCAGGGACTGGGCGACCGAGGCGTTCAGGCTGCCGGTCACCGGATCTTCCCTGAGTGACCCCGCCTCCGCCGTGAACAGGGCCCGGACCTCGTAGGCCAGGGGCCCGCCCGGCGGATAGGGCCCCACCACGCCGAGATCCAGCGGCCGGTCGCAGCTGCGCTTGGGCTGCAGCGCCAGCACCTGGTCGGCATCGGCCAGCCGGACCATGATCCAGCCCGGCCCGTTGGCGGCCCAGGCCGCCTCAAGCACGGCGGTCGGTTCCACCTGCAGCACATCGACGATGGCCGCCAGCAGGTCGGCCGCCACCGGCCCGCTGCGGATCAGGGGCGGGGCGGCGAAGGACAGGACCGCATCCCCCTGCTTCACCTCGACGAGACCGACGCCGCACTGCTGCATCACCCGGCCCGGTGTCTTCGGCCGACCGCCCCGGCGCAGCCAGGCATGGCAGGTGCCGAGCGTCGGGTGCCCGGCAAAGGGCAGTTCCCGGTCCAGGGTGAAGATGCGCACGTGGTAGTCCGCCGCCGGATCCGTCGGGGTCACCAGGAAGGTGGTCTCCGACAGGTTCAGCCAGCGGGTGATCCCCTGCATCTCTTCCGTCGACAGCCCGTCGGCGTCGAAGACCACCGCCAGGGGATTGCCGGTCAGCGCGCCCCCAGCCGCGGGATCGTCGGGGAACACGTCCACCAGCTGGAAGGGGCGTCCGCTCATCCTTGGTCTCCTCCGTCGCCGGACCTGCAGGCCGGGTCAGTGCGTGGGCTTGCCGTCGCGCTTGTAGACCTCGCCACCCTTCATCACGAAGGCCACGTGCTCCAGCACCGTCACGTCGGCGGTGGGGTCGCCGCTCACCGCGATCAGGTCGGCGAATCGCCCGGGCTGGACCGAGCCGATATCCGCCGAGTCGCCGATCAGGTCCGCGGCGTTCTGCGTCGCCGCCAGCAGGGTGTCCACCGGCGTCATGCCGGCCTTGACCATCAGGGCGAACTCCCGGGCGTTCTGGCCGTGGGGAACGAGGCCCTGGTCGGTTCCGAAGGCGATCTTCACCCCGGCCCGGTAGGAGCGGTTGACGTTGCTCTGCATCACCGGCGTGACCGCAATGGCCTTGGCCGCCGAGGTGGGGGGCAGCTTTTCCGGATGGGTCATGGCGATGTCATAGACCGCGCTGGCGATCAGCAGGGTCGGAACCAGATAAGCCCCGTGCGCCTTGTACAGCTTGTCGGACTCCGCGTCCCCGAAGGAGCCGTGCTCGATGGAGTCCACCCCCAGCGCCAGGGCGTGATTGATCGCCGAGGTGCCGTGCACATGGGCGGCGACCTTCATCTTCAGGGCATGGGCCGTCTCCACCACCGCCCTGATCTCGTCATCGGCCATCAGCTGCAGGGACGGATCATCCCCGATGGACAGGACCCCGCCCGACGGCATGATCTTGATCAGGTCCACACCCCGGCGGCGATAGCTGCGAACGGTGCGGCGGGCCTGCTCGGCGCTGTCGATGGTCACCTCGTCCCAATGGGGGTGAGTCAGTTCCGGGTCGAGGCCGTTGGCCGGGTCCCCGTGGCCGCCCGTCGGCCCCAGCGGCGCGCCCGCCACCCACATGCGCGGTCCCGGCACCGTTCCGGCATTGATCGCCCGCTTCAGCGCCACGACCAGGTCGGTGTCGGAGCCCACGTCCCGGACGGTGGTGAAGCCGGCCTCGAGCGTCGCCTTGACATAGCGGGTGGACTTGAAGGCCGCGTCGAAGCTGGTCTGGGTCACCGCCTCGCGGACCGGGTCACCTCCGTCGAACTGGCTGGTGATGTGCACATGGCAGTCGATCAGGCCCGGCAGCACGGTGGAGGACGTCAGGTCGATGACCTCTGCACCCGGACGATCCACATAGCCGGCCTCCACTCCGGTGATCCGGTCGTCATGCACGAGGATGGACATCTGGCTGCGCAGGGTCTTCGACGTGCCGTCGAACAGCTTGCCGGCGTGGATGACCACGTCCTTCGCCTGGGCGGTCGATCCCGCCAGCAGGGCCGTGGCGGCAGCAGCGGCGGCCAGCGCCGCCCGGAGGTTGAGCGTCATGGTGGTGGTCTCCCCGATTGATTTGCGGCGCAGGTTGGCCGATTTCGCCATCCCCGGAAAGAGGGGCCGAAACGTGAGAGCCGTCAGCGGGGGGCCGGCAATCCCCTGGCCTCCGCCTCGAGCCTGGCCAGCACGTCGGGGCGCCTGGCGAACTGGCTGCGGGCCCGGGCCAGGGCAGCGGCCTGGGCCTTGGCATCCTTCAGCACCCCGTAGGAGTGGATCAGGCGGACCCAGCCGTCGGGATCGTCCGGCGATGACTGCAGGCGCGCGGCCAGCCGGTCGACCATGGCGTGGATGAAGGCCTGCTGCCCTCCCGACGAGGCGTCGACTCCCGGCTGAGCCTGAGCCTGAGCCTGAGCCTGGGCCTCGGCGGCCGGAGGGGGCAGACCGCCGGCCTTCTGCACCTCGTCGATCTGGGCCAGCACGGCGGCGCGATGTCCGTCTTCCGGTGGGAGGCTGGCCGCCAGGGCGCGCCAGTCCTGCAGGCCGCCGGCCACGTCGCCGTCAGCGATCCTGGCCCGGCCGATGTAGTAGCGCGCCGCGCCGTTCGCCGGATCGATGGCCAGGGCCCGCCGGAAGGCGGCCAGGGCGTCGGGAGTGATCTTGCCCTCGGAATAGCTCATCACCGCCTCTCCGTAGGCGATCTCGAAGTCCGGGGTCCGGGGCGCCAGATGCGCCGCCCGGGAAAAGGCACGGGACGCCTCCCCCGCCTCGCCGGACAGCAGGTGGGCCTGGCCGAGCATGAACCACACCCGGGGATCGTCGGGGGTCTTCGCCGCCTGCCCCTTCAGCAGCGCCGCCAGTTCCTGCGGCGCGAGGCGGTTGGGAGCCTGGTCCTTCAAGGTGTTCCACTGGGCCAGCCGCGCCTGGTAGGGCTGGTCCGGCAGGTCCGCCCGGCCGAGAAGCAGGTAGAGGCCGAGGGCCGCCAGACCGATCCCGGCGCAGGTGATGGCCAGGACCCGCCGCACGCGGGGAGAGCCCGGACGCTCCGGCGTCGGCGCGGTCTCGGCCGCGGCCAGCAGGCGTCGCGCGGCTTCAGTGCGGGCGGCCGCCAGTTCCTCACCGGCAATCAGTCCCCGATTGGCGAGCTCATCCAGCTCCGCCAGCTGGCGGCGATGCACCGCCACGGCGGGGGCCTCCTCCGGCGTCTGGGCAGACCGCGCGGCGGCGGCGGCGCGGGAGGTGACCAGCAGTCCCGTGAGGGCGGCGACAGATGCGGCAATGAGCCAGAACCAGATCATGCCGGGGGATTAGCGGGTTTGCGCCCCCTTGCGAAGCCGTCCGGTCAATTTTGGGGGGTGAGGCGTCTCGACGGACCCGTCAGGCCGCCTGGGCGCTGGCGCTGCGGCGGCGGATGATGTCTGCGGCCTTGGGGTCGCGGACCTGGGCGACAAAGCGGGCGGCGATCTCCAGATAGGCCCGCACCCGCTCCACCGGCGGTCCACCCCGCCCCGCATCGGTCAGAAGCCGGTCGATCAGATCCTCGGTATAGTGATCCAGGCGCTCGTCCAGGGCCTCCATCACCTTGATGCGGTAGGAGCCGTAGCCCCCCGCCGAGGCACTGGACCGGACGCCGTCCATGAAGGCCAGCAGCCCGTCCGCCTTGAACACGGCCGCCGTGCTGGGATCCTCCACCAGCTTTGCAGGTGCCCGCAGGCTCTTGCCGCCGAAGGGCTTTGTCGCCAGGGGAAGGGCCTGGGCCACGGACGGCTCCACTTCCTTCAGGCGGGCTTCCACACCCGCGGCCAGGTTTCGCTTCATCTCGAAGATGCGCTTGCCCCAGACCGAGTCCCGGCTGAGCTTGAACCACTGCTCGAACTCGCCGATTTCCTGCACCGCGATGGCGATGGAGACGGCGGCCGCGCGCCCGGCCTCGGGGCCCTGCACGGGATCGAAGCGCTTCAGGGCATCGATCCGCGCCCCCACATCCGCCATGATCCGCTCGCCGAAGGGTGCCAACTCCGAGATCGCCACGAAGCTGTCCGCCGGGTGATCCATGACCGCCGAGATCAGCCGCAGGATCTGCCAGGGCTCCTGCAACTGGGCACACAGGATCTCCATCATCAGAAGACCGCCGTCGTCGCAGATCACGGCGGAGTCCTTGAAGGCGAGCCGGACGCTGGCGACATTGTCGCCGTTCAGGTTGCGCAGCCAGCCGTCCAGCCGCGGGATCACGCCGCGCAGGGAGGGGGCCAGCCGCAGCAACTGGGACAGCTGGGCGACGCCACCCGGAAGGTTGGCCACCAGGGCCACGGCGTTGGGGGCCTCCCCCGTGTCCAGTACCGTGGCGGCGGCGGCGCACACCTCGTCGAACACCACATAGCTTTCGTGGCCGGAGGCATCCGCGGCGACCGCGGCGACCGCGCGCTCCAGCAGCGGGCCTTGCAGCTCCTTCAGCTCGCGCCACAGGACCTTCAGGGTTTCCGGGGGATATTGCAGGGTCGGCAGCATCCGGGGACGCCGCACGAAGGGGGCGATGACGGGGGCGAACACCACCGACTGGGTCCGGCGGATGCGGCGTTCCTGCGCGATCATCTCGCACAGGGCTTCGGTGGCGGCGTTGTAGGGACCGCCGGAGGAACTCACCAGGGCCTGTTCCAGACTGCGCACGACACTGTCCGACGCCCGCTCGATGAGCTGGCGGACAATGGCGAGTTTGGCCTGTGCCTTGGACGACATCCGTCAGTGATCCCCGGCCCTCGCGGACCCTCATGCCTTGTCGAGCCCGCAGACTGCCGGAACGAGGTTAAGGCTTCGCGAATGCCGGATTCCGGATTTTGGTGCGGTGGCTGACCAAGGACGCAGTCCGGCAGATCTGGCGAGCCCTTGCAGAGGGCCCGCAAGGGAGTCCTGAGACGAGCAAAGGGCTCGGATCGGCCGGGCGAGCCTTCGGCCGCTCCGAATACGACCGGAGTCTCGGGCTCAAGCCTCCGTGCGCGGCAGATCGATTTCGACTTCCAGTCCGCCGAGATCACTTTGACCCAGGCGCAGATGTCCCCCATAGGCCCGGGCCAGATCATTGACGATGGCGAGGCCCAGGCCCGAGCCCGGTGCACCCTCGTCCATCCGGGCCCCGCGACGCAGGGCCGCCTCCCGCTGGTCGGCCGGAAGGCCGGGGCCGTCGTCGCCGATCACCACCCGGAAGCGCCGCCCGTCGAGGGTCTCGACCCGGGCGACGACGGCGCTCTTCGACCACTTGCAGGCGTTTTCGAGGATGTTGCCGACCATTTCCAGCAGGTCCTGCCGCTCCCCGGCAAAGCCCAGCGCCGGGTCGCCGGGATCGATGTCCAGGTCCTTGGTGCGATAGACCTTTTCCAGCAGACGGGTCAGCTCCTCCATCACCGGTGCGACAGGCGTGCGTTCGCCGAGGGCCTGGCTGCGGGCGGCGGCACGGGCCCGACGCAGGTGATGGTCCACATGGCCGCGCATGGCCGTGGCCTGACGGGTGACCAGGTCGGCGAGGGAGCCCGGCTGCTGCTCAGCCTCCATCAGCAGGGCCGAGATCGGTGTCTTCAGGGCGTGGGCCAGATTGCCCACATGGGTGCGCTGGCGTTCCACCACCTCGCGGTTGTGGCTGATCAGGGCGTTCAGCTCGTCGGCGAGGGGCTGGAGTTCATCCGGATAGTCGCCGGTCAGGGCTTCGCTGCGGCCCTCCCGCACTCCTGCAAGGTCCCGGCGCATGGCGAACAGGGGGGCGAGGCCGAACCGCACCTGGATCACCACCGCCGCTACCAGGCCCAGCCCCAGCACGAGCAGCGCCGCCGCCGTGGTCAGGGCAAAGCGGCGGGCGTCGGCATCGATCTCCCCCCGGGTCTCGGCGGTCATGAACACCACCGGATGGGCGCGGCCCGACAGGATCCGCTGCATGGCCGTGATCCGCAGATGCTGGTCGTGGGGCCCCACGCCATCATAGGTCACCCGTCCCGCCGGTCTGGCACGCAGCGCCTTCAACAGGTCCGGCCGCGTTGGCAGGGTATCCACGTCCCACATGGAGCGGGACAGGACCAGGCCGTGAAGCTGACCGTCAGGGCCGATCTCTCCCAGCTCCCAGTATTTTCCGGAATAGGCGCGGGTGGCGCGGACATCGGTGATCGCCGGCGCGAACACCTCGCCCCCCGGACCCACGGCCGTCCCGGCGTAGAGATCGTCGGCGTCCTCCGCAAGGCTCTGGTCGAGACGCACCTCGGCGGCGTGGTTGAACGAGGCGGTCAGCCCCGCACCCGCTGCCACCAACAGCACCAGGCACCAGGCCGACGCCGCCAGCACCAGGCGCCCGACCAGGGAACCCCTCGCCATGGGAAGACGCGCGAGGAGGGTCATGGCACCATCGCGACGGTCGAGTCCGCCCTCACGCCGCGCCCACGGGCATCAGTCGGTAGCCGAGACCGCGGACGGTCTCGATGCGGTCGGCCCCCACCTTCTTGCGCAGTCGGCCGATGAACACCTCGATGGTGTTGGAGTCGCGGTCGAAGTCCTGGTCATAGAGGTGCTCCACCAGCTCGGTCCGGCTGATGACCCGGTCCCCGTGCATGATCATGTAGTGCAGCATCCGGTATTCCAGCGAGGTCAGGCGCAGGGGCTCCCCGCCCACCGTGGCCCGGGCC
>CAIQUG010000134.1 GCA_903874895.1 uncultured Caulobacterales bacterium | reverse complement strand
GCGTGCTGGTTCCCGCCGGAACCTGGCACAACATCACCAATACCGGGCCGACACCCCTGCAGCTCTATGCCATCTATGCCCCCGCGCATCACACGCCCGGCAAGGTCCAGGCCACCGCGAAGGTGGCGCAGTCGGATACCGATGACCGGCCGGCCATCTGGTCGGTGCAGCCAAGGCCCGCGCCGGATCAGCACGGCTGAAGTGTCCTGAGGGAGCCCAGACCGACACTGAGCGGGATCCGCCCTGCTCAGAGCAGCCGCCCACCCGCGTGGCGGCGTTCGTGCTCCAGCAGCCAGGCCTTGCGCGGCAGCCCGCCGCCGAAGCCGGTCAGGGATCCCGACGCGCCGATCACCCGGTGACAGGGGACGACGATCGCCACGGGATTGGCCCCGTTGGCCGCCCCCACGGCCCGGCTGGCGGACGGACGGCCGATCCGCGCCGCCAGCTCTCCGTAGCCTTCAGTCTCCCCCGGCGGAATCGCCCGCAGCGCGGCCCAGACGCTGCGCTGGAAGTCCGTGCCGCCGGTGACCGTAGGCACGGCATCGAGGGCCCGGAGGTCTCCGTCGAAATAGGCGGTCAGCGCCTCGGTCACCGGGGCCGGTGCGGTGCCGGGCGTGAGGGAAACCTCGCCATAGTGCAGGCGCAGGAGCCGCAGCATCCGATCATCGAACCCGTCGAAGTCCAGGGCGCGAAGCCCGCCCTCGGTGTCGGTCACAAGGCGGATGTCCCCGATCGGCGAGGGGTGATGGGCGAGGACCAGGGCGAGGCTCATCCGAACCACCCCGCCTCGCGCAGGGACCGGGCATAGGTGCGGCTCACCGGGGCCTCCACCCCGCCCCGGAGGCGCAGGGTCGCGCGCCCCTCCCCCCGCCGGGCGTCGAGGATGGCGTCCCGGGCGACCCACCAGCTGCGATGGGTCTGGGCCCCCTCCACCCCCTCCAGTTCGGCCACGGCGTCCGCCAGGCGCATGAGGATCAGGGTCTCCCCCCGGTCGGTATGGACCCGCAGATAATGATCCTCTGCCGACACGGCGTGGATCGCCGCCCCCCGAAGGTGGGTCGGCAGGCGGGCGTCGAAGCGCGGCAGGGCGACCGGTCCGTTATCCGGCAGGACCGAGACCGGGGCGGCATGGGTCACCCGGGGCTCCCGCTGCAGGGCATAGTTCAGGGTCGTCATGGCCACCGCCAGCACCGCCACAGGCAGGACGAAGGCCTCCATGTCGCCGCCGCGCATGGCCCGTCCGAAGGTGGCGGCGGACACCGCCCAGATCAGGGGGATGCCCAGGGTGGTGATGGTCAGCATGACCACCAGGGCCTCGGCCCAGACATGACCCTCCAGCCAGCCCGTCCAGGCCACCAGCGGGCGGGCGGTCAGGGCCACCAGCGTGCCGAGGCACATGACGCCGATCCAGTAGAGGGTGCGGGGGATCAGGGGCACGCTGCCGGAGCCGAAGGCGTCCACCAGGCTCAGCACCACCCCCACCGCCACGGCGACGGCCAGCGGCCCGCCCAGGCTGCGCCCGACCCCGTCCGGGGCGAGCCGGGCCATGAGGCCGGCCCGATGCGGGTTCGCGGGCCTGTCCGTCCGCGCTTCGTGAACGGCACCGCCTGTCGGCTGACGAAGATCGGGCGCCTGTTCATGCATCGGCGGTGGCGGGTCCTTGAACCATATGGCGAGATCGGGTCACGGAAACCGACCCCCGGCCAATAGGACCAGACCATGACCCACGCCTCAACTGATTCCCGCACCCCTCCCCGCGGCCTTGTCGCCCGCCATGGGGCACAACTCATGGCCGGGGTGGGCGTCGTCATCGCCGCGACCCTGGTGGTCGTCCTCGGCCATCCACACCTGCAGAGCCCCGACCTGACCCCGGTCCTCGAGGCCTCGACCCCCATCAGGATCCATCTGGGGGCCGCTGTAATCTGCCTGGCGCTGGGGGCGATCCAGATGCTGTCGCCCAAGGGAACCCTGCCCCACCGGCTGATCGGCTGGGTCTGGGTGCTGCTGATGATGCTGCTCGCGGGAACCTCGATCTTCATCAAGGTGATCTTCCCCGGACACTTCAGCTACATCCATCTCCTGACCGCCTGGGTGCTGCTGATCACGCCCCTGGCGGTGATGGCGGCGCGGCGGGGGAACATCGCCATGCATGCCCGCTCCATGACCGGCCTGTTCTACCTGGGCCTGATCACGGCGGGGGCCTTCACGTTCATGCCCGGCCGCATCCTCTACAAGGTGTTCTTCGGCGGCTGATCGCCGCCCTTCCGCCGGGCCCGGAAGAAGCTGCGCAGGAGGGCCGCGCTCTCCTCCGCCAGCAGGCCGCCCTGCACCGTCGGCCGCCAGTGGCAGGTGGGCTGGTCGAACACCCGGGGCCCGTGGACCACGCCGCCCCCCTTCTCGTCCGGCGCGCCGTACACCACCCGCCCCAGCCGGGCATGGCTGATGGCCCCGGCGCACATGGGGCAGGGCTCCAGCGTCACATAGAGGGTGAGCCCCGTCAGCCGGTAGTTGCCCAGACGCTCGCCCGCCGCCCGCAGGGCCAGGATCTCCGCATGGGCGGTGGGGTCGTGCCGGGCTATGGGGGCATTGCGGCCCTCGGCCACCACCTCCCCCGTGGCCGGATCCACCAGGATTGCACCGATCGGGGCCTCCCCGGCCTCCGCAGCGGCTTGCGCGAGGGCAAGGGCTCGGCGCATGTTGATTTCATCATGGTCGATCATCGCCGCCAAGGCGCCCCCAATTCCCGTCCGCGTCAAGCGCCCCGCCGTCCGAAGCCGGAAACGGGGGCGGACAGCCCTGCCGCGCCCGTCGGCCGGGGGGACAAGACGACGCACGGAACAGAGACGAAGAAACCCTCCTTCTCCCCCCGCACAGACGCCCTGTTCGCCGAGGCGGCCCGGCTGGCCAAGCTCGACCCCCGCGCCCGGGGCCAGAAGCCGCCCCGTGGCAAGGACGGACCCCGGACCGAAGAGCGACCGACCGAGGGGCGCAAGCCGTCCCTGCACAAGGCTGATGGCCACAAGGTCGACGCTCCCAAGTTCGAGGGCCGCAAGTCCGAGGGCCGCAAGTCCGAGGGCCGCAAGTCCGATGACCGACCGCGCGGGCCCCATCCGAAGTCGCGTCCCGACACCCGGCCGGACCGCCGGGACCGCACCGCACCGCCGACCGCCGCTGCGGCCGTCGAGCCCGTCGCCCCCCGGCGTCCGGACCCGTCCATCGCCAGCTTCGACAGCCGCCCCTCCGGCCTCGCGGACCAGGCCGTGGGGGAGCGGGTGGCCAAGGCGCTGGCCCGGGCCGGTGTCGCCTCCCGCCGGGAGGTGGAACGCTACATCGCCGACGGTCGCGTGGCGGTGAACGGCCGGGTGCTGGACAGCCCGGCGGTGAAGATCGATGCCGGCGACGTGCTCACCGTGGACGGGGCCGTGGTCAACGAGGCCGAGCCCACCCGCCTGTGGCGCTACCACAAGCCCGTCGGCCTGCTCACCACCCACCAGGACCCCAACGGGCGGCCCACCGTGTTCGAGAACCTGCCGAAGGAGCTGCCCCGGGTGATCTCCGTCGGGCGACTCGACCTGGCGTCGGAGGGACTGTTGCTGCTCACCAACGACGGCGCGCTGGCCCGGGCGCTGGAAATGCCCAAGAGCGGCTGGATCCGCCAGTACCGGGTCCGGGCGTTTGGCCGCACCAGCCAGGTCAAGCTGGACGAGCTGGCCAGGGGCGTGACGGTGGAAGGTGTGGTCTACGGCCCCGTCCACGCCAAGCTGGACAAGGTGGCGCGCACGGAAAGCGTGGGCGGCTCCAACGTCTGGATCACCGTCTCCATCTCCGAGGGCAAGAACCGCGAGGTCCGGCGGGTGCTGGAATCCATCGGCCTGAAGGTGAACCGGCTGATCCGCCTCGCCTATGGCCCGTTTGCGCTCGGAACCCTGCCGGTGAGCGCGGTGGAAGAGGTTGGCCCCCGGGTGATCCGGGAGCTGCTGGCGGGCTTCATCGCGCCGGAGAACATGCCCCGGGGCGACCGTCCCGTGGGCCCCCTGCTGATCGCGCCGGGCGCGTCCCGCATCCGCCGCATGCCGGAGCGACCCGGCACCGGGGCCGCAGCGCCCGGAGACGCGCGCACCTCCGCCGCCCCGGCGGCCGCGCCGGCCGCCCCGAAGAAGGCCTACAAGGCGGGCTGGGCCAAGCCGTCCATCCGTCCCAAGGGGCCCGTGAAGCCAGGTCCGAAAGCCGGCCCGAAATCCGGTGCCAAGGCGGGGAAGCGCCCGCCGAAGCGCCCGTGACCGGCGCATCACCTCCGCGGCATGTGGGCATCGTCGCCTGCTCGGCAGAGGGGGCGGCGCTCTGCTACCGCACCTTCTGCACCGAGGCGCCGGCCCTGCTGGGCTCGGCCCACGCCCATCCGGAGGTGTCGCTCCACGGCCTGTCCCTGGCCGACCAGATGGACCGGATCTATGCCGATGACTGGGCGGGCCTGGGAGAGATGATGCTGGTCTCCGCCCGCAAGCTGGCCGCTGTCGGGGCAGGGGTGCTGATCTGTCCGGACAATACCCTTCACCAGGCCCTGGCCATGGTCCGCGACCGCTCCCCCCTGCCCTGGCTGCACATTGCCGAGGTCGTGGCGGCGGAAGCGAGGGCCCGGGGCTTTCACCGGATCGGCCTCCTCGGCACCCGCTGGCTGGTGGAGAGCCGGGTCTATCCCGACGCCCTGGACGCCGCCGGTCTCGCCTGGGTCCGTCCCGACCCTGCGGCCCGGGCGGCCATGAACCGCACCATCATGGACGAGCTGGTCTGCGGCATCACCGGTCCGGAACAGACCGCCCTGTTCGCAGGCATTGCCACGGACCTCCAGCGCCAGGGCTGCGACGCCGTGGTGATGGGCTGCACCGAGATCCCGCTGGTCCTGTCCGACGCCACCTCCCCCCTGCCGACCCTCGACTCCACCCGGCTTCTGGCCCGGGCGGCCCTGAGGTGGTCGGTCACGAGCTAGACCCGCCCGGCAATCACCCCTTCATCGCCCAGCCCAGTGCCGCCACTCGGGCGGCGGAGGCGAGGGGCCGGCCGCCGCGGGTCTCGTCGAGGCGGCGGAGCAGGGCCGACACTGTCACCCCCTCCGCCCCGGCCATGGCCTCCAGCGCCGACCAGAACTCCGGCTCCAGGGCCACGGAGGTCTGGTGTCCGCTGAGGGACAGGGATCGCTTCACGAGGCTCATGCCGGCCATTAATCCACGAAAACTTCATGCAGTCACGGTGGACTCCTGCGGCCGCCGCGTTAACCATTCGCCCCTCAATTATGAAACCAAGGGGAAACTAAGATGGCCGTTCACGGCGAATTCGATCTGACCGCGACCACGCCTGCCGGGCCGCAGACCTCGCACATGTCCGTGGACGTGGACGGCGGCAACCTGACCGGCACCATCTCGGCCAACGGCAACTCCGCGCCGATCACCGACGGCCACATCACGGAAGCCGGCGAGATCACCTTCAAGGTGCACCTGACCGATCCGGCACCCGCCGACGCCGTGTTCGTGGCCAAGTGCGACGACACCGCCTGCACCACCGTCAGCGGCACCGTCACGGTCCCGGGCGTGGGGTCCTTCCCCCTGACGGGCAAGCGCGCCTAGTCTTTCGCTAGTCCTTGTCGTCCTCCGGGCCCGCATCGCGCCGGGCCTGGTCAAGCCCGCGTCCGAGCTGCTCGGCGCGGGCCTTTTCCACGGCCTTGTCTGCCGCGGTGCGGCCGAACCTGACCCGGTTGGCGGCGGCATCCGTCCGCGCCTCGGCCCGGCGCCTGGCCTTCCGGACCTTGTTGAGGTTGACCACCTCTCCCATGTGCCCTCCAGTGCCTCGCCTGCCCGTGTCGGCGCAGTCTACATCAGAACGCACACCATCGCTCAAGGGAGCCGAACGACCATGGCCATTTCACTGTACGACGTCAGCGTCACAAGTTTCCTGCAGGTGGTGGGATCGGTGGAGACCATCCTCGCGCGGGGCCTGGCGCACGCCCATGACAACGCCCTCGACCCGGAGGGCCTGGTCTCTGCCCGCCTGACCCACGACATGCTGCCGCTGGCCTTCCAGGTCCTGTCGGTGGCACACCATTCCATCGACGCCATCGAAGGCTGCAAGGCCGGCGTGTTCGGCGTGCCGGGCGCCATCGGTCAGCCCACCTATGCCGACCTGCAGAAGCTGGTGACCGACGCCAAGGCCGGGCTCCTCGCCCTCACGCCGGACGAGGTCAATGCGCTGGAGGGCAAGAAGGTCGTGTTCCGCATGCCGAACTTCGAGATCCCGTTCACGGCGGAAGGCTTCCTGATGTCCTTCTCCCTGCCGAACCTGCATTTCCACGCCACCACGGCCTACGACATCCTGCGGGCCAATGGCGCGCCGCTGGGCAAGCGGGATTATCTGGGGGCGATGCGCATCAGCGCCTGAGGACGCGCGCCCTGGAGGCCGGTCCGGGCCCGAATCCGGGTCCGGCCCGGGCGCTAGATCGGCATCCGCATGATTTCCTGGTAGGCCGCGATCACCTGGTCACGGACGGCCATGGCGGTCTCGAGACTGGACTGGGCCGAGGCCACGGCGGTGACCACGTCCACCAGTTCCGCCTTGCCATTGGCATGGGCGATCATCTGCTTTTCCGCCATCTTGCCCGTCTGGGCGATCTCGTTCATCGCGCCTGTGACCATGTGGCCGAAGTCGAGCCCGCCGGCCGGTGCCGCACCGGACGCCGGGCCCGCCACCTCGGACAGGGACTTGGCAAACTGCGACTGGACCTGGGCATAGGCCTTGGCGGCGGTCAGGGCGACGGTCATGGCTCAAGGCTCTCCGGCGATCAGCGCTTCAGGAGTTCGAGGGTGCGGCTCTGCATGGACCGCTGGGTCTCGATCACATTCAGATTCGCGTCGTAGGCCCGCTGGGCGGTCTTCATGTCCAGCGCCTCGGTCAGGGCGTCGACATTGGGCAGCTTCACATAGCCCTTGGCATCCGCCGCGGGGTGGTTGGGGTTGAATTCCTGCTTGAACTGCGAGGTGTCGAGGGTGACGCCGGTCATCTTCACGCCCGTCGCGCCGCGCACCACCGTGGTGGGGGCAAAGACCGGGATCTGCCGACGATAGGGGTCGCCGCCGGGGGTCTGGGCGGTGGAGTCGGCATTGGCGATATTCTCCGCGATCACCCGCATGCGCGACTGCTCGGCGTGCAGCGCCGAGGCCGCGATGGCCAGGGTCTGGGAGGAGTTGGGGGAGATGCTGTCAGCCATGGTCTGGATCCTTGAACGTCACCCCTACTTGCCCGGCGCCTTGGTGGCCGTGCGGAGCAGGGTGAGGGATTGCTGGTAGAAGGCGATGGCGGCGTCGTGGTCCACCCGGGCCTCGGTCATCTTGGCCATCTGGTCCTCGAGGACCACCTGGTTGCCGTCGACCCGGGCTTCGGAGTCGGCCTTCAGACTGGAGCGGAACGGCCCGGCCGCGCCGAGAATGTGTCCGGGTCCCGGCAGGGGCAGGGTGACCGAGCCGGAGCCCGAGGGACCGCCGCCCCCCGCGCCACCGGTGCCCGCGCCGAGGCTGGCCATGCTGGGCGAACCGCCGATCACGCTGCGACCCGCCGGGGCCAGCACCAGCACCTGCTGCAGGGACTTGTCGAAGCTGAACGGGGCCAGTTCCGACGGGGTGTAGTTGGGGGTGTCCGCATTGGCCACGTTCTGCGCGATCAGCCGCTGACGCTCCGCCGAATAGTCCAGCTTGGCCTTCAGCACCTGGAATACGGCGATATCTTCAAGCATGGGCATGGGCGGAACCTTTCCGGGCGGTCGATTCGTCCCCCGGCTGGGAAGACTTTGCCCAGTGCATGGTTAACGGGGCGTTAGGTCGAGGCGGCGGCGCGGGGCCTCGCGGAGCATGGGCGAATCGGGGCACCCCATGATCTGTCAGCCGTCCTGCGAGTGACCGCCCATGTTCATGGATCTGCTGCGCGCCCTGTTTGCCCTGGCGCTGACGCTCGGCCTGTTCGGGCTGGGGGTCTATGCCGTCCGCCGCTGGGGTCCCAAGGGGCTCCTGCAGTTGCAGGTGGGCACCGACCGCCGGCTGAGCATCGTGGAGAGCCTGAACCTCGACGCCACCCGCCGACTGGTGCTGGTGCGCTGCGACGGACGGGAGCGGCTGATCCTGCTGGGCGAGGGTCGGGAATTGACCGCCCCGCCCCAGAAAACCGAGAGCTGACAACATGTTACGTTCAATCACATCCGGGCTGAAGGCCATGCGGGCCGAGGACTGGCGCCGGGCGGCAGGGCTGGCCCTGCTGGCGACCCTGTCGGCCGCGGTCTGGCCGAATCTGGCGCTGGCCCAGTCCCTGAACGTGAACCTGGGCTCCGGCAGCGGCCTGACGGACCGGGTGGTGCAGCTGGTGGCGCTGATGACGGTGCTGTCGCTGGCACCGTCCATCGTCATGATGACCACGTCCTTCGTGCGGATCGTGGTCGTGCTGTCCCTGCTGCGCACGGCCCTCGGAACCCAGCAGTCGCCGCCCAATGCGGTCATGATCAGCCTCGCCCTGTTCCTCAGCGCCATCGTCATGACGCCGACCTTCAACGCGAGCTACGCTGCAGGAATCAAGCCACTGATGGACCACAGGATGGAGCTTCCGCAGGCCTTCGATGCGGCCTCCGCGCCGGTCAAGGCCTTCATGCTGCACCAGGTGGACCGGGACGATCTCGGGCTGTTCATCAAGCTCTCCAAGATCCCCAAGCCCGCCAATGCCATGGCCACACCCCTGCAGGTGGTGATCCCCGCCTACATGATCTCGGAGCTGAAGCGGGCCTTCCAGATCGGCTTCCTGCTGTTCATCCCGTTCCTGGTGATCGATCTGGTGGTGGCCAGCGTGCTTTTGTCCATGGGCATGATGATGCTGCCACCGGTGACCGTGTCCCTGCCGTTCAAGCTGATCTTCTTCGTGCTGGTGGACGGCTGGCGGCTGGTCGCGGGCTCGCTGGTGGAGAGTTTCCAGCACGGCGGCGGGGTGATCTGACGGGACGCCCCTATCCGCGGTCGTTGGCGGTCAGCAGGGGCACGTGATCGCGCTCGCCCTTGCGGCGGCGCAGGGGGGTCAGGACGAGGGGCACCGACTGGTCGGAGATCCGGGCCTCCAGTTGGTCACGCTCGAGGAGCAGGGTGTTGGCGAGGCTCAGCAGCAAGGCCTCCGCCGGGCGGACCACCGCCGGACGGGCCGGGCTCTGGCGGTCGATCACCTGCTTCAGCACCTCGGCGGCCCGGGCGGCCGCCGCAAGATCCTCCTCGGAGGGCACATCAGAGAATTCCGCCACCGTGTCCGACAGGGTCAGGGGCTGCACTATCGCGGCCTCCAGCGGCTGCAGACGGCGCAGGCGGGACCGGCGGGGTGCGGCAGGGGCCGGTGGGTCGGCGGGATCCGCCTCCCAGAAGCTGTCCGGCAGGACGGGACGGCGGGTCGAGGTCACGGACGGATCGGCGAACAGGTCGAAGCTGTCGGGGACCGAGGGCGGGGCATCCGGCTCGGGTGCGGCTTCGAGGCGACGGCCGAAGGGACGGGCGCGATTGGCGGGGCTGAGGGGCACCACCACCGGCGGCCAGTCCGGCACCTGGGTCACGGGCTCGAGCGGGGCGTCGGCCGCGGACTCGAGGCCCGCCCATTCGAACAGGCCGGGCCCGAGGGGTTCGGCAACGGGCTTGCGCGGCGGCTTGCGACGATCGACGCCGGCGGCCTCTCGCAGTTGCCGGCGCAGGGCCTGAATATCGAACTCATCTTCCACGGGAAGGGTCCTGTCGCGACGCGGCGCAGACGGGAGCGGCCGCCGATCAACTTCGCCAAGTTGAATACCCAGAACTTCAACAACAGGTGAATTCGACGTCCGGTTCCGTGAATTCTGTCCGGAATGTGGCCCTCAACCGGAGTTGCAAATCCCGTCGCGGCGGCGAAGATACCTGAGGATCAGGGAGAGCTGCACATGCCTGTGACTGGAATCGGCGGCGTCTTCTTCCGCGCCCGGGACCCGGAAGGTCTGAACGCCTGGTACGGCACTCATCTGGGGGTGGCCATGGTCGGCTACGAACCCTGGCAGCAGGCGGCGGGCCCCACCGTCTTCATGCCCTTCACGGCGGACACGGACTATTTTCCGGCGGACAAGGGATGGATGATCAACTTCCGGGTGACGGACCTCGACGGGCTGGTGGCCCGGCTTTCCGCCGCAGGGATCGCGGTCCTCACCAACCCCGAGTGGAACACCCCGGAAACCGGCTGCTTCGCCCGGATCCACGACCCGGAAGGCAACCCCGTCGAGCTGTGGGAGCCCCCGGCGGAGTGACCTAGCCCGCCAGGGCCCGGTCCCCCACCAGCATCTCCACCACCCGGCCCCGGGTCTGGAAGCTGAGGACGATCAGATAGGCGGCGAGGAAACTGCTCCCCAGGAAGAAGGCCAGCACCGCCAGCCCCAGCCCCGCCGGCGAGAACCGGTGGCGCCACGCCACCCACGTCGCCGACAGGGACAGCATGAACATGAAATCCAGGTTGAACTGCCCGGGCCACGCCATCCGGCCCATGTCCCCGAAGAACACCGTCAAAAGGTCGAAGCCCGAGCCGGCGATCACCCGGGCGGTATAGGTGGCCAGCACGGCCAGCATCAGCCCGAGGCCGATCCGGAACAGGGTCATGCGAAGGTCTCCCCTTGGTTGGAGACGCGACCATGACCCCCACCCTGCCCTGCGGCAATTACCTGCAAGGTCATTGAACTTGCACGCCCGATCTCCGACCCTGTGAGACCGGCGGAGACCCGACCCATGACCACAGCCCCCACGGCCAGCCCGCGATCGGGACGAGGCGGACCCACCGTGCGACGCCCCCGGCCCGTCGGCGGATTTCCGGGCCTGTTGCGGGAGTGGCGGATGCGGCGGCGCCTGTCGCAGCTGGACCTCGCCCTCACCTCCGGCGTCTCCCAGCGGCATGTGAGCTTCCTGGAATCCGGCCGGGCCCGACCCAGCCGGGCCATGGTCCTGCAGCTGAGCGAGGCCCTGGACGTGCCCCTGCGCGACCGAAACGGCTGGCTGACGGCGGCGGGCTTCGCCCCGGTCTTCTCCAGCCGCGCGCTGGAGGATCCGCAGATGGCCCAGGTGATGGGGGCGGTGCGGATGATGCTGACGGCCCACGCCCCCTTCCCCGCCGTGGCCCTGGACCGGGCCTGGAACGTGGTCATGGCCAATGCCCCCTTCGAGCAGCTGGGCGCCCTGCTGGGAGAGGACATCTGGACCCGGGTGGGGGGAGACCGGCCCAACCTGATGCGGCTGTTCTTCCATCCGGACGGTATCCGCCCCTTCGTGGTCAACTGGCGGGACATCGGCCCCCTGATGTGGCGCCGGGCCCAGAGGGAGGCGGACGCCGCCGGCGGGCAGGAGACCCGGGCCATCCTCGACGAGCTCACGCCGCTCCAGGATGCCGAGATGCTCTGGTCTCCCGCTGACACCGCCCTCGTGCCTGTGCTGGCCTTCGAGCTGGACGTGGGCGGCCTGCACCTCTCCATGTTCGCCGTGGTGGCCACCTTCGGCACGGCCCAGGACGTCACCGCCGACGAGCTGCGGATCGAGACCCTGTTCCCCGCCGATGCCGCCACCGAGGCCCTGTTCCGTGGGGCCGCTGCGGCGGCGGGATGACCTCCCGGGTAATTGCGGCGGGTTGGTGGATGCGGGACTCTTCGCTGAAGCCACAGGAGCCAGACCCCATGACCCAGCCCCTTTCAGATCCCGTCGACATCGTCCGTGCCTTCCTGTCGCGGATGGAAATCCTCGATCATGACGGAGCGGCCCCGCTGCTGGCGGCGGATGTGGCGTACATCAACCCGCCCCCCATCGGTGCCGTCCGCGGCCCGGCCGGCGTCCGCGCGGTGCTGGAGCCCTTCTTCGCCCCCACCCTCGAGAACGAGTTCCGCGTCCTGCGCCAGGCCGCCGACGGCCCCCGGGTCCTGGTGGAGCGTCTCGACCGTCACCGTCTGGCGGATCGCTGGGTGGAACTGCCGGTGACCGGCGTGTTCGAGGTGCACGACGGACGCATCACCTACTGGCGGGACTATTTCGACGCGGCCACCATCCTCAGCCAATGGCCCTCGGCCCAGGCCGGCGGAGAGACGGGCGCATGAGCGCCCCGGGGGATCGCCTCGCCCTGCACCGCTTCTGGCTGCACGTCACCGCCGGGGTGGTCGGATCCTTCGGCCCGGTCTTCTTCCTGGGCAGCATGGTCCCGACGTCCGCCCCCGCGCGGTGGACGCTGGACCTGCTGGCCTGGCGGCTGGACCGGCCATCGAGCTTCGAGGCCGCCAATCTGCGGCTTCTCTCAGCGGTGACCGGCGGCTTCCTGCTGGGTTGGGGTGTGATGATCTGGTGTCTGGCGCGCTGGGTCCATCCCCTGGCACCGGAGCCGGTGCGCCGCACGGTGCTCACCGGCACCCTGGCCTGGTTCGCCCTGGACAGCACCGGCTCCATCGCCTCCGGTCATCCGTCGAATGCGATGTTCAACGTCCTCGTGCTGCTGCTGGCCGTGGGCCCGCTATGGCGCCGGGCGTGAGGCGTGCGCGGTTCGAGACGGCCCGCGTCGGGCCGTCTCGACGGACGCAGGCCCGCTATTCCGCGCCGGGGTGGCCCATCATGCCGTGGCCCATATGCCCCATCATGCCGCGCATGTGCGTCTCGGCCAGGACGTCGAAGGCCTTCTGCTGGGCGGGGTTGAGGGCGGCATAGAAGGTCTTCACGGCCGCGGCGCGCTTTTCCAGCTCGGCGAGGTGCTCCCGGCCGCGGGCGATCATGTGGTCAAGCTTGTCCGGGGTGGAGCGGGCCGCCATGGCCTCATGCTCGGCCCGCATGTGCGCCTGCATGTCACCCGCCGGGGGCTGCATCGACGCCACGAAGGCCTGCAGGGCCCCGTCCTGGTCGGGGCGGAGTTGCAGGGCCGCGCGCAGATGCGCCGCCATCCTCGCCGGATCGGGCTTGTGCTCGCCCCAGCCGTGGGGCCCGCCCATGGCAGCGGCGTGAGCGTGTTCCGGCGGCGGCGGCGGCATCGGCTGGGCAAGGGCTGCCCCCGCCACGAGGGTGGAGGCGGCCAGCAGGGTGAGAAGCGTACGCATCGGTTCGATGTCCTTCTGAAGATCCCGGTGGTTCCATGTACACCCGGAACATCGCCCGTGAATGTCATTCATGACGCACGAGATTTCATCTGCGCAACAAAAACGGCGGAGCGCTGGGCGCCCCGCCGTGGATGTGTCCTGCAGCGAAGGGGCTGAAGATCAGCCTTCCGACGCTTCCGGCTTGACGACCGAACGCTGGCGCTCGGCGATGCGGGCCGACTTGCCGCGACGGTCGCGGAGATAATAGAGCTTGGCGCGCCGCACGACGCCGCGACGCTTCACCTCGATGGACTCGATCATCGGGGACAGGGTCGGGAACAGACGCTCCACGCCTTCGCCGAAGCTGATCTTGCGAACGGTGAAGCTTTCATGCAGGCCGCCGCCGGCGCGGGCGATGCAGACGCCTTCGAAGGCCTGAACGCGTTCGCGCTCGCCTTCCTTGATGCGCACGTTCACGCGCAGGGTGTCGCCGGGCTCGAATTCCGGCACGCCACGCAGGGCCAGAAGGCGCGTGGATTCTTCTTTCTCGAGTTGCTCGATCACGTTCATGGTCTACTCCTTCGGGGCTTGAACGCCCTTTGCCTGTAATTTGGCGAGATGGTCGGCCCAGAGATCCGGGCGTCGCTCCCGCGTGGTTCGCTCTCGCTGCGTACGTCTCCACCGGGCGATCTCGCCATGATGGCCGGAGCGCAACACCTCCGGTATCTCCAGTCCCTCGAACACCTGCGGCCGCGTGTACTGCGGGTGTTCCAGAAGCCCGTCCTCGAAACTCTCCTCCCGGGTGCTGCCGGCATTGCCCAGCACCCCGGGAACCAGCCGCACACAGGCCTCGACCGTCACCATGGCCGCCGCTTCGCCCCCTGCGAGGACCGCGTCACCCACGGAAATCTCCATGAACCCCCGGGCGTCGAGCACCCGCTGGTCCACCCCCTCGAACCGGCCGCACAGAACGACCAGTCCCGACCCTGCAGACCAGCCCCGCACCCGGGCCTGGGTCAGCGTCTCGCCCCGGGCACTCATGTACAAAAGCGGCCGGTCGCCGACCTCGACACTGTCGAGGGCTGCAGCGATCACGTCCGCCTTGAGCACCTGCCCCGGGCCGCCCCCTGCGGGGGTGTCGTCGAGGAAGCCGCGCTTATGACCGGAAAAGTCCCGAATGTCCACAAGCTCGAGGGACCACAGCCCCGCCTCGCGCCAGGCCGTGCCGATGAGCGAGGCCCCCAGCGCGCCGGGAAACGCCTCCGGTGCCATGGTCAGGATGGTGACCCTGAAGGTCATTCCGGCCTCTCTCCGTCCGGGGCATCGCCCAGGATCTCCGGCAGGCGGGCGGCGACCACATAGCCCTCGGTGATCCTCACCTCCGGCACGGCCTCCCGGGTGAAGGGCTGCATCCAGCTGGCACGACCGCCGCCGGGCTCGATCTCGAGAATGTCGCCCGCGCCGAAGTCATGCACCGCCTTGATGCGGCCGAGGCTCTCCCCCTCCGGCGCGCGGACGGCCAGCCCGATCAGGTCGGCGAGGTAGTATTCCTCCTCCTCCGGCTCCGGCAGGGCGGCCCGGGGCACGAACAGGCGAAGGCCGCGGAGCGCGTCCGCGGCCTCCTTGGAGTCCAGCTCCGCCACCCGGCAGATGATGGCATCCTTCACCGGCCGGGCACCCAGCACGGTGAGGCCGGGGCTGCCGTCCTCCCGCAACAGGGCCCGGTAGCCGGCCAGCGCCATGGGATCGGCGGTGTAGGCGGTGAGGCGCACCTCCCCCTTCACCCCGAAGGCGCCGGCCACGCGACCGACCAGGATCAGCCGATCGGCCGCCAAGACCGGTCTCAGCCTTCGACGGGGGCGTCTTCGGCGGCGGGCGCTTCAGCAGCCGGTTCTTCCGCGGCGGCTTCCGGCTCGGCGACCACGTCCGGTTCCGGCTCGGGTGCCGGGGCCGCTGCGGCGGCGGCGGCGGCCTCGGCAGCTTCCGCCTTGGCGCGGGCCTCGGCCTCGATGCGGTCGGTTTCCTTCTGGGCCTTCTCGGCGGCGCGTTCCTGGGCCTTCTTGCCGGGGACAGCCTTCTTCGGATTGTTGCCGTGGGCCCATTCCACCAGGCCGGCCTGGGCGAGGAAGCGGGCGACGCGGTCGGTGGGCTGGGCGCCCTTGCGGATCCATTCCTGGATGGTCTCGATCTTCAGGGTCACCCGGGTCGGGTCGTCGCGCTTCAGCAGCGGGTTGTAGGTGCCCACCTTCTCGATGAAGCGGCCGTCGCGGGGGGAGTGGCTGTCGGCCACGACGATCGAATAGTAGGGACGCTTCTTGGTGCCGCCACGGGCCAGTCGGATCTTCAGCATTTGATTGTCTTTCTTGAGGTTTTTCAGGTTTTCAGGAGAATTCGAGGTCTATTTCTTCTTGAAGCCGGGGAAGCCCCCCAGCCCGGGGAGGCCCCCGCCGCCGGACGCGGGCGGCTTGCCCGCCCCCAGCGCCTTCAGCTTGTCGAGATCGGGGCCGCTCAGGCCCGGGGGCAGGCCCATGCCGGGGGGCAGGGCTCCGCCCGCGCCGCCCATGCCACCACCGCCGCCACCCGGCATTCCGGGCATGCCGCCCATCATGGCGGCCATCTTGGCCATGCCCTTGCCGCCGTCTCGGCTCATCATCTTGAACATGTCGGCCATCTGCCGGTGCTGCTTCAGCAGCCGGTTCACCTCGGCCACGTCCACGCCCGCGCCCTTGGCGATGCGGCGCTTGCGGCTCGCGGCCAGGATGTCGGGCTTCTTGCGCTCCAGCTTGGTCATGGAGGAGATGATCGCCTCCTGCCGCTTGAACGCCCGGTCGTCGATGCCGCTCTCGGCGATCTGCTTCTTCACCTTCTGCACGCCGGGCAGCATGCCGAGGATGCCCTGCATGCCCCCCATGCGCTGCATCTGGCGCAGTTGCTCGGCCAGGTCGTCCAGGTCGAACTGACCCTTGGCCATCTTGCGGGCCATCTTCTCGGCCTGGCCGCGGTCGATCTCCGCCGCCGCCCGCTCCACCAGGGCCACCACGTCCCCGGCACCGAGGATGCGGCCGGCCACCCGGCGGGCGTCGAACAGCTCCAGCGCGTCGATCTTTTCCCCGGCCCCGAGGAACTTGATCGGCAGCCCCGTGACCGCCCGCATGGAGAGCGCGGCGCCCCCCCGGCCGTCGCCATCGGTGCGGGTCAGCACCAGACCGGTGAGGGGCAGGCGCTCATGGAAGGCCTTGGCCGTGCGCACCGCGTCCTGGCCGGTGAGGCTGTCGGCCACCAGCAGGGTCTCGATGGGGTTGGCGATGCGGGCGATCTCCGCGGCCTCGCTCATCATCGCCTCGTCCAGGGTCGTGCGGCCCGCGGTGTCGAGGATCAGCACGTCGAAGCCGCCCAGCCGCGCGGCGTTCAGGGCGCGGCGGGCGATGTCCGGCGCGGACTGACCGGCGATGATGGGAAGAACGTCCACCTCGGCCTGCCTGCCCAGCGCCGCCAGCTGCTCCATGGCCGCGGGACGCCGGGTGTCCAGGGACGCCATCAGCACCTTCTTGCGGTCCACCTTGGTGATCCGCACGGCCAGCTTGGCCGAGGTGGTGGTCTTGCCGGAGCCCTGCAGGCCCGCCATCAGGATCACGGCCGGGGGGGCCACGGCGAAGTCGAGGGGATGGGCCTCTTCCCCGCCCAGCATCTCGACGAGACCGTCATGGACGATCTTGACCACCTGCTCGGACGGCTTCACCGCCCGCAGAACCGCCTCGCCGGTGGCGCTTTCCCGGGCCTTGGCGATGAAGTCCTTCACCACCGGCAGGGCCACGTCCGCGTCGAGCAGGGCCAGGCGCACCTCGCGCAGGGCCTCGTCAATGTCCTTTTCCGACAGCACGCCGCGACCGGTCAGACGGTCGAAAACCCCTGTCAGTCTCTCGCCCAGCGCTTCAAACATGGCGTGCTTCAAACATCATCCGCTCCGCTTCGGCAAAGGCCCGGCCCAAACGCACTCAGCCCCCGTGGACGATCACGTCGACGGGGGTCCTCGCCGCCCTCGTCCGGAGGGTTCCGCATCTGCGGGCCGGGGTCGTGGCGGAGGAGGCGCATTTGGAAAGGCGCCGAAGAAGCCGGGTCTATGCGCAGGGATGGGCGGCGGAGTCAAGATTTCGGCCTCGAAGGACGCCGGTCACGCCTCCCGGCCCGAGGACCTTTGTCAGCCTTCAGGCCGCGCCGTCGTCGAGGGACTGGATCGCCGCATCGGCCAGGGCCTTGGTGCGGGTCTGGAACGCCTCCCGGGAATTCTCGGAGGGATAGGGCTCGGCAGGGACGGGGACGCCCAGGAAGGGGCACAGGCGGTCCCATCCCTCCCCCACCTGGAACACCAGCAACCGCTCCGCCGGCACCTCGGCGATCACCGCCTCGGTGTGTCGGTGGAAATAGTCGGTCATGAAGGCCCGGTCATGGATGCGGTCGCCGAACACGTCTATCACTGTCCGGAAGAACGGCATCGCCGGGCCTTGCGAGAGGGCACCGGAATCCGGGGCGAAGATGGTGGCCTGGGTGGAGTCGAACCAGGCGTCGGCGTCGCGGACGGTATGCAGCACCCGGGCCTCGGGATAATAGGCCACCAGGGCGCGCCAGTGCGCCGCCCCCGGATAGTCGACCACCGCGTGATAGCCCTCGAAGATCGCGTCCCAGTCTGGCTGGCCTGCAGCAGCGGCGATCCACTGCTCCATGCTCTCGGGCCGCTGGAACACCTCCACCATGTGATGACAGGGCCCGACGCCCAGCATGTTCAGGGCGGTCTGCATCGACTTGGTGCCGGTGCGGCCCAGCCCCGTTCCCACGACCCTGAGCGCCATCCGTGTTGCCCCCGGTGATCCCGCGTCGGCAATCCGACAACGGCCTTTTACGGAGGATGGCACGCAAGGTCTCCGCCGACTACGCCCGAGCGCGCCCGTC
>CAIQUG010000133.1 GCA_903874895.1 uncultured Caulobacterales bacterium | reverse complement strand
GACGACCTCACTTCGCGCCATCGACCATCGGAAGCGCCGTGGCCAAACGCGCGGCCAGGGTTGCCCCTGGCCGCGCGCCGGTCCGGATATCGGTCCGTTCCGATCAGTACTTGTGGGTGATGTTGATCTTGAACACCCGTCCCAGCGGATTGCCGGTGAACGGATCATAGCCAAGATCCAGCCGGGCGAAGGACGGGTCGGTGTCGAACACGTTCAGCACCGAGGCGGTCAGGGTCGTCTGCTTGGGCAGGAACACGCGGTAGGTGACGTCATGCGTGACCTGCGCCTTGATGGTCTTGCCCGCCGCCACGGTGACCGGGTTGCCCGCCGTGTCGCGATAGGCCCCGGTGGCGAAGGGGGCCGTCCGCTGGTCCTCATAGCTGTCGATGTAACGCACCTGCCAACGGAGGTTGTGGTCCCCGAGGGTGAAGTCCGCATGCCCTTCGGCCTTCCACTTGGGGATCGGCACGGCGGTCGTCTGATAGTTCAGGTAGCCGACGGCATCGAAGGCCGGCGAGGCGAGGTTTCCGCCGATATAGGTGGCGCCAACCTTGTACTGGTCGTTGATGGTCGCACTGCCGCCCACCGTGAGGTCACCGCCCATGAAGGCGTTGTCCCAGCGGTAGTCCGCGTCCAGGTCGATCCCCGAGGTCTTCACCGGCGCGCCGTTGACGAAGTAGGTCTGCAGCCGGGTGATGTTGGCCGCGGCGCACCCGAGGTTGTTGAAGGTGAATCGGGACGCCAGCGGGCTGGCGCAGTTGGCTGGCCCGACGGTGGGGAACACGGCCCCGAAGATGCCGGCCACCGGCTCCGCGACGATGGGGTTCTTGAAGTCGAAGGACCACCAGTCGATCGTGGCCTTGAAATGCCCGAGCTTGAAGATGGCCCCGAGGTTGTAGGTATCGGCCTTTTCCGGCTTCAGGTTCGGATTGCCGCCGATGTCCACGGCCCGGAAGCTGCCGGCGATGGACTGCAGCGAGGTCACGTTGTTGGGAGCCAGCTGGGCGTCCGGCGGACCACGGAAGGTGCTGCCTGCCGACGCCCGCAGGGCCAGGAAGTCCACCACCTGCCAGCGCAGCGCCAGCTTGGGATTGAAGGTCGAGCCGACGGCTCCGCCGTAGTCCTCGTACCGTGCGGCCAGCTGGGCCTGCAGCTTGGTGGTGATGGGCAGGCTGAGCTCGCCGAACCCGGCATAGATGTCGCTCATCAGTTCCGCAGGCGTGGCCACGCCCAGGAACACGAACGGGCCGTTGCGGGTCGCGCCGGTGCAGTTCGTCACGCCGTACTCCGGCGTGTTGACGCAGGGGGTGACCTGGGCGTTGCCGAGGCCGCTGAAGCTGGACCGGAAGTAGTTGTGGCGGAACTGGCCACCCGCGGCCCAGCCCACCTGTCCGCCCGGAAGGGTGATCGGTGCCTTGCCGCTGAGGACGGCGTCGAACACGGTCAGGGAGGACGTCTGCTCCGTCGAGGACTTCTGGAACATCCAGCGGGCCAGGTCCGGGGAGTTGGCCACGGCGGCGTTGTAGTTCGGATTGGCTGCACCGGTCAGGGCGTTGGTGGCAATGGCGTTGGAGAACGGGTTGAAATAGAGGCATCCCCCGGTCCCCGGCGTGCCCGTCGCATAGTTGCAGCTGGGACCGCCCAGACCCCGAAGGGCCAGCTCGAGTCGGTTGGCCATGGTGTCATAGCCGCTGCGCCGCCCGGTTTCAGTGCTGTAGGTCAGGGCCGTGTCCCAGTGGATGCCGTTGTCCAGGTCTCCGGACAGGCCCGCCGAGATGCGATAGGCCTGGAACCCGCGGGTTCCCCGGGAGGAGCCGTCGTTCCACAGGGGATTGCCGCCGACGGCATAGGGCCGGAACGTACCGGCGAACAGCTGCACGCCGCCCGGGGGCGGGGAGCCGCCGAAATAGGCGATCAGACCGGGGTTGGTGGCCGGCACGATGTAGCGTCCGGCCGTCGCCCCCGCAGGCTCGGCCTCGATCGTCGGCGACGACAGGACGAGATAGGACGGGGAGGTATGCCAGTCCGGCACGTCCGAATGGGAGAACAGCCCCTCCACATGCAGTTTCATCTTCGGGGTCAGGTCGGCATTCAGCTCGCTGTAGACCTGGAAGTGGTCCTCCTTCTCGACGATGTTGTCGAAGGGGATGTAGTGGAACAGGCATCGGGGCGAGGCACCCGAGAAGCCTGCAAAGCCTCCGGCCGCGGCGCAGCCCGTGTCCCGGGTCAGGCCGCCGATCAGGCCCAGCGTTGCCCCCAGCGGCGCATAGATGGCCGGATCACCGCCACCGGACCAACCGCCCTCGGGGTTTTCCAGGTAACCGCGATTGGCCCAGGACCTGTCCTTCACCGACAGGGTGGACCGGTGGTCCCAGCCCGCGGCGATGAGGAGGCTGTAGGTGTCACCCGTCACGCCGTAGGTGGCGTTGAGGTTGTAGTCCCCGTCCGATCCGTCGATGATCTTGTAGCTGCCGCCCACTTCCAGGCCGGAGAAGTTCTTGCGGGTGATGAAGTTCACCACGCCGGCAATGGCGTCCGAGCCGTAGGTCGCCGCGGCGCCATCTTTCAGGACCTCGATCCGGCCGATGGCGGCGGACGGGATGACATTGGTGTCGACGATACCCGACCCGGCACCGGCGAGGGGGTTGATGGCCATGCGGCGGCCATTGAGGAGGACCAGCGTCCGCTCCGCCCCGAGGCCGCGCAGATTGACGCTGCCGGACCCTTCGGAGCCCTGGGCGCGGGCATCGAACTGGTTGGTTTCACCCAGTACGCCGTTGGAGACGGGCAGGGACTTCAGCAGTTCCAGGACCGTGGGCGATCCCTGCTTCTTGAGCTCCTCGGAACTGACCACATCCACGGGCAGGGCCGTATCCTTGGCCGTGCCGGCAATGAAGGAGCCGGTGACGACGACCTCCTGCACGGTGGTTGCATCCGGGGGCGGTGCCGCGGCATCGGCGGCGAAGGCGCCCTCCGATACAAGCATCAGACTCGATGCAAGGGCCGTTCCGGCAAGACAAAGGCGCAGGACTCCAGCAGTCGTCGCAGACATGTAACTTCCTCCCTGATGTCATCGGACTCTCCTCGTTGCTTCGGGAGAGTTGGGAGGATGGTGAGCCCAATGTTGCAATTCTGCAATATGTTTTATTGTCAGTTATCTGTGATCACTTTTGGCGATCATTCTGCCGGTGCTCGGGGTTGTTCCACCGCACGGATGGTCAGCGGGCCGCCTTCATGACGCCAGTGAAGTCCAGGTCCCGCGCCACGAACACGCGGATGGGCTCGCCCTGCGGGACCGAAACGGTATCCGGAATGTCGATCCGCTTCTGCAGGGCCACCGAGGCAATGCTGTTGGCCTGCTGCGGCGAGCCGATCATGATCGAGGTGTTGTTCCTGGACTCGCTGGCGGCAAAGCCATCGAGTCCGGTGGACAGGACCGACAGCAGGATCGAGGCGCCGAAGCGCTGGAAGAAGTGGCTGTTGGTCTCGCCATTGATGCCGCCGCGACCTTCCCGGTCCATGGCCGGTGATCCGATGTCCACAGATACGCCGTCCGGGGTCAGGATCCGGGACCAGACGACAAAGGCGCGGGACTGACCCGCTGCCACGCCACTACGGTACTGGCCGATCAGCTTCGACCCCCGGGGAATGACGGTGGTCGAGCCGTTGAAGCCTTTCACGTCCCGCGACACGACGGCGCGGACAAAGCCGGGCAGGTCGGAATTGATGGCCGTTTCGAGGATGGCCGGAATGACCGTCCCCTGAGGCGCAACCAGCGAGGTGTTCACCAGTCGAGAGGCGACGCTGGTATCCGCTGGCGTCGTGCCGATGCGCTCGGCAAAGCGTTCCTCGTTGTTCAGCTTGTCGGGGCTGTCGGCGGAGCGACGGCCCGCCGGTCCGGCAGACGCGGCACCATTGGTCGAGGCGTTCGCCGCCGGGGTCGTCGAGCCCGCCGGGTCCGTCCCGAGGTCCACGATCATCGAGGGGGCGCGCCAGCGGGCCGCGGCGTCCTCCGGTGACTCGGCGGGAGCGCCCGATGCCGGGCGGCTGAGGGTGGCAGGGGCGGCGGTCCCGCCCGTCAGCGGTGCCGGGCGCGCGGGGGCCGGGGGGAGCTGCGCTCCACTCACCCGGGTAGCGGCGCGGGCATTGCGGCCCGAACTCATGGCCGAGAACAGGCTGAAGCCCACCACAGCGATCAGCGCGACACCGGCATAGAACCCCCAGGGCCGATCCGTCACGGCCACGGCGGAGTAGGGGCGGCCTGCACGGAGCAGCACGCTCTCCGTCTCTGATGCCGACGTTGCGTCGACCGGCGATGTTTCGTCGAAGGGCTCTGTCACCGAGGGTCTCCCTTCAGGCCCTTGTGAGGGACCAGTTCCGTCCGCGGAGCGGTTTCCTCGAACTGGTCATTGAAGATCCGGCAGGTCTCGTTGCCGCGGCGCAGGGTAAAGGCCCGGGCAATCCGGTCGACGACCATATACCCGTCCCGGGTGGCAACGTTGACCATCGCCTCCTTCTTGTCGGCGTCCACGGCATAGATGGCCGGGACTTCTGCCGTGTCAGGAAAGACGAAGTAGGTGGATGTCCCGTCGTCGAAAACCTTGGTCGGCAGTCCGCGGAAGCTTCCCTCGAAGCTGTAGGCCTTGTGCAGTTGGTTGGGCGGTTCCGGCGCGACGGGCTCTGCGGCCGGGGGCGTGGCCAGATCGGCCAGATGCAGTGGCTCGGGATAGTCGAAGCGAAGCTCCAGGACGACCCGCGGGTCACCTTCTCCCCGGGCATGGCGGGACCGAAGATCGAACTTGTAGCGCCGGAAATTGGTCACGACCGTCATGTTCGTTGCGCGGCCCGTTTCGATCGGCTTGACGAACAGGAGATTGGCCCGGCGGTTGGGAGTGACCTGCCAGGCCAGGCTGTCGCCGATGGAGACGTTCTCGATATGCTCCCCGGCACCGAAGTCGATGGTCGTCGAATAGCCGAGGGTGCCCCGCAGGACGACGACCTGATCCGGCTCATAGCGGACAATGCGGACCCGGGGGTCGATGGGACTAGCGGACGGGTGCACCGCTGCGGCGGCCGGTCCGGCAAGCACCACGAGGGCCATCAGGCCGATCGCCGTAAGAGCCGGTGGGGAGCAGTGGATCATCGGGCGCGTCACGGTCTTCGTCCTTCACGAGCACTAGCGGTCCGCAAGGCTTGTCTGTGCCAGGCGGTCCAGGATGGCCGCGACATAGTGGGAGGTTTCCCGATAGGGCGGCAGGCCGCCATATCGATCCACCGCCTTCGGGCTGGCGTTGTAGGCGGCCAGCGCCTTGACGACGTCGCCGTCATAGCGCTGCAACAACTGGGCCAGATAGGTGGTGCCTCCCCGGATATTGCCATCCGGATCGTTCGGGTCGACGCCCAGGCCCCGGGCCGTGGCCGGCATCAGCTGCATGACGCCGACGGCCCCCTTCGGCGAGCGGGCCCGGCTGTTCAGTCGCGATTCAACCCAGCCGACGGCCTCGACCAGGTGCGGGCTGAGGGCCTCACGCCGGGCTTCCCGGGCAATCCGGTCCTGAAGGGGCACCGAAGCCACGCCGGGCGCGACCCAGGCCACCCCGGGGGGCGTACGTCGGCCGGGCCCCGAACGGTCGCCGCGGATGGGGCGGGCCGGGGCTATGGGATCGAGACGGCTTTCGGGGCCATCGTGAACGGTGACGTTTCCGGTATCGTCCAGTTCCAGCACGGTCGCCGCCGCGGACGATGCCGTCAGCAGGGCCAGCACCAGTCCCGCCGCGGCCCACGCGCGGGCTCCGCGTGTGGCGCGTCCAGAAACGGAACACCGGCCGGCGATCTGGGTCATCAGACGGACGGGGACTTGCACAGGCCGCTGATCAGCGACCAGCGGTGGCGAACCTCTTCGATGGTCACGATCGTGAAGAACAGCCGGCCCTGCGGCGCGTCGGTCTGCACGAAATCGATCTGGCAGGCGTAGCGCCGACCCTTCACCGGCTGGCAGCTGGCGTTGCGGATCTTGAGATCGTCGACGTGCCGGGCGAGCGACGCGGTCGCCTTGGCGTCGTCATAGGCCACCTGCACCTCGCGGCTCGCGGGAACCGATGCCCCTGAGGCGGTGCCGGTCACCCACCGGGCGACGACGGCACCCCCCACGGCCAGGCCTACGACCCCGACCGCGCACGCCGCGAGAAGAGTTCGGCGACTGGGGCCCATGTCCTCGTCCTAGACGCTCGGCCGGACGAAGATACGGGCCATCATGCCACCGTCCTCATGTTCCAGGATGTGGCAGTGATAGACGTAGTCGCCCGCGACGATGAAGGG
>CAIQUG010000132.1 GCA_903874895.1 uncultured Caulobacterales bacterium | reverse complement strand
GCCTGCCGCCTGCGCTCGCGGCTGCGCTGACTTGGCCGCGCCGCCGCGGTCCCGGTGCGTCGTTGTGCGCAGTCCGGCGAGACTGCGCTGCACTGGGCGGTGAACAATGTGATGCTGAATTATCAGTCCACCTCCTTCCATGACATCCAGTATGTCCGACGGCTGCTGGACCTGCGTCCGGCACCGGAGTTCGAGGCCTGGCTGGAGCAGATGGGCCTGACCGATACCGCCGGTCGCCTGACCTCCGGAACCGATCCCTGGCCCACCATCGGGCCAGACACCGGTCGAGGGGCCGGTGGAACGGCGGGCCACCTGGCATGACCGGTCCGGGCCTGCCGATGCCCCGCCCCGATGACCGCGACCGGACCCCGGCGCGGATCGGCCTCGGCCGCACGGGGGTCAGCCAGACCACCGCCTCTGCGCTGGCCTTCGCCCTCGACCATGCCAGGGCCCGGGACGCGGTGCATCACGCCCTGGATGCCGAGGCCCTGATCACCGCCCTCGGCGCGCAGGGTACCGGCGCACGGGTGGTGGAGAGTCAGGCCTCCGATCGAAGCACCTATCTGACCCGGCCAGACCTCGGGACCCGGCTCACGGCGGCGTCCGCCGCAGCCCTGTCTGTGCGGGGGGACCGGGGCCCTGATCTGGTCACCGTCCTGAGCGACGGCCTGTCCAGCCGGGCCCTCCAACATGCCCCGGCGCTTCTGGCGGCCCTGATCCCCCGCCTCGTCGCCGGCGGCTGGCGCATCGGTCCGCCGGTGATCGCCCGGCAGGCCCGGGTCGCTCTGGGGGACGAGATCGGGGAACGCCTGGGGGCTGCCGCCGTTCTGGTGCTGATCGGCGAACGACCGGGCCTGTCTGCAGCCGACAGCCTGGGGGCCTATCTCACCTGGGCACCCCGGGTCGGCCGCAGCCACGCCGAACGCAACTGCGTCTCCAACATCCGGCCGCAGGGGCTGCCCCCCTCGGATGCGGCCGAGACCCTGCTCTGGCTGCTGACCGAAGCCCGCCGGCGACGCCTGACCGGCGTGATGCTGAAGGACCAGAGCCGCCTTGCCCGGGTGGACACCCTGAGGGCCGGACCCGACGGCCTGCCGGGCTGATCCGCGCGCCACCGGCGATGCGTGACGGGTCGACTCCGGCGCGCGTCCGGCACGCATGACTTGCCAACATCTTAAATATGAACGGTGGCGTTACGACTATCGCTAACAAATTAATGAAATTTATAGCTTTAACGGGCATTTTCTGATCCCTGACTTGAGAAGGGGTCAATGGAAATGGCCAAGAACGACACGTTCGGATCCAGCGAGTCGGGCAACATCCTCGTCACGACTGCCCTTTCGATTGCGGTATTGGCCGGCCTCATTGCCTTGGCCCTGGACGTCTCAAATCTGTACAATCAAAGATCTGAAGTCCAGAATGCGCTGGATACCGCGATCCTTGCGGCGGCCTCGTCGACGGCAACCGATGCCCCGACCCTGAAGAGCATCACCACCACGGTGTTCAACGCCAACCTGCCCGCGCTCGTGAAAACCAGCGCGCAGCTCTCGTCCTTTGACTACGACACGACCTCCAAGAAGATCACGGCGACGGCCACCGGCACCTACAGCACCTATTTCGGTGGCGTGGCCGGCCTGTCGACGGTGGCCTACAGCGCGACCGGCTCGGGTCTGAAATCGGCCAAGGGCACGGTGGAGGTCGCCCTGGTGCTGGACAATACCTATTCCATGAGCGTCGCCCTCGACGCCGCCGGCACCAAGATGCAGGTGCTGCAGACGGCGGCGACCAATCTGGTCAATGCCCTGATGACCCCGCAGAACGCCGGCTTCGTGAAGGTCGCGGTCGTTCCGTACGCGGACTATGTGAATGTGGGTCCGACGACCACGGGGAACTGGCGGTCCGTCGCCGCCAACTATTCCACCACCACCCCGGCGACGGCCGCCGTTGCTGGTGGTCCCACGACCTGCAAGACGGTCTCGACCACCACCCAGTGCACCGGTGGCACCTCACAGCCCTACGTGGTGTCCATCATCGACGGTGTGGTGACCATGGGCACGCACATTGTCGGCCAGACCTGCAGCACGGTGCCGATCACCCCCTATCAATCCTGCAGCCAGAGCCCGGCCCCCGTCGCCGCCAAGCCGGCCGTGACCACCAACTACAAGTGGTACGGGTGCGTGAACAATCTGGTCGGAAGCAACGGCCTGCTCGCCCCGCCGGAATCCGCCAGCCAGGCGAAGCCGTATGTGGGCTTCCTGACCACGTCCCAGCAGTGCCTGAATCCGATCGTGCCGCTGACCACCCAGTCGGCGACGGTGCTGGCCGCGATCAAGGGGCTGGTCTACCAGATCGGCAGCTTCAAGCCGAACACCTACATTGCCGGGGGCATCACCTGGGGGGTGAACGTCCTGTCTCCCACGGCCACCTTCGCCACCGGCGCGCCCTACGACCTCGCCAACAAGATGCCGCGCAAGGTGCTGATCCTGATGACCGACGGCTACAACACCAACTCCCTCAATGCGAACGGATCCCTGACCGGGGCGACCTTCAATTCCGATGGTACGATTGCCGCTGCCAGCCAAGCCGGGATCACCAAGTCGAACACGGCCGAGGTGGCCGCCTGCTCCTATGCCAAGTCCCAGAACATCGAGGTCTATGCCATCGGCTTCGGCGTGTCCGATGCGACGTCCCTCGCCAATCTGAAGCAGTGCGCCACGGACTCCGGCCACTATTTCGATGCGAAGGACAGCGCGTCCCTGATCTCTGCCTTCCAGATCATCGCCGGGAACCTGCAAAATGTCCGCATCGCCAGCTGACCGGCCGACGCCGACGCCGCGAGGAGGGCGAATTCGCCGCTGGCGGCGGGACCAGCGCGGGGCGACGGCGGTGGAGTTCGCCTTCGTGGCACTGCCGTTCATCTTCATCATCTTCGCGATCACCGAGGTCTGCGTCGCCAATGCCGTGTCGGCAGCCCTGGACAATGCCACCAACCAGGCCGCCCGCCAGATCATGACGGGTCAGTTCACCCTGACCGGAACCGCGGCCACCACGGCGTTCAAGACCAAGGTCTGCAGCCAGCTCAACTGGCTGGGCGACTCCTGCGCCAGCAACCTGTCCGTCAGTGTGCAGACGTTCAACGCCTTTTCCAACGCCGCCAAGCCGAACGTGACCGTCAACGGCGCGTTCTCGGACCAGAACCTCGCCTTCAGCGGCAGCGCCGCCGGCAGCATCGTGATGGTCAACACCTATCTCAAGTGGCAGTTGCTGACCCCGTACTTCCTCACCGGGTTCAACGCGACCACGGACGGCACGACCGTCTTTGAATCCACCGTGGCTTTCCGGAACGAGCCCTATGCCTGAGCCGTCACCCGCCCGCATGCTCCAGCGTCTGCTGCGGGATCGCCGGGGCGTCTCGGCCGTGGAGTTCGCCCTGATCGCGCCGCTGCTGATCCTGATCTTCGTCGGTGCGGTGACGGTGGGCAGCTTTGCCAACGTGGCGAGGCACGTGAACACGGTCGCCTTCACCATCGGCAATCTCGCGACCCAGACCCAGACCCTGCATGATGCGGACATCACCGACATCTTTGCCGTCGGCAAGGTCGTCATCGCCCCGGTGGACGTTACCCGCCTGACCATGCGCCTGACCAGCATCCAGGCCGTGTCGGTGAACAACGGGCCGATCACCGATGTGATCCAGTGGAGCGACGCCAGCAACATCGCCGCCAAAACGGTGGGAACGGCGGTCACCCTGCCCGCCGGCCTTCTGACCACCGCGGGGGACAGCGTGGTGCTGGGCGAAGCGACCTATGCCTTCGTCAGTCCCGGAGCCCTGATGTTTCCCGACGGCCTGACCATCTCGAAGCAGTTCTACTTCCATCCCCGAAATTCCCAGACGGTGGCCCGGGTCTCCCCGTGACCCGGCGGGCCGCGCCCAGTTCGGGGCACCAGATGGCCGAGCAGGCACCCGCGGCGCGCGTAAAACTCAATTAACAATTGATCGAGATCGGCCCGTGTTCTTAACTCCCGTCACCGACAGGAGACACCACATGATCCGAGCCCTCATCGCCATCGCCGCCCTTTCGCTGACTGCCACGGCAGCATTTGCGACACCTGTGTGCAAGACGGGGGTCCTCTGCGGGAATTCCTGCATCTCCAAGGACAAGGTCTGTCACAAGACCACCACGGCATCCAAGCCCGCCCCGGTGGCGGCGGCGGCAGCGACCCCGGCACCGGCTGCGACCCCCGCGCCCGCGGGCAAGCCCGCCCGCTGCAAGACCGCCAAGGGCAAGTTCACCAAGTGCGGAACCCCGGGTGCCCTGCCGGTCACCTGATCTCGTCAACGGACGAGCGGAGCCCCGACCATGGGACTGTTCGACACGCTCAAATCAATGGCCGAGCAGGAGCTGCAGACCCAGGGTCCAGCCCTTCTGAATCAGGCCCTGGCGAATACCCCGCTGGCCGGCTCCACGGGGCTGATCGACCAGCTCGTGCAGGGAGGGCTCGGCCCCGCCGTGCAGGCCATGGCCTCCGGCGGCGGGGCCGCGATCAGCCCGGAGCAACTG
>CAIQUG010000131.1 GCA_903874895.1 uncultured Caulobacterales bacterium | reverse complement strand
GGGGGGGCTGGGATCATGGCCCCTGCATAGGCTTATTCGCCATCCGGCCCAAGGTGCCCGCGCGCGCCTCTTGCCATCCGCGGGCCAAGCGGCGAGTGTCCCGGCAATGAGCGCCCCCGAACCCCGCCCCGAACCCCTCTCGACGTCTCCGGCCATGGCCGTCGGCATCCTGCCCAGCCAGGTCATCCGCGCCCTGGCGGACCAGGGGGCGATCGCCGCCGCCGCGCCCTTTGCCGCCGACCAGATCCAGCCCGCCAGCCTCGACCTGCGGCTGGCGGACACCTGCTGGCGGGTGCGGGCCTCGTTCCTGCCCCGGGCCGGGCGGACGGTGGCGGACCGGCTCAAGGACGTGGCCATGCACCGGCTGGACCTCAGCCAGGGGGCGGTGCTGGAAAAGGGTTGTGTCTACATCGCCCGGCTGCAGGAGCGGCTGCGCCTGCCGAGGGGCCTTTGCGCCCGGGCCAATCCCAAGAGCTCCACGGGCCGGGTGGACGTGTTCGTCCGTCTGCTCACCGACCACGGCGACCGCTTCGACGACGTGGCGGACGGCTATGACGGCCCCCTCTATCTGGAGATCGCGCCGCAGACCTTCAGCGTGCTGGTGCGCACGGGCACCCGGCTGAACCAGCTGCGCCTGAAGTCCGGCACGGCCCCGTTGCTGGGCAGCCTGGACGTGGGCGTGGACCTGACCGGTGCGCTGGCGGGCTTTCGCGCCCGGCGCCATGCAGGGGTGGTGGACCTCGATCACGAGGATGGCCACGACCCGCGGGACTTCTGGGAACCGCTGGAGCCCCGCCGGGGGGAGCTTTTGCTGGACCCGGGCGAGTTCTACATCCTGGCCTCCAAGGCGGCGATCGAGATCCCGTCCCTGCAGGCGGCGGAGATGACGCCCATCGACCCCTCGGTGGGGGAGTTCCGGGTGCACTATGCGGGCTTCTTCGATCCGGGCTTTGGCACGGCGGAGGCCGGGGCCGTGGGCAGCCGCGGCGTGCTGGAGGTCCGCAGCCACGAGACCCCGTTCCTGCTGGAGGACGGCCAGACCGTCGCCCGGCTGGTGTTCGAACCCCTGACCGAGCGTCCGACGAAGCTCTACGGGGAGGACGGCTCCCACTATCAGCGGCAGGGCCTGAAACTGTCCAAGCACTTCCGCGCCTGGCCCTGAGGGTCCGAAGGTGATCCCGGTTCCGGTGTTTCCGGGGGCACACCTCGCATTCGACGCCCTCGCCTGGGGCGGCGGGGCCCTCTTCGGCCTGGGACTGCGGCGAAGCTGGCTGGCGGAGACGGCGCGGCGGGTCTCCCCCGGCCTCGGGCCCGGTTATTATCTCGCCCTGGCCGTGGGGGCGGTGGCGGGGGCCTGGCTGGCGGGCTCCCTCAACACCCTGGCCCAGGACCGGCCCGTCCTCTCGCACAGCGTCGCCGGGGCCCTGGTCGGGGCCATCGCCGCGGTGGAGACCTACAAGGCGGTCAAGGGTCTGCGCGGCTCCACCGGCGTCCTGTGGGTGGGGCCCTTCGCCCTGGGGATCGTCATCGGTCGCTGGGGCTGCCTGCTGACGGGGCTGAAGGACAACACCTTCGGCACGCCCACCCGCCTGCCGTGGGGGGTGGACCTGGGGGACCACGTGGCCCGCCATCCGGTTCAGGTCTACGAGAGCCTGGCGGTCGCGGGGTTCCTCGTCCTGTGGCTGGTGGCGCTGCGCCGCGGCTCGGACTGGGCCTTGCGTCGCAGCTTCTATGTCTTCTGCCTGTGGTATGGTGTCCAGCGGTTTGCCTGGGAGTTTCTGAAGCCCTATCCCCGGCTGATCGGACCGCTCAACCTGTTTCACGGGCTCACCCTGGGACTGATCGCCTATGGATGGATCTGCTACCGCGCCGACCTTGCCCGCCAGCAGCGTGAGGAAGGCCGCGCCCTATCTGTTCCTGGGCCAGACCACCAGCCTGTGTGAGACCTGCCTCGCCCTCGTCCCGGCCAAGATCGTGAGCGAGGGGGACCGGGTCTACTACCAGAAGCGCTGCCGGGAGCACGGGGTGATGAAGACCCTGATCGCCGACGATCTCGCCTACTGGAAGTCCCAGCGGGACTGGCTGAAGCCCGGCGACCGGCCGATGGCCGTGCACAGCCGGACGGAGCATGGCTGCCCCTTCGACTGCGGCCTGTGCCCGGACCACGAGCAGCACTCGTGCCTCGCCCTCCTCGAGATCAATTCCGCCTGCAACCTGTCCTGCCCGGTGTGCTTCGCCGAGAGCTCCGTCAAGCGCACGGAACACCGCCCGCTGGCCGAGGTGGAACAGATGCTGGACGTGATCGTGGCGGCGGAGGGGGAGCCGGACCTCGTCCAGCTGTCCGGGGGCGAACCGACCCTCCATCCCCAGTTCTTCGCGATCCTCGACGCGGCGAAGGCCCGGCCGATCCGGCACCTGATGGTCAATACCAACGGGGTCAGGATCGCCACCGATCCGGCCTTCGTCGACCGGCTCGCCAGCTACATGCCGGGCTTCGAGGTGTATCTGCAGTTCGACAGCCTGCGACCGGCGGCCCTGAAGGCCCTGCGGGGGGCCGATCTCGTCCGTATACGGATGGAAGCCCTGGCGGCCCTGGAGGCCCGCAACATCTCCACCACCCTGGTGGTGACCCTGAAGAAGGGGGTGAATGACGACGAAGTCGCGGAAATCATTCACTTTGCCCTGAAATGGCGGTGTGTGCGGGGGGTGACCTTCCAGCCGATCCAGGACGCCGGGCGCAATGAGGGATTTGATCCGTCTACGGATCGTATCGTGCTGACGGAGGTCCGGCGGCGCATTGCCGAAGCCGGCGTGTTCGCCCTGGAGGACCTGATTCCGCTGCCCTGCAACCCCGACCAGATCTGCATCGGCTACGGCCTGCGCCGGGGGGAGAGCGTGGCCCCGGTGACGGCCATGCTGCCCCGGGAGGTCTATGTGGCGGCGGTGCCCAACACGGTGAGCGTCGAGGCCTATCCCGAACTGCGGGAGAAGGTGTTCGAGCTGTTGTCCCTGTCCACCGCCCAGGGCAACGCCGCGGACAAGCTGGCCGCCGTGCTCTGCTGCCTGCCGGAGGCCGCCGTGCCCCAGGACCTGTCCTATGCGGACACCTTCCGGGTGGTGATCAGCCAGTTCCTCGACCGGTGGAACTTCGATCTCGGCACGGTGAAGCGGTCCTGCGTGCATTTCGTGGAGCCGGACGGACGGATCATCCCGTTCGACACCTACAATACCTTCTACCGCCCGGGGGCCGAGGGGGCGGACGTGCTGCGGAGGGGCCGGAATGGCGCAGGCTGAGGGACGACTGAAGACCTGGGCGATGCTCATCGTCGCCGTGGGCATCCTGGTGATCTTCCTGTTCGGCAGCTGCGACGGGCTGGGACTGCTGGTGATGGTCGGCGGGCTGTTCGCCATGCTCGGCGATCAGGGACGCCACGAGGCCACCGGGCTCGTGCTGCTGATCCTCGGCTGCATCGGCGCCTCGCTGGTCCCGATCGGGCTTGCGATCCTCGCCATCCGCTGGGCCAATCATCAGCGGGAATAGAGGGGGGCGCGGGGTTCGAGACGCCCGCTCGGGGCCCCTCGCCAGGACGCAGGGTCTCAGACCTCGAGGCGCGCCGTCAGGTCCTCGATCCGGGCGGCGGTGGAGGCGATGGCCCGGGCGGCAACGGCCTCCACTTCGGAGCGGCCGGCCCGCAGTCGCTCCAGCTCGGCTTCCAGCTGTTCGATGCGATAGCGCTGGTCGGCCGCCTCGTCCGCCGTCAGCAGGGCGGCCATCAGGAACAGGCGCAGCTCCCCGACCTGGCCGACGGCATCGGCCACATCCCGCACCTGGGAGTCGAAATTGCGGGCCAGACTGGCCACGTGCTGTTCCTGACCGTCCTCGCAGCCGACACTGTAGGCCCGCCCGTTGACGGTCACTGTGACTGTGGCCATGACCTAGTCCTCCGCCTGCAGCTGATCGGCCATCTCGCCGGCCAGTTCCGCTGCCAGGGCCGCCCGCACCTCCGCCGCCGCGCGGCCAAGCGCCGCCGAGGCCTCGGCCGCCACCTGCTCCAGCGCCCGCTCCCGGGCCCGGGCGGCGTCCAGGTCTGCCGCCAGCCGCGCCCGGTCCGAGGCGAAGGCATCGGTTTCCCCGGCGCGGGCCAGTCGCTCCGACAGCCGGGCTTCCAGACGGTTCAGCGCCAGCTCCAGCCGCCGCGTGGCGTCGCCGAGGGCCGTGTCGGAAACCGCCTCCCGGGCGCCGCCGGCGAGGTTCAGTTCTGGTTCCAGGTCCGTCATCAGCTCCTCATCCCCGCGGTCCCACCGGATCGTTCATACAACGCCCTGTCCGGATGTCACCCAAACTTCGCAATCCTCGCCAAGCGCCCGCATCAGGTGCGACCGCCGGGACACTTAACCGCCGCGTGATTAGATTCCGTAACCGGATTTGACCGGTGCAGGGGTTGACTTCATGGCGTCTAAGCTCACAAACCCCGCCACACAACAGGCCCCCGCCCGCTCTGGGCGGCGCGGCGTCCTATGTTTGCCGGGAGCAGTCTCACATGGCCCTTCGTGTCGCCATCAACGGTTTTGGCCGGATCGGCCGTCTTGTCCTGCGTTCCATCGTCGAGCACGGCCGCACGGACATCGAAGTGGTGGCCATCAACGACCTGGGCCCCATCGAGACCAACGCCCACCTGCTGCGTTACGATTCGACCCACGGCCGCTTCCCGGGCGCGGTGAAGGTCAGCGGCGACACCCTCGATGTGGGCTTCGGTCCGATCAAGGTGACCGCGGAGCGGGATCCGGCCAAGCTGCCCCATGCGGAGCTGGGCGTGGACATCGCCTTCGAGTGCACGGGCATCTTCACCACCCGCGAAAAGGCCGCCGCCCATCTCGCCGCCGGTGCCAAGCGGGTGCTGGTCTCCGCCCCCTGCGACCATGCCGACAAGACCATCGTCTACGGCGTGAACCACGGGGTACTGACCGCGGCGGACACGGTGGTGTCCAATGCCTCGTGCACCACCAACTGCCTCGCCCCCGTGGCCAAGGTACTCCATGACCTCTGCGGGATCGAGCGCGGCTACATGACCACCATCCACTCCTACACCAACGACCAGCCGTCCCTGGACCAGATGCACAAGGATCTGTACCGGGCCCGCGCCGCGGCCCTGTCCATGATCCCCACCTCCACCGGTGCGGCCAAGGCCGTGGGCCTGGTGCTGCCGGAGCTGAAGGGCAAGCTGGACGGGTCCTCGGTCCGGGTGCCGACGGCCAATGTGTCGGTGGTGGACCTGAAGATCGTCCCCTCCCGCACGGTGAGCGCGGACGAGATCAATGCCGCCCTGACCGCCGCCGCCCACGGGCCGATGAAGGGCGTGCTGGCCGTGACCGACGAGCCGCTGGTGTCCTGCGATTTCAACCACCAGCCCGCCTCGTCCACCGCGGCCCTGGCCCAGACCCATGTGGTCGAAGGCCAGCTGGCCCGGGTCCTCGCCTGGTATGACAACGAGTGGGGCTTCTCCACCCGCATGGCCGATACCGCGCTGGTCATGGCGAAGTTCCTCTGAGCACCTGACGGCTCCCAAGAAAAAGTTCCAGCATGTCTGCGTTCCGCACCCTCGACGACGTCTCCGACCTGTCGGGCAAGACCGCCCTTGTCCGCGTGGATTTCAACGTTCCCATGGAGAACGGGGCGATCAGCGACGACACCCGCCTGCGGGTGGCCCTGCCGACCATCCGCGACCTGACGGGCAAGGGGGCGAGGGTGGCCCTCTTGGCGCATTTCGATCGGCCCAAGGGCCAGCGCGTCCCGTCCATGAGCCTTGCCCCCGTGGCGGCCCCCCTGGCCGCGCTGCTGGGCGTGCCGGTGGCCTTTGCCGATGACTGCACCGGACCGGACGCCGCCGCGGCCATTGCAGCCCTGCCGCCCGGCGGGGTGGTGCTGCTGGAGAATGTCCGCTTCCACAAGGGGGAGGAGGCTAATGACCCGGCCTTTGCCGACGCCCTGGCGGCCTTGGGCGATCTCTATGTGAACGACGCCTTCTCCGCTGCGCACCGGGCCCATGCCTCCACGGAAGGACTGGCCCACCGCCTGCCCGCCCATGCCGGCCGGTCCATGCAGCGGGAGCTGGAACACCTGCAGGCGGCGCTGGGCACGCCGAAGCGCCCGGTGGTAGGGATTGTCGGGGGCTCCAAGGTCTCCACCAAGCTCGACCTGCTGCAGAACCTCGTGGGCAGGCTGGACAAGCTGGCCATCGGCGGCGGCATGGCCAACACCTTCCTTTTCGCCCAGGGGCACGGCGTGGGCGCCTCCCTGTGCGAAAAGGACATGGCCGACACCGCCCGGGCGATCATGGCCGAGGCCGCCCGGCAGGGCTGCGAGCTGCTGCTGCCCGTGGACCTGGTCTGCGCCGATGACCTGAAGCCCGGCGCCGCGACCCATGTCCGCGGTCTGGGCGCGGTGCTGGACGGGGACAAGATCTTCGACGCGGGCCCGGCCTCCGTCGCCCGGCTGATCACGGCCATCGACACCGCCGCCACCGTGGTCTGGAACGGCCCGCTGGGCGTGTTCGAGGTACCGCCCTTCGACGCCGCCACCGTTGCCGTGGCCCGCCATACGGCGGCCCTGGCCAAGGCGGGAAAGATCATCGCCGTGGCCGGGGGCGGCGACACCGTGGCCGCCCTGCATGCCGCCGGCGTGGCGGACGACTTCACCTTCGTCTCCACCGCCGGGGGGGCCTTCCTGGAATGGATGGAAGGCAAGGTCCTGCCGGGGGTCGAGGCCCTGAAGGCCTGACGGCCCTCAGCCGGAGACCAATCGTCCGGGATCGCTGCCGTGCGATCACGCTCCGGTCCGGGGGCCTCAGGAGGCCATCGGGCCGATCTGTAAGGCAATTTGGCGTCGGCCTGGCTCGTCCCTGTTCAAACGCCAGTGATACTCAGGTCGCGCAGTGTTCGATGTCGGGACTGGTTGCAATGCCGCAACACTTTGTTCACGAAATGCATCCTCCGCTCCGGTAGCAGCCCGTGTAACAAATTCCACGTAAAACTGCATTCAAACCGTCACGTCCCGCAGCGATGTCTACCGGACAAAGGCAGTCGGTCTCGGGCCGTCTGTTGGCTTGCGTCGGTTTAGCTGCGGGGGATCCCATGTATTTGAAGTCCAGAATTCTAGCGAGCGCTTCCAGCGTGAGTGTCGCGATCCTTGGAGCCCTTTTGGCGGGTTCCGCCGCGGAGGCCCAGTCGACCGGCTCACAGACGGTGGAAGCCGTGGTCGTGACAGCGGCGAAGACTGCGGGCACCGACGGCCTCGCGGTCATCGTGCGCTCGACCAAGGAGCAGTCGATCGTCACGAAGGATTTCATCGAACACCAGGTCGGCAGCGCCAATTTCGCGCAACTGATCGACCTCGTTCCCGGCGTCACCTACTCGACCAATGACCCGACGGGCCTCAGCAGCAGCGACATCCACATTCACGGTTTCGACGGGGCCCACCTGTCCTTCACCGTCGACGGCACGCCTCTGAACGACACCGGCAACTACGCCATCTACCCGGGCGAGTATGCCGTGGGTGAATCCATCGACCGGATCGTCGTGAACACCGGGCAGACCGAGGTCGACAGCCCCACGGCCTCGTCCATCGGCGGCACGGTCAACATCATCACAAAGCTTCCGACCGAGACGCCCGAGGCGACGGTCTCGGCGACGACGGGCAGCGCCAGCTACCGCCGGTTCTACGGCGAGATCAATAGCGGGGCCTTCGGTCCTACGGGCCTGCGTGCCCGCCTGAGCGTGAACTCGACCCACTCCGACAAGTACAAGGGCCCGGGCGCCCTGAAGCGGCAGGGCATCGACGGCGACCTCTATCAGCCGCTCAATGGCGATGACTTCATGAAGGCGGCCTTCACCTACACGCAGGAGCGCAACAACTTCTACGGTGGGGCCACCCTGGCGACCATCGCCAACTACGGGCGTCAGGCGGACTACAACGCCATCTGGGTGCCGCCGACCATCAGCCCGACCACCGGCTACAGCTACCCGGCCATCACCAATCAGGCCAACAATTCCGACGCGAACTACTACGGTCTGCGGATCAACCCGGTGAACTTCGGTGACCTCCGCGGCCAGTCCAAGTTCACCCTCGGCCGGGGCCTGACCCTGACCGTCGACCCCTACTTCTTCTATACCCTGGCCAACGGCGGCGGGAACGCCCTCGTCAACCAGACGACGGACGTCCGGCTGATCGGCAGCGGCGGTGCCGGCAACTGCAGCGGCGGCAAGATCGGCATCTCCCTGGGCCGCGACGGCAATTGCGGCGGATCGGTCTATGTCTACCAGCCGAGCAACACCGAGACGCACCGCTACGGCGTCAACAACTCGCTGATCTACAAGTACGACGACCACAACAGCCTGCAGCTCAGCTATTCCCTCGACTACGGCCGCCACCGTCAGACCGGCCAGGCCTCCTACATCGATCAGGCGACCGGCAATCCGGCCAACGTGTTCGGCGGCAAGAACGGCTATGGCCCGGCGATCCCGACCCTTGATGGCTCCACGCTCCGCAGCCGCGACCGCTTCTCCATCGCCCAACTGAACCAGTTCTCCGTGAACTATGTGGGCAAGTTCTTCGACGACCGGCTGCACATCAACCTCGGGGTTCGCGACCCGAAGTTCCAGCGCCAGCTGAACCAGTACTGCTACAACTACAACGGGTCGAACCAACTCTGCGACACCGTCAGCCCGACCCTGGTCGCAGCGGCCCTGGCGGCGGATGGCAAGGCCGGGGTTCCCGGGGCCAAGGCCACCAACCTGTCGACGCTCCTTGGCACGACCATCACCTATGGTGCCAACGGTGCCCCGAACTTCCGGGCTCCGTTCAAGCAGACCTACAATTTCGAGAAGGTCCTGCCGAACGCGGGTGCCAGCTATGACATCGACAACCACAACAGCGTCTACGCGACGGTGTCCAAGGGCTTCTCCGCCCCGCGGACCGACAATCTCTACACGAGCCAGCCGGAGACGGTGAAGCCGGAGACCACCAGCAACTATGCGGTGGGCTATCGCTTCAACATTCCCCGGTTCAGCGCCTCGGTGAGCTACTGGAACTCCCAGTGGAAGAACCACATCGTGACCAGCGTCGACCCGAACGATCCCACCCTCTCCATCGACCGCAACGTCGGCGGCGTGAGCCTGCACGGCGTGGATCTGGAACTGGGCTGGCGGGTGACGGATGCCTTCAAGCTCTACGTGTCGGCGTCGGACCAGGTGAGCCATCTGAAGGCGAACCTGATCACCTCCGCGAGCTCGGGCCCGGACAAGCTGACCAACACGCCCATCTATCTGCCGACCAAGGGCAAGGAACTCGTCTACACGCCGGACCAGCAGTACACGGTCCGCGGTGAGTATGTTTACGAGGGCTTCACGGTCGGCCTGACCGGCAAATTCGTCGGCGAGCGGTATGAGTCGGATGTCAATGACTCGGTCCTGAAGAGCAACCTGCTGTTCAACGCCGACGTCCGCTACACCTTCCCGACCGGCCAGTCGGGCCACAAGACGTCGATCCAGCTGAACGTCTACAATCTGTTCGATCGGAAATACTACAACAGCGCCCCGAGCGCCTCGAACTTCCAGCCGATCACCTACCCCAACGGCGACGTCGTCAATGCCGCCTCGCCGGGCTCCTACACCATTGGCTACCCGACAGCTGTCTACCTGAACCTGAAGACGAGCTTCTAGGACAAGGCGACCTCTACGAGACGGATCAGAGGCGGCTTCGGCCGTCTCTTTTTCGTTGTGGGGGTCGTTTATGCGCCCGAAAGGCGAGCGGCGAGAGGTGCACGCCGGGGGCGGTGGCCGTTGCGGCCAGGGGCGCTGCGCGGGAGACGCGCCGCGGGCGGGGCTCAGCCCGCCATGAGGGCGGCGAAGCGGTCGAACAGATAGAGGCTGTCCGTGGGGCCGGGGCTGGCCTCGGGGTGGTGCTGGACACCGAACACCGGCCGGTCCTTGAGGGCGATGCCCGCATTGGTGCCGTCGAACAGGGAGATATGGGTCTCGATCACACCTTCGGGCAGGCTGTCCCGGTCCACGGTGAAGCCGTGGTTCATGGAGACGATCTCCACCTTGCCGGTCTGCAGGTCCTTCACCGGGTGATTGGCCCCATGGTGGCCCTGCTCCATCTTGGTGGTCTTCGCGCCCAGCGCCAGGGCGAGCATCTGGTGGCCGAGGCAGATGCCGAACACCGGCACGCCGGATGCCACCAGGGCCTTGATCTGCGGCGCCGCATAGACCCCCGTGGCCGCCGGGTCGCCGGGGCCGTTGGACAGGAGGACCCCGTCGGGCTTCAGGGCCAGGACCTCGTCGGCCGTGGTGGCGGCGGGGACCACGGTCAGGCGCGCGCCGATGGAAACCAGGCTGCGCAGGATGTTGCGCTTCACGCCATAGTCCACCACCACCACGTGGAAGCGGGGCGTGGGGCTGGGGGCGGCATAGCCGGCGGGCCAGTGCCACAGGCCCTCTTCAAAGGTGAAGCTCTGCCGGCAGGTGGCGTCCTTGGCCAGGTCGAGGCCCTCGAGGCCGCTCCAGGCCGCCGCCCGGGCCCTGAGGGCGGGGAGGTCGAAGGCGCCGGCGGGATCATGGGCGATCACCGCATGGGGCATGCCCTGCTCGCGGATGCGGCGGGTCAGGGCCCGGGTATCGATCCCCGACAGGCCGACCACGCCCCGGCGGGCCAGCCAGTCGGACAGGTCGCCCTGGGCCCGCCAGTTGGCCGGCGCGGTGGGGGCGTCGCGGAACACCGCGCCCCGGGCGGCGGTGACGGCCCCGTCGCCGAACTGCTCGGTATCCTCGAGGTTCACCCCGACATTGCCGATGTGGGGGAAGGTGAAGGTGACGATCTGGCCCATGTAGGACGGGTCCGTCAGGATCTCCTGATAGCCGGTCATGGCCGTGTTGAAGCAGACCTCGCCCACGGCCGTGCCGACCAGGCCCGTGCCGTGGCCCTGGAAGACCGTTCCGTCCGCCAGGACCAGAACACCGGTGCAGCCGGGCAGCAGGGCATCGGTCATGGGAAGAACTCCTCGGTCTGGATGGCGGGGCAGGGCGGTGGGGGCAGCGGCGGCGACGCGGGGCACACGGCGCAGCAAAACGGCGGGCAAGGCCTGCACCTCGTCCGCCGTTCAAGTCTCAGGCGTTAATCCCCGCCGCCGGGCAGGTCAAGGCCCCGGGTGCCGGCTCGGCGCATTTGTGCCGGGATCCGGGCCGACCTGGGCCCTCGCCGCGGCGGTCCGCGATCCCGAGGCGGGGGGGAACGGCCCGTCGCGCCGGACGCCAGGCCCGTCCTGCGGGGTTCGATACGGGGCCGGCGATCCGCTTGCCGCGCCCTGAAGGAGGTGTCCTGGCACAGGCGTTGGTTTGCGTCCACGCGCCTGTCCCCTGCCCCCCCCCGCGCGCGACCGGCCGAGGCGGGCGGGAAGGGCTCGGCTCGACGGATACGGAACCGGTCAGCCCCCGAGCGCCGTCCGGATCGCGGCCAGACCGGCCTCCGCGAGGCTGCCGTCCGGGGCCCCGCCCTGGGCGAAGTCCGGCTTGCCGCCGCCCCCCTGGCCACCCATGGCGGGCACGGCGGCCTTGACCAGCTCCGCGGCACTGATCCGCCCCACCAGATCGGCGGTCACCGCCACGGCAATGGCGGCCTTGCCCTCGTCGCTGACGCCGACAATGGCGATCACGGCGGAGGGATGGGCCTTGCGAAGGTCCTCCACCACCGGGCGCAGACCCTTGCCATCGAGACCCTGGAGAACCCGGGCCACGAGGGTCACCCCGGCGATCTCCTCGGGGGCCGCGACGGGACCACCGCCGCCGCCCAGGGCCAGCTTGCGCTTGGCGTCGTCCAGGTCCCTTTCCAGGCGCTTGCGATCGGCGACCAGGTGTTCGATCCGGGCCGGAAGCTCCGGGATCGGGGTCTTGAACTGCTCCGCCAGCCCGCGGGCCACCGCGATCTGGTCCAGCATCAGCCGACGGGCCGCCTCGCCGGTGAGGGCCTCGACCCGGCGGATGCCGGCGGCAATGCCCTGCTCGGCGACAATCCGGAACAGGGCGATGTCCCCGGTCCGGGCCACATGCGTGCCGCCGCACAGCTCGACGGAATACGCACCTTCCCCCTCGAGGGCGCGGCCGAGGGTCAGCACCCGGACGGTCTCGCCGTACTTCTCGCCGAACAGGGCAATGGCCCCCGCGGCGATGGCGGCGTCCGGGGTCATTTCCTCCGTCCGGGTGACGGCGTTCTGGCGGATGACGGCATTCACCTCGGCTTCCACCCGTTCCAGCTCCTCCAGCGTCAGGGGGCCCCCGTGACTGAAGTCGAACCGCATCCGTTCCGCGTCCACCAGCTGGCCCTTCTGGGCCACGTGCGGACCCAGCACCCGCTTGAGCGCCTCATGCACCAGATGCGCGGCAGAGTGGTTGGCCCGGGTCCGGACCCGGCGCTCGGCATCCACCTCGAGGGTCACCCGGTCGGCGGTCTGCAGTTGGCCGGCCGTGATCTTCAGCCGGTGGACATGAAGATCGCCGGCTTCCTTGGAGACGGACACCAGCTCTGCCGCGCCACCGGTCCAGTGGATCTCGCCCACGTCGGAGGCCTGGCCCCCACTCTCGGCATAGAACGGCGTGCGGTCGAACAGGACATCCACGATGACGCCCTCGCCGGCCGCGTCGATCTCGCCCGAGTCTGTGACGAGGGCCAACACCTCCCCCGTGGCGGAGGTCATCTCGTATCCGACGAACTCGGTCGGGCCGAGACGGTCGCGGACCGCGAACCAGGCGGCGCCGCCGCCCCGGTCGCCGGAACCCTGCCACGCCTCCCGGGCCATGGCGCGCTGCCGGGCCATGGCCTGTTCATAGCCGTCCAGATTGACGTTGAGCCCCTTGGCGCGCAGGGCATCCTGGGTCAGGTCGAGGGGGAAACCGTAGGTGTCATAGAGCTTGAAGGCGACCTCGCCCTCCAGCATGTCTCCGGCCTTGAGGGACGCCGTCGCCTCGTCCAGCAAGGCGAGGCCCCGGCCCAGGGTGCGGCGGAATCGCTCCTCCTCCTGGCGCAGGGTCTCGGTGATCAGAGGCTCTGCCCGGACCAGTTCGGGATAGGCCCCACCCATTTCCGAGACCAGGGTCGGCGTCAGGCGCCACAGCAGCGGATCGGCCGCGCCCAGCAGATGGGCGTGGCGCATGGCCCGGCGCATGATCCGGCGGAGCACGTAACCGCGCCCCTCGTTGGACGGGGACACCCCGTCGGCCACCAGGAAGGCGGAGGCGCGCAGATGGTCCGCGATCACCCGGTGGGACGGCAGGGCCTCGCCTTCCGCCCGGGTCCCGGTGGCGGCTTCGGAGGCGGCGATCAGGGTGCGGAACAGGTCCACATCGTAATTGTTGTGCACTCCCTGCAGCACGGCGGCGATCCGCTCCAGCCCCATGCCGGTATCGATGGAGGGCTTGGGCAGGGCGATCCGTTCCCCCGGTGCCACCTGCTCGTACTGCATGAAGACGAGGTTCCAGATCTCGATGAAGCGGTCGCCATCTTCGTCGGGGGAGCCGGGCGGGCCGCCGGGGATATCGGCACCGTGGTCATAGAAGATCTCGGAGCACGGGCCACAGGGACCGGTGTCTCCCATGGACCAGAAGTTGTCCGTGGTGCCGATGCGGATGATCCGGTCATCGGAAAAGCCCGCGATCTTCTTCCACAGGCCGAAGGCCTCGTCGTCATCGGCATAGACCGTGACCAGGAGCTTGTCCTTGGGCAGGCCGAATTCCTTGTTCACCAGGGTCCAGGCGTTGTCGATCGCCTGTTCCTTGAAATAGTCGCCGAAGGAGAAATTCCCGAGCATCTCGAAGAAGGTATGATGCCGCGCCGTGTACCCGACATTGTCGAGGTCATTGTGCTTCCCGCCGGCGCGCACGCATTTCTGCGAACTGGCGGCCCGGCTGTAGGGGCGGGTCTCCGCGCCGGTGAAGATGTTCTTGAACGGCACCATGCCCGCATTCACGAACAGCAGCGTCGGATCGTTCTGCGGCACGAGGGGCGCGGACGGCACGGCGGTGTGCCCGCGCCCGGCGAAGTAGTCGAGGAAGGTGGAACGGATTTCGTTCAGGCTCGGCATGGCCGCTCCCAGGCATGGCTTGAGGGGATCAAGCCGCCGTCATATAGAAATCCGCAGGTTTGCAAACCACGGTTTCGCGCCCCGACCCCGGCAAAATTCAGATTGCCCGGCCACACCAGGCTGACCTGTTGGACCTTGCCGCCTGCCAGGTCCCTCCGGACCGGCCCGAAGGCTGGCCCGGACACCCGGCGGACACGATCAGTCCGGCTCTTCCTCGCCCTCGGCGTCAGGCACGGGATCCGCGAGCAGCTTGTCGGCGATCTTCACCGAGTTCTTGCGCACGGCCGCCTCGATATCGGCGGCGATGTCGGGGTTCTGCTTGAGGAACTCCCGCACGTTTTCCCGGCCCTGGCCGATCCGCTGGCTGTTGTAGGAGAACCAGGACCCGGATTTTTCCACCAGGCCCGCCTTCACGCCCAGATCGATGATCTCCCCCAGCTTGGAGATGCCTTCACCGTACATGATGTCGAATTCCACCTCCCGGAACGGGGGGGCGACCTTGTTCTTGACCACCTTGACCTTGACGTTGTTGCCGACGATCTCGTCCCGGTTCTTGATGGAGCCGGTGCGGCGGATGTCCAGGCGGACGGACGCGTAGAACTTCAGGGCATTGCCGCCCGTGGTGGTTTCCGGGTTGCCGTACATGACGCCGATCTTCATCCGGATCTGGTTGATGAAGATGACGATGCACTTGGACTTGGAGATCGAGCCGGTCAGCTTGCGAAGGGCCTGACTCATCAGGCGGGCCTGCAGACCGGGCAGACTGTCACCCATGTCCCCCTCGATCTCCGCCCGGGGCGTCAGCGCCGCCACGGAGTCCACCACGATGATGTCCACGGCATTGGAGCGGACCAGGGTGTCGGTGATCTCCAGGGCCTGTTCGCCATTGTCCGGCTGGGAGACCAGCAGGTCGTCCAGATTGACCCCCAGGCGCTGGGCATAGGACGGATCCAGGGCGTGTTCGGCGTCGACGAAGGCGGCCGTGCCGCCGATCTTCTGCACCTCGGCCACCACATGGAGGGCGAGCGTGGTCTTGCCGGAGCTTTCCGGCCCGTAGATCTCGATCACCCGCCCGCGGGGCAGACCGCCGATGCCCAGCGCCAGGTCGAGGCCGAGGGAGCCGGTGGACACGCTCTCGATCTCCACGACCTTGCCCTTGGCGCCCAGCTTCATCACCGCGCCCTTGCCAAAGGCCCGGTCCAGCTGGGACAGGGCCGCCTCGAGGGCCTTCTGCTTGTCGGTATCTACCTTCGCCACGAGTTTCAAAGCCGCCTGTGTCATGGAACCTGCGATCCTTCTGCCACGATTCTCACCCCGCCCAGCGGGTCATGTGGACCGAGGCGGCATGAGGTCACTGTGCATGGTTTGTTCTCTGTTCGCAATATGTTCTTTTGCCGCAGAGACGGGAACATCCCCGTGTCACAGGTTCGAGAGAACCCATTCCGCCCGGGCGTCGATCGGGGCCTTCGGCAGGTCGATGATCTCGTATCCGAGGGACGCGTAGTCCCGGGCCAGGCGGTCATGCTCCGCCACAGCTGCGTCGAAG
>CAIQUG010000130.1 GCA_903874895.1 uncultured Caulobacterales bacterium | reverse complement strand
GCCGCTCCCCGGGCTGCAGGGTCACCGGCGCGTCCTGCGGCACGGCGGCGCGGAGGTCCATGCCGGCGGCCCCCTCCGTCTCGTAGGCGGGCAGGGCGAGGCCGTCGGCATGGGGCAGGCGGCGAAGGGCGAGGATGACGGTCGGGGTGTTCATCCCCTGACGGCTAGAGCGATTCCGGCGAGGGGGCGAGGGTGTCGGCGATCCGCCGGGCCAGTTGCCGCGCCACCGCTGTCTTGCTCTGGGAGGGCCAGGTCTCCACCCCGTCGGCGGTGACGACGGACACGGCATTGGCGTCCCCGCCCATCACGTCCCCGGACACGTCGTTGGCCACGATCCAGTCGCAGCCCTTCCGCGCCCGCTTGGCCACGGCGTGGGCGATCACGTCGTTCGTCTCCGCCGCGAAGCCCACCACCAGCCGCGGCCGGTCGAGGCCCGGGCGGGACAAGGTGGCCAGGATGTCCGGGTTCTCCTCCAGGGTCAGGGCGGGCGGGGGGGCGGCCTCGCCCTTCTTCACCTTCAGGGCCGCGGCCGTGGCCGGGCGCCAGTCCGCCACCGCCGCCACCATCACGGCGGCATCGGCGGGCAGGGCGGCGCGGGCGGCGTCCAGCATCTGGCGCGCGGTCTCAACCTCGACCCGGCGCACGCCGGTAGGGGCGGCCAGGGCCGTGGGGCCGGAGACCAGGGTCACCTCTGCCCCCAGCTCGGCCAGGGCGGCGGCGATGGCGTAGCCCTGCTTGCCGGAGGAGCGATTGGCGATGTAGCGCACCGGATCGATGGGCTCGTGGGTCGGTCCGGCTGTCACCAGAATGTGCGTCCCCGCCAGCGGCCGGTCGGCGGCGGCATCCAGGCGGGCGAGGATGGCAGCTAGGATCGCCTCCGGCTCGGCCATGCGCCCCGGTCCGAACTCGCCACAGGCCATGGCCCCGTCGTCGGGGCCGACAAAGGTCACGCCGTCGGCGGTGAGGGTGGCGAGGTTGCGCCGGGTGGCGGGGTGCTGCCACATGCGCACGTTCATGGCCGGGGCCATCAGCACCGGTTTGTCCGTGGCCAGGAGCGCGGTGGTGGCGAGGTCCGGGGCCAGGCCCGCCGCGGCCTTGGCCATCAGGTCGGCCGTGGCGGGGACGACCACCACCAGGTCCGCGCTCCGGGACAGCTGGATGTGCCCCATCTCCGCCTCGTCGGTGAGGCTGAACAGGTCCTGGTATACCGCCTGGCCCGACAGCGCGGACAGGGACAGGGGCGTGACGAACTGCGCCCCCGCCTCGGTCAGGATGGCGCGCACGCCGACCCCCGCCCGCCCCAGCAGCCGCACCAGTTCCAGGGACTTGTAGGCGGCGATCCCGCCCCCCACGATCAGCAGCACCGATTTCGTCTTCACCGGACCTCGTGTCTCCCTGGTGGACCTGCGGCCACATGTCTCAGGCCGCTGCATAGCAAGCGGGGAGACGTTCGCCAAATGTTCGGCTAGATTTGCAGCCTGAGGATGCATTTCGGGGACGGACATGGGGCATTTCCAGCGGATCGGGAGGCGTGCGGCTCCGGCGGGGATCGCGATGACGGTCGGAATGGCGCTGATGCTCGCCAGCTGCGGGGAGCGTCCCCGCGCGGCGGCGGCGCATGCGCCCACGGGTCCGGCGGACCGGGCCGCGGCCCTGGCACAGCCGGTGCCGGAGGGGGCCGCGGCCCTCACGCCCGCCGGGGGCGGTCGCGCGGGGCGGCGGGCCACCCCCCTGTTCCACGGCAAGCCCATGTGGGCGGAAAATCGCCACGGCGGGGCGGAGGACAATGCCCGCTACCAGTTCGAGCATCGGGGGGCCGATATCGGTGCCCGATCCCTCGAGGACTACCTGACCCGCGTCCATGCCTTCTTCGACCATCCACCGGCGGATGCGGAGACGGTGGTCCGCGGCAGCAACGGCGACCGGCTGATCTATTCCCCCGGTGCCAACCTGTTCGGGGTCCAGCGGCAGGACGGGGCCCCGCGCCTGCTCATGCGCCCGGCGTCCGGACGCGCCTATTGGGACGCGCAGCGCAATCCTCCGACCCGGCCCAATATGGGCGATTTGGCAGCACGATGAGTGCCATTACCAGCCGCGCTGCGGGCGTCATAAATCTGTTCTTTACGGGGCCTGGCGTACCGTTTTTCCGTTACGTCTCACGGGATGCCAGATGTTTGCTGCCGAACCGGCCTTGCTGAAAAAACTCATTCCGCGCATCGAGCGGGTCCTGATCCTGGATCCCGTTCCGACCAGCGGCAAGATGATGAGCGAGTTCCTGCGGGACTTCGGGTCCCGTCAGATCACCCTGGTGCACAAGACCACCGGGGGCCTCGGCGTGGTCGGCAATGTGGACCCCCAGCTCATCATCACCGAATACCGGGGCCCGGACTTCGACGGCGTCGCCTTCGTCCGGGAGCTTCGCCGCAGCCGCCTGTCCCAGAGGACCGTGCCGGTGATCCTCTACACGGCCGAGGCGACGGTGGAGTCCATCAAGGGGGCCCGGGACGCCGGCGCGCATGAGTTCCTGCGCAAGCCCTATGCCATGAAGGACCTGTTCCGCCGGGTGGAGAACGTGATGCTCAAGCCCCGAGACTGGATCGAGGCCCAGATGTATGTCGGCCCGGACCGCCGCCGCTTCAACAGCGAGGCCTATGCCGGCACCCGCAAGCGCCGGGCCGAAAAGGTCGCCTGAGGTCCCGGACGCGATCGCCGCTCGGCCGGGCCGGAGCGCCATCCGACGACGGCTTCGGCAACTCTGCGCTCAATCGAAGCAACTCTGCGCTCAATCGAAATAGTACCTGGTCCGGACCGCCCAGTCCGACTGGGGATAGCGCGTCTTCAGCAGGCGAAAGGCCCGGCGGCCGGAGTGATTGTGGCTGCCGCCGAAATGGCCCACATGCACCAGCCAGTACAGGGTCTCCGCGGCGCGGGGGTCCTGTCGGTGGGCGCTCACATAGTCCAGCATCTCGTCCCACACCGCCACCGCGCCGGGGGGCAGGGTCCGGGCCGGATTGGTCTCACCCCGCCCGTAGATGGCATCGGGCGCCTGGGCGAAGACCGCCCGTTCCCCCTTCGCCTCCCCTTGCGCCGCCGCCACGAAGCCCGGCAGGCGCAGGGGGGACGGGGCCGGACTGCAGGCCCCCAGGCAGACGAGATCCGTGGCCGGGTCCCCGGCGTCCTCCTCCACCTCGCCGGCCTGCTGGTAGGCGGCCAGGGGCGGGGGAGCGGCATCGGGTTGCGCCGCCGCGGCCGGCCGGATCACCCAGTCCATCCAGGCACCCTGGAACTCGGCCACGGTCTTTTCCGGCCGGGTATAGGCCACCAGGTCCATCCGCAGTCCCGGGATCTTGGCCAGCACGACGAACGCGGCAAAGCGCTTGTCCGGCCCCGGCGGCGTGGCGGCCACCTTGAGGAAGTCATCGGCCATCACCGGCAGCAGGCTGACCAGCTGCCGGGCCGTGCGGTCGATGGCGGGCTGGGCCTGCAGCGCCACGGCCCTGGCATAGTTGGTCAGGGCGATATCCCGCCGGATCAGCTCGGGAAGGCCCTTGTCCTCGGCGAGGCGCAGGCGCTGGGCGAGGGGCATGCGGTCGATCACCGCTCGGGCGTCTTCCCCCAGGCCCCGGGTGCCGGTCTGGCCCTCCTGATCGAAAACACCGCCATACTGGGTGGTGGACAGGGGCCAGTTGTCCCGCAGGCAGGTGACCTGCGGTGGGACCGATGCGCCGGCCCCCGTCGTCAGATCCACGACGGGATTGCCGCAGATCCGCTGACGCAGGGCCAGCTGCACCAGCTCCGGCAGGTCCCGGGCCAGCTGCAGGCGCTGGGCCCGGAACAGATTGCGGTCGGCCACCCGCAGGTCCGGCCGGGCGATCAGGGCGTCCAGCCTGGCCCGCAGGCGGTTGCGGGTCTCGCCCTCGGTCTGCGCGCCGGTGTCGGCGGCCAGCGCCAGGCGGACCAGGTGCAGCTGCACGGTCAGCCAGGCGGGATCGGTCTCCGCCAGGGCCGAACCGGCGGCGATCAGGGTCTGGGCCTCCGGGTCCCCGGGGACGGCCAGGCTGAGGGCGGCCAGAAGCCAGGCGGGGTCATGGCTGTCCGTCCACCGCTGGCGGGCGTGGTCCAGGGCCCGGCGGCGGGCGGCATCCGCCGTCTGCAACCGCAACCGGCCCGCCCGGGCCCGGCCCTTGAGGTCGGCGGTGCCGTCCGGTCCGTACATCTGGCCGTCGGCGGTGGTCTGGGCCTCGGTTTCCGCCGCCGTGTGCCGGGCGCGCAGGGTGGTCATCCAGTCCAGGGCGTCGGACGGGGCGAGGCCCGCGTCGAACAGGTCCGACAGGTCGCGGAACAGCACATCGGTATGGGGCGGCGGGTCATGGGCGGCCAGTGCCGTGGCAATCTCCGCGCCCAGCCGGTCGGGGTGGGCGCGGAACAGCAGCACATGCCGCAGGTCCTCGGCCCTGCCGCGACCATAGGCGTCGGCGGGCAGGCGGGCCAGGGCGGCAATGGCGGCCTCCGCCCGGGCCCAGGCGTCCGGCGAGGGGCGGCTCCGCGCCTCCCGCAGCAGGGCCCGGGCCTGTAGATAGGGGCCCATCCGCCGCCAGGGGGACGCCTTGTCCCGGCCGATGGCGGCGAACCGGTCGGCCGCCTCCAGGTCCCGGTCCATGTAGAGGGCAAAGGCCGCCTCCTGATAGGCCCGGTCCGCCTTCAGCCAGGCGGGCGCGGCGGGGACCGGCGGAGGAAGCACGGCGTCGGCCCTGGCGCAGGCGTCGAACACCGCGTCCTGGGTCGCGAGCCAGGCGCGCACGGCAGGGGTGGCCCCGCCCTCCCGGTTCATCCGGTCGTTCAGGGTGGCGGCGGCGGTCTCGAAGGCCTCGGGAAAGCAGTTCTCCCGGCTGGTGAAATTGGGTCCGGGGCGGGCGGTCTCGATGAAGGGCGGCCGCTCCGGCGCATCCTTCACGGTCAGCCGTGCCGCCTGCCAGACCTGGGCGCCCGCCGGGGGGGAGTTGGGAAGCCAGGGCGCATCACAGCAGGGCCGGGTCAGGGTCTGCCCCGCCACCGGACCCACCGCCTGGCCGTGCAGCAGCCGCCAGTCCAGATAGAGCAGGGGCCGGGGTGACCGGGCCATGACGATCCCCGGCTGGCCGCCATAGACGGACCCCATCTGCGCGGTCTCGCCGCCATAGGGGTCCAGATACCAGGGGGCCGCGGCCGCCGGACCGCTGGCCCGGGCCGACGGGGCCAGCCCCAGCAGCAGCGTCCCCGCCGCCGCCGCGAGCCCGAGGGCCGCTAGTGTCCGGATCCCCATGCCTCGACCCTTTCCCGAACCTCTGCAAAGCGCTCCGCCGTCCAGCTTCGCGGATTGAACAGATATACCCGACGCCCCGCGGGTGCACGCCCCGGCGGCAGGTCGGCGGCGATGCCCAGCGCCGTGCGGCACACGGGCTGGTCGAAATCGGCCCCATTGGTGAGGGCCTGCATCAGCCCCTCCCCCCCCGGACCCATGCGGAACAGCATGGGAACGATCTCGTCGACCTCGGCGGCGGAGAGCCAGGACTCCGTATCGCACCAGGAGGCCAGCGCGGTCATGGACAGGATCGTCCCGGCGGGCAGGCGGCGGCGGACGGCGTGCACCAGGTCCAGCAGCATCTGCCGCTGCGAGGCGCGGACCTCGAAGTCGATCTGGACCCTTTGCGGGTGCGACGGCGCCGTCAGCCGCACCACCGCCTCGGCCAGCCGGTCGGCCAGGGCCGGGGACCAGACCGGAGCCTGATGCCGGCGAATCTGCACATGGGCCACGGCGGTGGTCACCTGACCGGACCGGGCCAGCAGGGGAAAGCGGCGGGCGCGGGTGAACAGGTCGGGACCCCGGATCTCGATGAAGGCACTCTGGACGGCAATGTCCGCGTCCGGCGGCAGGAAGCGCAGGTCCTCCGGCCGCTCCCACGCCCAGACCACCAGCCGGGACGGGTCCGCCGCCGCCGGTCCGGCGAGGGCGAAGACCGCCGCCCACAGGCCGGCAAGTCCCGTCAGGCACCGCGGCCGCACGGGCCTAGAGGCCGTAGATCGCCGCCAGGGCCGGATCCTTGCCGGCGATCTGCCGGGCACAGTCCACCAGCACCTTGGCCTGCTTCCAGGTGGCGTCGTCCTGCATCTTGCCGTCGATCATGGCGACGCCGGAACCGTCGGGCATGGCGTCGAGGATGCGCTTCGCAAAGGCCACTTCGCCGGGATCGGGGCTGAACACCTTCTTGGCCACGGCGATCTGGGAAGGATGCAGGCTCCAGGCCCCGGCGCAGCCCAGCAGGAAGGCGTTCTTGAACTGCTGCTCGCAGGCGTCGAGATCGGCAATGTCGCCGAAGGGACCATAGAAGGCCTTGATGCCGTAGGCGGCACAGGCGTCCACCATCTTGGCCAGGGTGTAGTGCCACAGGTCCTGCTGTACGCTGGCCCGGGGGCTGCCGTCGGCGTGGGGGTCCTCCATCACCCGGTAGAAGGGATGGCCACCCCCCACCCGGGTGGTCTTCATCCCCCGGCTGGCCGCCAGGTCCGCGGGGCCGAGGCTCACCCCCTGCATCCGCGGGCTGGCGGCGCAGATGGCCTCCACATTGTTCACCCCCTCGGCGGTTTCCAGCAGGGCGTGCAGCAGGATCGGCCGGGTCACCCCGTGCCTGGCCTCCAGCAGGGCCAGCAACTGGTCCATGTAGTGGATGTCCCAGGGGCCCTCCACCTTGGGCACGATGATCACGTCCAGCTGGTTGCCCACGGCCGCGACGATCTCGGTCACGTCGTCCAGGTGCCAGGGGGAGTTCAGACAGTTGATCCGGGTCCACAGCCCCACGCCGGCGGCCGCGAAGTCGTGGGCCTTCGCCATCTCGATGAAGCCGGCCCGGGCGGCGGTCTTGGACTCGGCGGGGATGGCGTCCTCCAGATTGCCGACGATCACGTCCACCTCCTTCAGGGTCTCGCCGATCTTGGCGCGGACCTTGTCCAGGTGCGGGGGCACGAAATGCAGCATCCGCTCCACCCGGGAGGGCAGGTCCCGGTAGGGCTGGGGGGCACCGATGGCCAGGGGCTTGAAGAATCCGCGGGGGGTCTTGGTCATGGCGGTCCGGTTCCGGTGATGGGATGGCCCGTCGGTAGCGCAACCCGCGGTCCCGCGCCAGAGGGGCCCTATCCCCCGGGCAGACGCTGGGGTAGCGTCGCATGACCACAGACATGAGGACCCCCGGATGCGCCGTACCCTGCTGGCCGCGACTGTCGCCGCCGCCCTGCCCCTGTTCTCCGTTGTCGCCCAGGCCCAGACGGCCCCCGCGCCCGCGGCACCCGCCGCCGCCCCCGCGCCGCGCCCGGTCCCCAACTTCATCCGCGGCAAGGTGACAAGCCTGGAGGGCAATGTGCTCACCGTCGCCACCCGCGAGGGCGGCGTGGCGGTGGTCAAGCTGACCCCCGACTGGACCGTGACGGAAGTGAAGCCCGTCTCCCCCGACGCCATCCAGAAGGGCAGCTTCATCGGCACCACCGAAGTGGACAAGCCCGACGGCACCGGCATGTCGCTGGAAGTCCACGTGTTCCCGCCGGGGGTGAAGATGGGCGAAGGGCACTATCCCTGGGACCTGAAGCCCGGCTCCAACATGACCAACGGGACCATCGACAATGTGGTGTCCGGCGTCAGCGGCCGGACCGTCGACGTGTCCTTTCCCGGTGGCGTGCGCCACGTGGAGATCCCCGCCAACATCCCCATCGTGCAGTTCGGCCTGGGGGACAAGGCGCTCCTGAAGCCCGGCGCCGGGGTGTTCATCGGCGCGGTGAAGCAGGCGGACGGCACCTACATCACCAATCGGGTGACCACCGGCGCCAACGGCGTCAATCCTCCGATGTAGGCTTGGCCTTCCTGCGGGAGAGGGGGTGCCTGGTCGCCACCACCTCCCGCAGGCGTTCTCCGGCCACGTGGGTGTAGATCTCGGTGGTGGAGATGTCGGCGTGTCCCAGCAGGGTCTGCACCGTGCGCAGGTCCGCGCCCCCGTCCAGCAGCTGGGTCGCGAAGGCGTGGCGCAGGACGTGCGGGCTGACCATCGCCGGGTCCAGGCCCGCGGCCAGGGCCGTCTCGTCCAGCAGCTGGGCAAAGCGGCGCCGCGTCAGGCGGCCCGTCTCCGCCCCCGTGCCGCCGCGGGAGGGGAACAGCCACGGGCTGGCCGTCCCGCCCGCCGGCAGATGCCTTGCCCGTAGCGGCAGATAGGCGGCGATGGCCGCCCGGGCCGACCGGTTCAGGGGGGCCAGCCGCTCCTTGCCGCCCTTGCCCTTGACGATCAGATAGGCCGGATCCCGGGCCACCGCCTGCAGGGTCAGGGACAAAAGCTCCGAAATGCGCAGGCCGGACGCGTAGAGCACCTCCAGGGCGCAGACCAGGCGGGCCACATCCTCCGGCGGACCGGCGCGGCCCTCCGCGGCGGCGATCAGGGCGGTCATGTCCGCATGGGACAGGGTCTTCGGCAGGGGCCGCCCGGGCCGGGGTGCCTCCACCCGGCGGCTGGGATCATCGGGACGCCAGCCCTCGGCCAGGGCAAAGCGGTAGAACTGGCGGACCGAGGCGCGACGACGGGCGGCGGTGGCGGGGGCCAGGCCCCGGCGGCCCAGCGCTTCGAAATAGGCCTCCACCGAGGCGGTCGAGGCGGTGACCGCGGTCTCCCCCCGGCCTTTCAGGAAGGCCTCCAGATCGGCCAGGTCCTTGCCATAGGCCTTGAGGGTATTGGCGGCGCTGGCCCGCTCCGCCGCCATGGACTCGAGAAAGGTCTCGATCTGGGCGTCGCTCATCGTCCGGCGAGGGCGAGCAGGCCGTCCACGGCGATGGACCGGGCCTCCGCCGCCAGCCCCGCCCGGGTCAGGGGGCGCAGGAACAGGGCCCGCTCCGCCGGCGAGAAGGTCGATCCGTCCGTCCCCGCCGCCGAAAGGGTCAGGAGGGCCACTTCCCCCGCGGCACCCCTGGCGACGGCGGCGAAGGCGACCAGGGCGGGGCCCACATGGTGGGCGGGGCCCGGCTCGAACCGGGACAGCTGCAGCCGGGCCAGGGGAGACAGGTCCGCGCCCGCAGGATCACCGACGCCGAACAGGATCACCGCGGCGCCCTGCACCTTCAGGCTGTCGGCGGGGGTGGCGCGGCTTCCGGCGTCCACCAGCCGGTCCAGCACCTCACCCACGGGACGACCGGGGCTGGCCACCGCGCGCACGGCATCGATCAGGGACAGGGTCAGGGCGGAGGCGGCACCGGGGCCGTCCCGGGTCAGGCTGTCCCGCAGGGGCTGGGCGGAGGCCGCGTTCACGGTGGCGGCGGCCAGCGCCAGCAGGCTGCGATCCTCCGCCGACAGGCCGTCCGGCGTCACCAGGGCCAGGTCCGGCGCCACCAGGTCGCTCAGGGCCCGGAAGCTCAGCCCCTGGGCGGGGCGCAGCAGCGTCGTCAGGGCCCGGGCCCGCTCGGCCGGATCGACGGCGTTGCGGGCGGCGGCATAGAGCCGGGCCAGCGCCTCGGCCCGGACGGCTTCGGAGAGGCCGGGTTCGGCGGCCGGTGCGGTCGGGCGGGGATGGACCCCGTGACGGGTCTTGCGCAGGGGCACAGCCTCCGGGGCCGGGGCCGGCGGCGCAGGCGGGGTGGCCAGCAGCAGCACCGGGCGGATCACCTCGGCGGCGTCGGCTCCCAGCTCGATCAGGCGCAGGGCGGCGCGGCGGCGCACCTCCGGGCTCTGGCCCTCGTCACTGGCCAGCGCCAGCAGGGCGGGCATCGGCACCGTGGCCACGACGGAGGCCAGGTCCAGCTTCAGAGCCCGGCTGGCGGCATAGGCCAGGGCAGTGTCGGCCGAGGGGGGCGGGGGCGATCCGCCATTCACCATCGTGGCCACGAGCCGGGTGAGCGCCGGGTCCCGGGCCGGATTGGCGGCGGCCAGTTCCAGGGCCAGCTGCGCCTCCGCGGTCTTGCCGGCACTGGCGAGGCACAGGGCCCGCAGGCGCAGCCAGAAGCCGCCATCGCGCCCCTCGGACAGGGCATTGCCCACAGTGCAGGCCCGGTCCAGGTCACCGGACCACAGGGCCAGCTCCGCCGCGGCCTGGGACAGGCGGGCATGGGCGGCCACGCCGGGGGTCCGGGCCAGGACGCCCCGGGCGGCCTCGAAATCCCCCAGACGGATCAGGGCCAGCACCCGCTCCCCCGCCAGATCGGCGTCCTCGTGCGCTCCGTCGGGCCCCCGGGCCCCGGTGGCGAGAAGCTGGCGCGCCAGCTGGGACAGGCCGGGTTCCAGCGGCCGGGAGCCCAGGGCGGGCAGGCCGCTGCGGGCCAGGTCGGCGGAGGCGCCTTTCCAAAGGTCGTTGCCCAGCCCGGTCCTGCGGCCGGCGGCGGAGAAATAGTCCAGGCTGTCCAGGGTGGTGGTCGCGACCACGGCACCGGAGGCGGACGGGGCCGGAGGCGGCCCGGCCGGGGGCGTCTCCACCGTCTGGGCCGATCCGGGGGCCGCCACCGCGAGGGTCCCGAGGATCAGCGCCGTGGCAAGCCATGTCGGGTGTCCGCCCATGGGGACCCGGAGGACGAACTGGATCATGGCAGGCACCTCGCACCGTTGACCTTGGCGTGCGTCCGAGACAGGGCCGCAACCCCGTGCGGGTGTAAAGACCCCAAAGCGGCGAAATTTGGCCGTGCGGGCTCCCTCCGGTGAAGCGGAGCGCTTGTGGCGGTTTCCAGCGATCGTGTAAGGCTTGCCCCCCATGACCGCCGCCGATCCAGACCCGACCCCGATATCAACCCCGATCTCCACCGGGGCTTTCGCCGAAACCGAAGCACCGGACCCTGCCGCTGCCGCCGTCCCGCCGGACGACGCGCCCCGGCTGCGGGCGCGGACCATCGCCCTGGTCGGGCTGATGGGTGTGGGCAAGACCAGCGTGGGCAAGCGCCTCGCTGCGGCCCTGGGCCTGCCGTTCCGTGACGCGGACGAGGCCATTGAGAAGGCCGCCGGCCGCACCATTTCGGAGATCTTCACCGACCGGGGCGAGGCGGAATTCCGGGCGGGGGAGCGCCGGGTGATCGCCCGGCTGCTGGACGAGCCGCCCCATGTGCTCGCCACCGGCGGCGGGGCCTTCGCCCAGCCGGAGACCCGGGCCCTGCTGAAGGCCCGGGCCATCACCATCTGGCTGCGGGCCGACATCGCCGTGCTGGCTCGCCGGGTGGGGCGCAAGGACACCCGCCCGCTCCTCAGTGGCAAGGATCCTGTGGCCGTGCTCACGGCCCTGGCCGAGGCCCGCTATCCGGCCTATGCGGAGGCGGACCTGACCATCGATACCGGAGAGACCAGTCACCCGGCGACGGTGGAACTGGTCATCTCGGCCCTGCGCCGTCGCCTCGACCTGCAGGACCCGGACGGAGGGGCGACATGAGCGACACCTCGACAAATCCCCGCCGGGTGCCGGTGGGCCTGGGGGACCGGGCCTACGAGGTCCTGATCGGGCCCGGCCTGCTGGCCCGGGCGGGTGCCCTGCTGGCCGATGTGATGCCCCGCCGTCGCACGGTGGTGGTGACCGATGCCACCGTCGCCGGCCTGCACGGGGATACCGTGCTGGCCGCCTTTGCGCAGGCCGGCGTCGCGGCCCGCATGATCGTCCTGCCCCCCGGCGAGCAGACCAAGAGCTTCGAGGGCCTGGCCGATCTCTGCGACCGCCTGCTGGCCGAGACCCTGGACCGGGGGGACGTGATCACCGCCCTGGGCGGCGGGGTGATCGGCGACCTGACCGGCTTTGCCGCCGCCATCTACAAGCGGGGCATCGACTTCGTGCAGCTGCCCACCACCCTGCTCGCCCAGGTGGACAGCGCCGTCGGCGGCAAGACCGCCATCGACACGCCCCGGGGCAAGAACCTGATCGGCGCCTTCCACCAGCCGAGGCGGGTGCTGGCCGATATCGACGTTCTGGCCACCCTGCCGGTGCGGGAGCTGCGGGCCGGCTATGCGGAAGTGCTGAAATACGGCCTTCTGGGGGACCGCGCCTTCTTCGAGGGGCTGGAGAGCCGCGGGCCGGACGTGGTGGCCGGGGACCCGGCGGCCCTCACCTGGGCGGTGGAGCACGCCGTGCGGATGAAGGCGGAGATCGTTGCCGAGGACGAGCGGGAGGCGGGGCGCCGTGCGCTCCTCAATCTCGGCCACACCTTCGGCCATGCCCTGGAGGCGGAGACCGGCTTCGGCGGCGACCTGCTGCACGGGGAGGGCGTGGGTGCCGGCATGGCGCTGGCCTTCCGCTACAGCGCCGACCGGGGACACTGCAGCGGCCAGGACGCGGACCGGGCGGTGCGGGCCATTGCCGCGGCGGGCCTGCCCACCACGCTGGCCGAGATCCCCGGCGCCCCCTTCCGGGTGGAGACGCTGATCTCGCACATGCGCCAGGACAAGAAGGCCGAGGGGGGGGACATCACCCTGATCCTCGCCCGGGCCATCGGCGAGACCTGGGTGGAAAAGGCCGTGGCCCCGGGGCCCCTGGCGGATTTCCTCGCCCGGGAAGGGGCGATCTAGCGCCCTCAGACCACGTGGTCGGGCTCCAGCGGGCAGGCAAAGCCCTCGTCGACCTCGACTTGTAAGGTCGAGTGACCGATCTTGTATTTTGTGTGCAGCATCTGGCAGGCCTCCGCCAGGAAGGCGTCGCCGGGGTGCCCGCCGGGCATGACCAGGTGGCAGGTCAGGGCGGTCTCGGTGGTGCTCATGGGCCAGATGTGCAGGTCGTGAAGGGCCGACACGCCGGGCAGGGCCGCCAGGGCCTCCCGCACCTTGCGCGGCTCGATGGCGTCGGGCACCGCGTGCAGGACCATGTTGAGGGACTCCCGCAACAGGCCCCAGGTGCCCCAGACGATGAGGCCGGAGATCACCAGGCTGACCACGGGGTCCACCCAGGCCCAGCCCGTCAGCCAGATCACGCCCCCGGCCACCACGACGCCGGCACTGACCACCGCGTCGGACAGCATGTGCAGGAAGGCCCCGCGGATATTGATGTCGCCCTTGCGGCCGGAGGCGAACAGGGCGGCCGTGGCCCCGTTGATGAGGATGCCGATGGCGGCCACCCCCATCACCGTGGGTCCGGCCACGGGGCCTGGCATGATCAGCCGGTGCAGGGACTCGGTCACCACGCCGCCGGTGACCAGCAACAGGGTGGTGGCATTGAACAGGGCCGCCAGCATGGACGAGGAGCGCAGGCCGTAGGTGAAGCGGTCGCTGGGCTGGCGCAGGGCCAGACGGCTGGCCCCCCAGGCGGTGAGCAGTCCCAGCACATCCCCCAGATTGTGTCCCGCATCCGCCAGCAGGGCCACGGATCCGCTGATCAGGCCGTAGATCCCCTCCAGCAGGACAAAGCCCACGTTCAGCGCTGCGCCGATGGCGAAGGCCCGTCCGAAGCTGGTCGGGACATGGTGGTGATGATGGCCATGGCCGTGCGCGTGGGAATGGCCGTGATCGTGCCCGTGATCGTGCCCGTGATCTGGCCCGTGATCAGGGGCCGGGTCGTGGGCCGAGTCGTGGGAATGATCCGGGTCGTGGGAATGATCGTGCGCCATGCGGCGCTTATAGCGGCCATGGCTCCCCCTGTCAGCCGGGGGTGGTTCGAGACGATCCTCCGGATGTCCTCACCCTGACCCGCGCCGTCGTTCCCGAACCGTCGTCAGGGCGACGGCGGCCGGCCCGTCTCGAAGGAGCCGCCCCGGTTTACAGCCCGGCCCGCACCTGTTTCGATGGGCACCCTGTCGCGCGAGGATTGCATGCAACGCCCAACGATCGCGATGATCTGCCTGGTCCTGGTCGCAGGCCTCGGCCTGACAGGTGCCGCCCCGCCCCCTTCGTCCTCGCCCCCTTCGTCCCCGCCCGCACCTCCGGCACCAGCTCCCGGCGGCCTGGCCATCGCCCCGGGGGCCGTCGTGACCCCGCCCGATCCCACCCAGCCTTCGGAGACGCTCGGCCTTGCTGCCGATGCCGCCGCGCGTCTGACCCTGCCGGTGATGGTGGACGGGCAAGGCCCCTTCGACTTCGTCATCGACACGGCGGCGGAACGGACCGTCCTGTCCCGGGAGCTGGCGGCGGCGGCGCACCTGCCGGAGGGGCCGCAGATCGTGGTCCGGGGCGCCGCCGGGGACGAGGATGCCCCGAGCGCCGCCGTGCGGGCCCTGCAGGTGGGCGAGCGCACGATCCGCGATGTGGATGCGCCCCTGCTGGCCGCCGCAGATCTGGGGGCGGCGGGCATGCTGGGCATCGACGCCCTGAAGGACCAGCACGTGGTGCTGGACTTCGAGCATCACCGGATGACCAGCAGCCACAGTCGCAAGGACCCGGAGGAAGCGGGCGCCATCATCGTCCGCGGCCAGTACCGCTTCGGCCAGCTGATCCTGGTGGACGCCCATATCCGCAACGTGGTGGTCTATGTGATCCTCGACACCGGGGCCCAGACCTCCATCGGCAATGACGTACTGCGGCGGATGCTGACCACCGGCGACCCGGCGCGGGACCAGTTCCTGTCCACAAAGGTGATCAGCGTCACCGGACAGACCGTGCCTGCGGACTACGAGATCATCCCGTCCCTGGAGATCGGGTCGCTGGAGGTGAAGCACCTGCCCCTGGCCTTTGCCCGCCTGCATACCTTCGAGATCTACGGGCTGGGCAACCGCCCGGCCCTGCTTCTGGGCATGGACATCCTGGGCAAGTTCCGGCGGGTGACCATCGACTTCAAGCGCCGGGAGGTCAGCTTCAGCACCTTCGGATCGCCCCTGCCGTTCATCCAGCGGTAAGCCCGGCGGCGCTAGTCTGCGCCATGACCGATCCCGTCGCCCGACTGATGGACGCCCTGGCCTATCCGCTGACCCGGCTGGTGTCGGTGGACAATTCCCTGGGCGTGCCCTGGCTGCTGGGCGGAGCCGGGTTCATCCTGGCCAGCATCCTCCTCGTCCGGCGACGATCGCGCCGGGCCCCGCCGCCGATCCGCGTGCTGATCCGTTTCCTGTTCCCGAAACGCGTGTGGTGGGCCCCGTCCAGCCGGCTGGACTACAAGCTGTTCGTGATCAATTCGGTGCTGGTGTTCGGGGTCATCGACCTCCTGATCGTCGGACCGGAGGTCTGGCGCCACGGCGTGCAGGGCCTGCTGACCGCGGCCCTGGGCGGACACCGCGCCGTCGCCGCCGGTCCGCAGCCCTGGGTCATCGCCCTGTGCGGTCTGGGCTCCCTCGCGGCGCTGGATGCGGGCTACTGGCTGGCCCATCTGGCCATGCACCGGATCCCCGTGCTGTGGGCCTTCCACAAGGTGCACCACTCCGCCGAGGTGATGACGCCGGCCACCGAATGGCGCCAGCATCCCGTGGAGTTCCTGGTGTTTCCCATGGTCTACGGGGCCACGTCCGGCACGGTCTACGGCCTCGCCGGCTGGGCCTTCGGCGATGCCGCGCAGGGCCAGGCCCTGTCGGTGCAGACCCTGCTGATGGCCCTGCACCTGGCCACCTTCCACCATGTGCGGCACAGCCACGTGCCCATCGCCTTCACCGGCCTGTGGGGCAAGATCCTGCACAGCCCGGCGCATCACCACCTGCACCATTCCAGCGATCCGGCGCACCACGACCGCAATCTCGGCTATCTGCTGTCCGTCTGGGACTGGATGGCGGGCACCCTGGTCCTGCCCACCGGGCGGGATCGCCTGACGCTGGGCCTCGGTCCCGATGAGCCGGGACATGCCACGGTGGTCGGGGCCTACCTCGCCCCGGTGGCGGAGGCGACCGGCCAGATGGCCGCCGCCGCCCGCCGTCTGTGGGCTCAGGCCACCCCGTGGGCCTTGAAGAAGGCCAGAAGCCGGGCCCAGGCCACGGGACCCGCCTCGGGGCTGTAGCTCGGGCGGTAGTCGGCCAGGAAGCCGTGCTCGGCATCAGGATAGACCACGATCTCCGCATCGGTCTTGCCCGCCTTGGCCAGGGCGGCCTTCATGGCGTCGAGATCGGTCTGCGGAATGCCCTTGTCCTTGCCGCCATACTGCCCCAGCACCGGGACCTTGAGGTCGGCCACCCCGTCGATGGGCCACTTGCGGCCCGGTTCAGACAGGGGCGAGCCCGGGGCCCGGGGGGCGACGCCGCCGTACCAGGCACCCACGGCCTTCAGGTCGCCGAACCGCTCCGCCGCCATCCAGGCCACGCCGCCGCCCCAGCAGAAGCCTGTCAGGGCGAGGCGCTTGGCGTCCGCGAAGGGCTGGGCCTTGGCCCAGGCGATGGCGGCGGCGATGTCCCCCATGACCTGCTCGTTCCCCGCCGTGCCGACGATCTTGAAGATCGCGCCGTAGTCGGCCAGGGACGGCAGGGTGTTGTTCGGGTCGGCGCGGAAGAAGAAGTTCGGCGCGATGGCCACATAGCCCAGCTTGGCAAAGCGCCGGGCAATGTCGCGCACCCATTCGTGCACGCCGAAGATCTCGGAGACCACGAACACCACCGGATGCGGGCCGGGGGCGGCGGGCCGCGCCACATAGGCGGGCAGGTCCTTGTTGATCATCACATTGTCGACGGTCAGGCCCGCGGCGTCCGTGGCAATGGGGGCGGCGTCCGCGGACACGGCGGCCACGGCATAGCCCGCGAACAGCAGGGAGGCGACACCCCGGCGGCTGAGGTGGAAGTCCTCCGGCAGGGAGCCGTCAGGGCGGGTCAGGTGAGGGGTCGTCATCGGCGGCTCCTTGGCGGACGGGGCGATTCAGAGGACATGGGATGCCGCCCGTGCCGCCTCAAGGGGGATCAACCCGCCCGCCGCAGGGTCAGGTTCAGCCGCCCGCCGCCGGGAATCAGCCGGGAGGAGCCGGACAGCACCCGGTCCACCCCGTGGAAGGCCAGGCGGGCGCTGCCGTCCAGCACGCAGACATCACCGCTGGACAGCCGCACGGTGCGGGTGGGATCGCTGCGCCGGGGCCCGCCGATGCGAAACACGGCCGTATCCCCCAGGGACACCGATACCACCGGCGCGGTCAGGTCCGCCTCGTCCCGGTCCTGGTGCAGGCCCATCTTCGCCCCCTCCCGGTAGAGATTGACCAGACAGGCGTCGGCGGCGTCGTCCCGTCCGGTGAAGCGCGACCACAGGGCCGCGACCTCCTCCGGCATGGGGGGCCAGGGCCGTCCGGTCACCGGGTCGGTGGACTGGTAGCGATACCCCGCGGCATCGGTCACCCAGCCCAGCGGGCCCAGGTTGGACATGGCCACGCTCATCCGCCGCCCGCCGGGGGTCGCCGATTGCCGAAGGGGGGCCGCCGTTACCGCCGCCAGCACCGCCGTGACCAGCTCGGCCTGCGCCCCGGGACCGAGGGCGGCGGGATGGAGGCGGAATTCCCCGCGGCGGACGGTCATCCTTTTCTCCTCCGGGGTCTGATTGATGTCCAGATCCGCATGTAGGTTCCCGCTGGGCGCAGCGGAACGGCTCTAGCGGTTCGGCTGCGTCTTGTTTAGCTTCCGCGGACGTGATCCGGAGTCGATGATGAAGTCCTCAACTGCCCTTTCAGCCGTCCTGGCGGCGGTCCTGCTGGTCCCGGCCTCGGCGACCCTGGCTGCGGAGAAGCACGCCGCCGCCAAGCACGGGACGCACAGGGGCGCCGCCCATGCCGCAGCCGGTCATGCCAAGGCGTCGGCCAGGGGCGCGGCCAAGGGGCATGCGGGCAAGTCGCACGGGGCGGCGACCGGCAAGGCAGCCCATGGCAAGGCCGCGCATGGCAAGGGCGCGCACGCCAAGGCGGAAGCGACCCACGGAAAGCATGGCAAGCACGCCCGGCCGGAAAAGGTGGCGAAGCTGCCGCCGCCCCCGCCGCCGCCCAAGCCGCAGATCCTGACGCCCCCGTCCCGGGCGGACCGGGTGATCCTTCCGGCCTACGCCGCGCCCACCCACTACGACCTCACCCTCGTCCCCGACCTGGTGAAGAACACCTTTGCCGGGCGGGCGCGGATCGAGGTGACGGTGAAGACCGCCACCCGCCAGCTGAAGCTGAACGCCGCGGATCTCAACTTCGAGCAGGTCCGGCTGACCGGGACCTCCGGCCAGCCCCTGACGCCGAAATGGGCGATGGATCCCAGGTCCGAGACGGCGACCCTGACCTTCGCCCAGCCCCTCAAGCCCGGGCGCTACACCCTGTCGATCAGCTACAACGGCCTGATCGCCGCCCAGGCGGCGGGGCTGTTCCATCTGGACTACACCGCCGGCGAGGCGAAGAAGACGGCCCTTTTCACCCAGTTCGAGACCGCGGACGCCCGCCGCGTCTTCCCGGGCTGGGACGAACCCGCGCGTAAGGCGACCTTCACCCTCACCGCCGACGTCCCCGCCGACCTGATGGCCATCTCCAACATGCCGGAGCTGTCGTCGGAGACCCTGCCGTCGGGCCTGAAGCGGGTGCATTTCCGCGAGACCCCGGAAATGTCGTCCTATCTTCTGTTCTTCGGCCTGGGCGATTTCGAGCGGGTGACCCGCCAGGTGGGCGAGACGGAACTCGGCGTGGTGGTCAAGCGCGGCGAGACGGCCCGGGCGAAATACGCCCTGGACGCCGCCGCCGACCTCCTGGGCTACTACAACGATTATTTCGGCACCCCCTATCCCCTGCCGAAGATGGACATGATTGCCGGGCCGGGCTCCAGCCAGTTCTTCGGCGCCATGGAGAACTGGGGGGCCCTGTTCTACTTCGAGCGGGCGATCCTGATCGATCCGGACCTGTCCACCCAGTCAGACAAGGAGCGGGTCTATACTGTGGTGGCCCACGAGATGGCGCACCAGTGGTTCGGCGACCTCGTCACCATGGAGTGGTGGGACGACCTGTGGCTGAACGAGGGCTTCGCCAGCTGGATGCAGACCAAGGCCACCAGCCATTTCCACCCGGAATGGCGGCTGGAGCTGAAGGAACAGGCGTCGCGCAACTATGCCATGGGCGTGGACGCGCGGGAGGGTTCGCACCCGATCATCCAGCACATCAAGGACGTGCGCCAGGCCAGCGAGGCCTTCGACGCCATCGCCTATCAGAAGGGCGCCGCGGTCATCGGCATGCTGGAGACCTTCGTGGGGCCCGACGTGTTCCGCGAGGGCATCCGCCGCTACATCCGCGAGCACGCCAAGGGGTCGGCGGTGACCGATGACCTGTGGAAGACGGTGGACGCCGTCAGCCCGCTGAAGATCACCAACCTGGCCCATGACTTCACCCTGCAGCCGGGCGTGCCCCTGATCACCGTGGCACCGGACGGTCCGGGCGCCACCCTGAGCCAGTCCCGCTTCGGCCTCGACGACGCCTCCCGGGCCAAGCTGCGCTGGGAGGTGCCGGTCACCACGGCCCGGGCCTACGGGTCCGGTGCCTGGCGCGGCCTGGTCTCCACGGTGGAGCCGGCCAATCTCAAGGCCCCCGTGGACGGGCTGATCGTCAATGCCGGCCAGTCCGGCTATTTCCGGACCCTCTACAGCGGGACCATGTTCACCCGCCTGGCCGATGCCTGGCCGCGCCTGACGCCGGCGGACCAGCTGGGCCTGCTGAACGACACGGCCGCCCTGTCCCTGAACGGCGACCAGCCCACGGCCGACCTGATGAACCTGCTGGACCGCGCCGGAACCGAGCTGGACCCCGTGGTCGGGCGGGCGGTGCTGGGGAAGATGACCCAGCTCGGCGAGCTGGAGCGGGGCAGCCGGGGTCAGGCGGCCTTCAAGGCCTTTGCCGTGCGGCGCCTGTCGCCCCTGCTGGCCCGGGTGGAGGCGGAGAAGACCGTCACGACCGATCCCCAGCTGATCCAGTTGCGCGCCGGTCTGGTGACGGCGCTCGCCCAGTTCGACGATCCGGCGGTCATCGACGCCGCCCGCGCCCGCTATGCGGCGTGGAAGGCCGATCCCGCGGCGCTCCGCGCGGACGAGCGCCGGTCGACCCTGCGGATCGTGGCCGCCCATGCCGATGCCGCCACCTGGGACGAGCTCAAGACCCGGGCCCTGACCGCGCCCACGGCACTGGAAAAGCAGGAATTCCTGGCGCTGCTTGGCCTCGCCAAGGACATCCGGCTGGCCCGGCAGGCCCTCGACCTGGCCTTCACCGCCGACGTCCCGGCGACGGAAGGCCTGAACATCGTCAGCGCGGTGGCGGGCCTGCATCCGGACCTGGCCCTGGACTTTGCCCTGGCGCACCCGGCGGAGGTGAACGCCCGTCTCGACCCCAACAGCCGCGCCCTGTTCGTGCCGGAACTGGCCAGTCAGTCCGCGGAGCTGGATGCCATCGAGAAGCTGGACGCCTTTGCCGTGGCCCATCCCGAGGACGCCACGCCCCGTTCCCTGACCACGGCGCGGGGGGCGATCCGCCTCGCCCGGCGCCTGCGGGAGCAGCGGCTGCCCGAGATCGACCGCTGGCTGGCGACCCACCCGAACTAGGGGCCGGTCGCGCCCGGGTCCTGGGTCGCCCGGAACAGGTCCCCCGTCGCCGCGCGGCGGGCCAGGGCGGCGATCTCCCGGCAGGCCCGGTCCGCAGCCGGCAGGGCGCCGAAGCCGGTGAAGCCATGGGGCAGGCTGTCATAACTGCGGAACACGGTGGGCACCCCCGCCGCCATCAGACGCTTGGCATAGTCCTCCCCCTGGTCGCTCAGGGGGTCGAATCCCGCCGTGACCACGAGGGTGGGTGCCAGCCCCGACAGGTCTGCCGCCCGGATGGGCGACAGGCGGGGCGTGGCCGGGTCGGCGTCGGCGCTCAGATACTGGGCCATGAACCAGTTCATCGTGTCCCGGGTCAGGGGATAGGTGTCCGCGTGCAGGGTCATGGACGGCGTCTCTGACGCCACGTCCACACAGGGATAGATCAGCAGGGCGTAGGACGGCTGGGGCTCACCCGCCGCCTTCAGGTCCTGGGCGATGATGGCCGAGAAATAGCCCCCCATGGAGTCCCCGCCGATGGCCGCCTGACCCTCGGGGGCCCCGAAGTCCGCCGCATGGTCGCGGACGAAGCGATAGGCGAACATGCTGTCATCCAGACCGGCGGGATAGCGGTGCTCCGGGGCGAGGCGGTAGTCCACCGAGATCACGGCGCAGCGGATGGTCTTCGCCAGGACGGTGCAGAAGGCATGGCAGGTTTCCAGGTCACCGATCACCCCGCCCCCCATGTGCAGCCAGGTCAGGGCCGGCATGTCGGGGTCCTGATTGTCCGGGCGGTAGACCCGCGTGGGCACGGGCCCGTCCGGGCCGTCCAGCACCCGGGCCTCCCACCGCACCCCGGGCTCCGGCCTGGCCGAGGCCAGGGCAAAGCCGGCCTTGGCGGCCATACGGGCCTCCACGGCAGTGACGCTGGACATGGGCGGCTGGCCCTTGGCCTGGGCGGCCATCAGCTGGAAGTGGGGATCAAGGGTCCGGCCGCCCTTGTGCACCACCCCGCCGCCGGACAGCATCCGCAGGATGGGGGTCGGCAGGCTGAGGATCGCATTCAGCGCCAGTTTCTGCAGGGCAAGATCGGCCATGGACGCAAGGCTCCGGACGGGATCGGTTTCAGGTCGCCGCGCGTTGCGACGGGACGGGGCGGGTCAGGTTTGGCGGGGCAGGGCGGGGACACCGCCCAGGATCAGCGACACGGCAAACTCCGCGGCGGCGGAGACATCGATGGGACGGCGCTCCAGCATCCGCTCCCCCACTTCCCGCGCCACGACGATGCAGACCCCCGCCAGATAGTCCGCGTCCACCCGGGGGGCGAGGCCGCGCTCGATTCCGTCGCTGATGGCCGCCTTCACCTCGTTGAACACGGCGCGCATCTCCGGTGTCTCCACCTGCACATGGGGATGACCGCCGCCCAGGGTGCGCGCGTTCATCTGCCAGGCCGCCTCCTCGTCCACGAGGAATTCGAGATAGGCGGTGATGGCCCCGCGGATATAGGACGCGAAGTCGCTGGCCTGGGCGTGCTGGGCCCGCAGGATCGGCCGGAAGCGCCGGGCGCCGTCATCGGACAGGGCCTCGTACACCTCCTCCTTGGAGCGGTAATAGTTGTAGAAGGCCCCGACGCTGAGACCGGTGCGGCGGATGATGTCGCGCACCGTGGCCGCGTCATACCCCATCTCCCCGAACACGGCGCGGGCGGCGTCCAGGATGGCGGTCCGGTTGGCGGCCTTGGTCTGCTCCCGCTTGCCCGACGTCGGTGCCAGGGTCAGGTCGTCAGCAGCCATGGGCGGCGATCTTTCTTCACGGCGGGCTCGGGCGTCACGATGGATACAGGTCAATGGAAACGAGTCAGTCAGGCATGCGCAGGGCCACAGGGATCCTGCGGGGCGACAGCATGACGCCGCCGCCCCTTGATCTGACCCGGTTTGCGGCCCGCGTGCAAGGGGCATGGGCCCACAACCCGGACCGGCAAGCCCCTGCCGCGGCTCGCCATCGTCCGGATATGCGGAGCCGGTCGCTCCCGCGGCTCAGTGCGGGCGCGGAGCCACGGCCTTGACCTTGGGCACCGGAGTCTGGGTGGCCGAGGTCTTCTGCAGGGTGGGGGCCGCGCACCGGTCCTTGCACTGGTGCCATGTGGCCAGGCACTGGGTGCCGTCCGCTGCGCCGTTCTGGCAGGTGGTGAACCGGTCGTTGCAGGTGTCCGTACAGGGTGACGCCAGGGCCTGCGCGCCCACCATCACCGAGGCCGCGGCCATGCCGGCGGCCAGAAGCTTGTAACCGATCATGCTCATCTCTTCCCTTGGACGAGAGGAGCGACGTGGCTCGCGTGGCTTCCGGGCGGGCGCAGGGCCCCCTCGCAGTTTTTTTGATGCTGTGCGTCTCAGGAACCGGCTGACCGGACGCCACTCAGCCGTGGGTCGCACGCGCTTTACACAGCCGACGATACGCCGAAATTTTTCAACCACAAGTCCGGAGATTTCGGGGTCGTTTCACGGCTTCTGCGGGGTTCGGCACATCCCCGTGCCGCGGCGTCTCGCCCAGACGACTGGACCGGGGCCACCCTCAGGCGGTGATCTGCACCGGGAAGCCGTGGCGGATGCCCGCCCGGTCCATGCCCAGTTTCACCGCCCGCAGCAGGTCGAAGCGCACATCCCAGTAGGTCGGCAGCAGGGTCCAGGCCCGCAGGGTGACGGTGATGCTGGACGGGCCGAGCTCGGTCGTCCCCGCCCAGGGCACCGGGTCGGCCAGAAGGCGGCTCTCGTCCCGGCAGACGGCCCGCAACACCTCCAGCGCCGTGTCCAGGTCGTCGTCATAGCGGATCTCGTAGCTGATCTCGATCCGCCGGTTGGGGATGTCGGTATAGTTCACCACCACGTCGGCAAAACCCTTGCCGTTGGGGGCAATCACCTTCAGCCCGTCGGCGTCGATCAGCTCGGTATTGAACAGATCGAGCTTGGTCACCGTGCCCGACTTGCCGGCCAGGGTGACATAGTCCCCCACCCGATAGGGGCGGAAGACCAGGATCATGACGCCTGCAGCCACGTTGCTCAGGGCCCCCTGCAGGGCCAGGCCCACCGCCAGGGAGGCGGCGCCCAGCACCGTGATGATGGAGGTGGTCTCCACCCCCAGCCGGTGCAGCACGGCCACGGCGCCGACGATCACCACGCTGTAGCGGGCCAGGGACGCGGCGAAACCCTGCAGCGTGGCATCGTCCCGGGTAGCGGGCAGGCGCTGCATGGCCCGGCGCACGATCCGCGACGCCAGCCCGCTGGCCCAGAAGGTGGCGGCCACGAAGAAGGCGGCGATGACCAGGTTCACGGCCAGGTCGCCGGCGGACTCCGACAGCTTCTGCAGGGCGACGGACTTCTGGTCGAAGGCGCGCTGGATCTGGTCGGCAAGCGGGGGGGCGGGGATCATGACCCCTGCATAGGCTTATTCGCCATCCGGCCCAAGGCGCCCGCGAGCCCCTCTTGCCATCCGGAGGCCGAGCGGCGAGTGTCCCGGCAATGAGCGCATCCGAACCCCGTCCCGACTCCCCCGCAATGTCTCCGGCCATGGCCGTCGGCATCCTGCCCAGCCAGG
>CAIQUG010000129.1 GCA_903874895.1 uncultured Caulobacterales bacterium | reverse complement strand
CATCTCGGCCTTTCCGCCGCCGGGGTCTGCGGCGGCCTCGCCGGACGCCACCAGATAGCTGGCTACTGCCGTGATCTCGTCCGCTGACAGGCGCGCGGCCATCGGGGCCATCACCCCGCGGGTCAGGGCGGTGATGATGTCGGCCCTGGGCTTGCGGGCCAGGTCGGCCCGGCCCGGAGCCCGGGCGACGGCCGGCTCGTGGCAGGACTTGCACGCCCTCTGGAACACGGCCTGTCCATCAGCCGGGCCGGCCTCCGCCGAGACGGCCGCGAAGGGCACCAGGGCAACGGTCGCCGTCACAAGGAGCAGCATGGCGACAGCCAGGGGTGCCAGCGACAGGGAATGGGTTGGAAGGGGCGCGGGTTCGGTAGTCATGGGGCTTCGGCGATGCTTTTCATGGTCGCCAGCAGGGCCTTCAGGAACCGGGTCTTCTGCTCGTTGTAGCCCGCCTTGGCGGCCGCATCCGGCAGGGCGGACACGTCATAGACGAGGGAATAGATGATCTTCGCCCCGGCCCCGTCGGGCAATGTCTCCACGGTGCCGTGATAGATGTTTTCGGCCATGGGCTGGGCGTAGGTGTAGGCGGTCGCGGTGCGCGAGACGAGCACTTCGTCGACCTTGCCCGCAATCAGCCGGTTTGTGCCGACCCCGCCGCTGCCGGTCGTGTAGACACAGGTCGTCTTCAGCCAGGCACCGATGTCGCAATAGCCGCCGACCTTGCGCCAGACCATCTCGGCGGGGCGGTCGATGTGGATCTGCTCGGAAACGGTCACGTATTCGCGAGCCTTTGGCCCATCCGCAAGGGCTGCGCCGGGCGACAGAGCAAGGGTCGCCAGAACCCCCAGTGCGACGATGGACGATCTGCTCATGTCCGGTCTGTCCGCTGCCTAGTGTTTCGTGGCGTCATGCGCCGCCTGCCGGGCGCGAACGTCCGCCGGCCAGTCGGGCAGGGGCGTGGGCTTGCCGGACGAGGGCGGCAGATAGGGCATGACGTATTTGGCGTGGCAGCCGGTGCAGGTCTGGTAGATCGCTGCGCCGCTCTCGAACATCTTCCGGGTGTCGCGGGCCTCGACCGCCGCCTTGGCCTCGAGGCCCTGCCGGGAGAGGGTCCGGGCGTAGGTCGCCCAGTCGCCGTCGTCCCGCTTCCGCCCCGGTAGCAGCAGGAGGTTGCCCGACTCCGCGATCTGGGCCGCGCCGCTTTCCGCCGACTCCCACCCCTGTTCGGTGGTCGGGGTGAGGCTCTGCTCTCCTGTCTCGCTGGTCACCGTGCCGGAGGCGCGCCAGAAGGCCCAGGCCCCGGGATCGACCACGTGCCCCATCACTTCCTTCATCGAAAGGGTGACGTTGTAGGCGGGCGCGGCCGGAGCCTGGGCGGCCGGGGGAGCAGGGCGCTGACAGCCCCACAGCAGGGCCGTGACCGCGACCACGCCGCCGGTCGCCAGTACCGTCCGCCACAGATCCGGGGGGGCGAGGCGGCTCATTTGTCGTTCGGGTCGGCGCCGTCCCTGGGCGCGCCGGTGCCACTGGAGCCCATGAACACCTTCTCGCCGTTCTCGAGGGTGACGTCGCGGCCATTGGCGCGACATTCCGGCGTGCACAGATGATCCTTGGACTGATAGCCGCGGACGATGATCACCGTGCCAGGTTTCAGAGTCGCCTTGGTGACGCCCGCGCGCAGCAGGGTGTTGGGGGTGCCCCCCTCCACCATCCAGGCCTGGTCGGGCTTGCCCGGTGATACCGCGACAAGGTGCACCCAGGCGTGAGGATTGATCCATTCCACGCGGGTGACCTTGCCCCGAAGCAGGACCGGCGAATTGCCGTCGAATTCGGCGGCAAAGGCGTGGTGGGCACTGGCCTGGCCGGCGCTGGCGAGCACGGCGGCCGCAGCGGCGGCGATGGCCAGGCCGGCCAGAGGGGCGTGTCTTGCGGTCATGGGCGCTCCAGTCATTGTGGACGGATCATCTGGCTTCAATGGGGAAGGGGTTGCTTGCGCAGGTCGCCGTACATCAGCTCGCTGACGAATTCGACACACTTGAACTGGCCGAAGGTGACGTCGGGCCCCACGGCCTTGTAGAGGGTCATCTCCATCTTCCAGGGCCGGGTGTAGACTTCCGGATCGGTGATCTCGGCCTCGTAGCGGATCGTCATCGGGCTGGTGAGGGTATAGCGCTCCACCACGCTCAGCTGGTCGGAGTGGTGGTTCCCCGCCCGGTCCAGCCAGCTCTGGTCATTCAGGCCCGTGACCTTGACGACGAGGGTGTCTCCCTCCCAGTGGGCCACCGACTGGCCCATCCAGCTGTCCACGGGGGCCGGACCCGGATCCTTGAACAGCAGCGTCCGAACGGCGCTGGCATATTCATAGGCGATCACCACGCCGTGGTCGCTCTGCAGGATGCGCAAAGGGTAGGGCATGTAGGTGGCGCGGGGGACGCCGGGGAGGTAGCACTTGATCTCCGGGTCACGCTCCAGCCAGTGGGCCCTGTTGTCGTCCCGCTGGGCCCGGGCCTCCGGCTTGTAGGGAATGGCACCGCCCACGACCACGCCGGGGCCCGGCGGAACACTGCCCACTGCACCCAGGGCCACAACCTGCGCTGCCGGCACCGGGATCACCGGACCCGGCCGGAACGCCATGGCCGCCGAGGCGCCGTGGGGCTCCACGTCATAATTGGCGGTGTTGAGCACCTGCCAGACACCATTGAGGTCGGGATGGACCCGGTCGGGGCCCCGCGGCGGCTTCCAGGCAGCGGCCTTAGGCACGGTGTCGGCGGCAACGGTCCCGGTCACGAATGTCAAGGTCAGCACCGCTGCCGCAGCGACCGCCGGAATCCTGATGCGCATGTTTCCCCCGACCCCTCCCGGTGCCGATGCCAGACGGGCTGGCACACGGTCGGGACTGTTCTTCTCGTTGGCATTCGCCGACAGAGTTCTGCCAGTTGTCCGCCCTGTCAACCCTTCCCAGGGACAGAAGGTTGACGGGGGAGGGGAGTGTCGTCACCGTTCAGTGCAGAGAACAACAGGGCCGCGCCGGTCTTCCGCTGACGGAATTCGGGCCATGGCGACCGGCGGGTGGATTGCGCATGATCAGGGCGTTTCTTGTCTGGCTTCAGACGCGACTGGGCAAGGGGGCAGGGCCGGACGACGCGTCCTGGAGCGAAGCGCTGCTCGGCTCGCTCAATTTCTGGAGCATCCTCGAAGGCTCGCATCTCCTGATGCTGATGCTGTTCGTCGGCTGCATACTGGCCGTGGACCTGAGGCTCATGGGCATCCTGTACCGTCGCACGCCCGTCAGCGTGGTCAGCCGCCGCCTTCTACCGCTGACCGTGGCCGGCCTCGTCCTGATGCTTGTGACCGGCAGTGCCCTTTTCTTTGCCAAGCCACTGGTTTATTATCATAATATCTGGTTTCGGGCGAAGTTGCTGCTGCTGGCTGCGGCCATGTTGAACGTCGCGATCTTCCATGTGCGGATTCAACGGAACCAGCCTTCCTGGGACGCGGATGCGACGCCGCCGCTGGCTGCCCGCAGTTCCGCCTTCATATCGCTCACCATCTGGGTGCTGATGATCTTCATGGGGCGGTTCATCGCCTACAACTGGTACGACTGTGGCAAGCCTCAGCCTGCCCTCATCAACGCCCTGCAGGAGTGCGCCGCCTCCGAGCACGGGGCCGTACCCCTTGCCGTCTCCCTCCGGTCGCCCACACCATGAAGTTCTCACTGCTGTTTCCGCACCTTCGCCCGTGGGTCCTCGGTTTGTCGCACAGCTGGCCCGGCGCGATGATCAAGCCGAACTTCGCCGTCTGGGAAGTGTTCCACATCCTGGCCCTGGTGATGCTCGCCGGCGGGGCCATCGTCGCGGGCCTCAGGCTGGCCGGGGCCGGACTGCGGGATGAACCGCCCTCGGTGGTCTATCGCGGGATCCAGGCGATCCTGATCGCCGGGGTCGTGGGCGTGACCGTCACCGGCCTTCTGATCGGGTCGGCCAATGCGGAGCGGCTCTATGACAGCACCGCCTTCGTCGCCAAGATCCTCGCGCTGGTCGCCGGGATCATCCTCACCTTCGGTGCCCTGAGGCCTGTGGCCCTGGCCGACGGGATCGTCAGCCCCGCGGCCGCGGGCGCGACCGCCGTCGGCATTGCGGTCTGGGCGGCCGCTGTCGGGGTCTTCCTCACGGGGGGGCTGATCACGCCGGGGCTGTTCCACGTGATCACGGCGGCGGCACTGCTGGTCTTCGCCATCTGCCGGGGGCGGCTGCGTTGGATTCTTGCCGGTGGGGTCGCGGTGATCCTCCTGGCCATGTACGCCGCCACCCACCTGATCGTTCCCGCGGGAGACCTCGAGCATTCCGATTCCGCCAATGTGGCGCTGGCCTGGGCGATGACCGGCTGGATCACGGCCATCGCCGGGGTG
>CAIQUG010000128.1 GCA_903874895.1 uncultured Caulobacterales bacterium | reverse complement strand
GCCACAAACGCCAGATGGTCGAACCCGGTGAGGATATGCTCGACCCCCAGGGCGCCATAGGTGCGGAACACATCGAGGCGGCTCGTGGGCCTTGGAACGGCAAAGTCCGGATTGTCCGGTGTCAGGCGCAGGGTCGCCACCTCGCCGGACGGCTGGACCACCCGCACCAGGGCGTCGGTCAGCGTGTTCTGCAGGCCCGCCAGCCGTGCCGTGCGGCCGTAGGGTGCCGCGGTGCAGGTGACCCGCCCCACGATGACCACCGCACCGGGGGTATCCTGGGCCCCGGTCTGCTCGACCCGGCAGCCCTGCGGCATGTCCAGCCGCACCTGAAGCGGCCGTCCGCCCAGGGCCGGCAGCTTGAGCATCATCTCGAACCGCGTCTCGCTCCGGGCGCGGAGTTCGAGATAGGCCGGCCGGACCTCATGGGCCTGAACGCGCCCCACAGTGCCGAGCCATACCAGCATCAGCAGCAGCCAGGGTGCCCGGCGCAGGAGCCTCACGGACGACCACCGGCCACGGCGGCCACGGCCTTGGCGTCGAGCTTCACCCGGTAGCGACGTTCGAGCTCTGCGCCTGCCCGGACGGAGGCCGCCTGGGCCGCGTCCACCATCCAGTCCGCGAGAACCTGCCCGCGCAGGGCGGCGAAATCCGGGGGGGCGAGGGCCTTGCGTCCGGTGACCTTGACCAGATGGAACCCGAAACCGGACTCCACCGGCCCCTCCCAGACACCCGGCCGGAGGCGCGGCAGGGCCTGGGCGAAGTTGGACCCGAAATCCTGGCGAATCTCCTGCTCGGTGGCGTTGCGCTCCGACGGATTCCCGGGAAAGGCATCCGCCTTCGCACCATCGGGATGCCCCAGCGCCGCCTGTGCCGCGGCAAACGCCTTGTCCCGTCCCCGGTCATAGGAAAAATAGAGCTGGACGAAACTGTAGCGCGACGGCCCGGCATAGCGATCCGGATGATCCGCCAGATAGGTCCGCAGAACCCCGTCGTCGGGGGGGGCGAGGCTGGCGGGATTGTTGGCCAGGAAGTCGTACTTCTGGGCCAGCCTGCGGCGGATCACGCTGTCGTCCTGGTCGAGACCCAGGCGACGGGCTTCCCGCACGCGCATCTCCTCGAGGGTCCAGGCGCGGGCGACGGTGGTCAGCTCGGCCTGCGTCGGAGGTCGGCCGAACTGCGCCTTCCAGATGCCTGCCAGCGCTTCCAGCCGGGGGCGATCGACGGTGATCGCGGCCTCATCCGCAGGCGCTCGTCCCGCCTGACGCCAGGCGTTGAGGCCGAACAGCACCGCACCGATCAGCAGGAAGTGAACCACCGGATGGGTCCAGATCCTGCGCAGCCCCTCCGGCGGGACGGTATGGTCGGTCATTGGTCCGGAACGTCGTACCAGATGGGCGACGTATAGGCGCGCTGCTGCACGGCGGCCGGCAGGCCCTCGGGAATCGGCTTGCCGGTGACCTTGGCGTCATAGGTGGACCAGCGCGGCGTCGGGATCTCCAGCACCCGGACATAGTAGGCGGCGGGGGCCTTCGGATCGAAGGCGGGGTCCCGCCACGTGCCCTTCAGTTCCACGGCACCGATGGTGTTGGCGTAGCTGGCGGCCTTCACGTCCACCGTGCTGCCCACCGACGGCACCTTGCCGGTCTTCGGATCCCGCTTGCGCGTGCCGGACCACGCCACGTCGATGACCTGTTCGTCGTTCTTGCCACCCCTGGACCAGACCTTGACGATCTGCACCCGGTCGAGGTTTGCGCCGTCGGGATCCTTCACGGCCCAGACCACGAACTGCGGTCCCCGGGCACCGGCCCGCTTCGGCAGGTCGGAGCCCATGGGAACACCCTTGCGATAGCCCGCCTCCACCCAGTCGGCCTGGCCCGGCGTGACGCCCGCCAGGCTCCAGCCGCCGAAGAAGCGCACCTTCATCCGCGGTCCGGAGGTGGCGTAGGTCTCCCGTCGGGCAATGCCGTCCCAGATGTCCTCGCGGGTGTTCTGCCGGGCCCAGACGGCGGTGAGGCCCATGGCCCCGAAACGCCGGGTGTCATTGGCCCCCTTGCAGAAGGCGCAGGACAGGCGCAGCGCCGGCAGGGCATCGGTCATGCCGTGCGCCCCGTTGTAGCGATCCGCCCGGGTGGGCGTCAGGGCCGCATGGCTGTCGGACGCTCCCACCACGCCGAACTTGTAGGGGTCGAAGCCCTGGCTTTCCTGCATGGTCAGGCCGGTGCGGTAGGCGTCGCGGACGTACGAACCGTGGAACTGGGTTACCTTGATGCCCGAGCCCACCCGCTCGTCCACCACCTCGAAATCGGCGAACTCATCGTTGGGCGACAGGATCGGGTTGGTCTCGGACTGGCCCTTCAGCTGGGTGATCTCCACCACCGGCTCGTTGCGGCGGCGGCGCTTGGCATAGGCGGCGGTCATCGGCTTGCCGTCACTGTCCACCGCGTCGAACATGGCCCCGTCGCTCATGTTGGAATTGTGGGGGATGGCCAGCACCTGATAGCCCTCCTGCCGCTGACGCTCCAGCCAGTCCCACAGGTCCTCGGGACGGTTGCTGTCAATCGAGCTGAACGGCAGGGGGGCCACGCCGCCACGGAAGATCACGTTGCGGTGCAGGTTCTTCGTCTCCGGCATGGACGACCACTCATAGGCAATGAAGGTCGTGAACTTGCCGGGGTGATAATTGCGGTTGGCGGCCTCGATTTCCCGGGCCCAGGAATCCTCGATGGCCGTCTTCGCCAGCTTCGGATCGAACATGGCGCTGATCTTTCCGGCCTTGGCCGCAGCGATGATCGACTTGAACGCCGCGCCGGACACGGTGGGATCCGGATCCCGGGCAGCCACCGCCAGAGGCGTGGTGTACAGAGGATTGGCCGGATCACCCGACGCCCTCATGACGCCCATGTTCTCCGAGTGGTCGGTGACCGCGAGGAAGTCCAGCGGCCGGTCGATGGTCGACACACCGCCATTCGGCCCCTTCAGGGGCTTGCCCTGGGCAAAGCCGTAGGCGTCATCCGGCGTGGCGGTGGTCTTGAACAGGTAGGCGTCGAATGAGAACGCGGTGTGCAGGTGGAGGTCGCCGAAATAGACCCGTTCCTCCGCCCGCGCCTTGGGCGAGCCGAGTGCGACGGCAGGCCCGCCGGATCGATCGGTGTCGGCGGCGGCCCCGGGCCCGGCCAGCCCCAGGGTGAGGACCAGGGTCGAGGCCATGGCCAGGATGGCGGACTTGAAGCGCATGGCGATCTCCCCTGCCGCTGAACGGCACTCTGATTTTTGCGGATTTTGGCGCGCGTCGCGCCCAAATGTCAAAGCGGGATCCGGCCCGGGTCGTGGCCCGAGACCGGATCCCGCCGGGAGACCACCTAGCCCCGAACGCGGACCAGACGCTGGTCCAGGATGGCATTGGCCTGGGTCATGATGTTGCGGACCAGATCCGCACAGGTGGGAACATCGTGGATCAGGGCCTGGCTCTGGCCCGTCGTCCAGATGCCGCCGTTGAGATCGCCATCCCGCAGGACGTTTTCCCGTCCGCGCACCCCGGCCATCAGGTCCTTCACATCCGCGAAGCTCTTGGTCGGGTCCTTCTGGATCTCCGCCACCTTTTCCGAGATGGCATTGCGGGCCACCCGGGCGGTGTTCTTCAGGGAGCGGCCCACCAGCACCGTGTCGCGCTCGGTGAAGTCCACGATCTGCTGCTTCACGGCCGGATGGATCTGGGCTTCCTGTGTGGCGCAGAAGCGCGTGCCCATGTTCACGCCCTCCGCACCCAGCGCCAGCGCCGCCACCAGACTGCGCCCGTCCGCCATGCCGCCGGACGCGATCACAGGCACGTCCACCGCGTCCACCGTCGCCGGCAGCAGCACCACGAGGCCGATGTCGTCCTCGCCGGGATGCCCGGCGCATTCGAAGCCGTCGATGCTGATCACGTCCACCCCGTGACGGACGGCGGAGACGGAGTGCCGGACGGACGTGCACTTGTGGATCACCTTCACGCCCGCCTCCTTGAACCGGGGCAGATGGTCCACCGGCGCGCGTCCGGCCGTCTCGACGATCTTGATCCCGGACGCGATGATCGCCTCCCGATAATCGTCATAGGGAATCGGGTTGATCGAGGGCAGCAGGGTCAGGTTGACGCCGAAGGGCCTGGAGGTGAGGGCCTTGGTCTTCTCGATCTCCGCCAGAAGGGCTTCGCCGGACGGGAACATGTGGGCGGTGATGAACCCCAGGGCTCCGGCATTGGCAACGGCCGCCACCAGCTCGCCATAGCCGACCCCGGTCATGCCCCCCATGACGATCGGCGTCTCGACACCGAACATTTCCGTAATGCGCGTCTTCATTCCCCGTGTCCTTTTTTGGATGATTGCTGATCACCCAGAATAAGGACCGGCGCGCATAGGTCCATGGAAACTCTCGGTCGAGCCGGTCTTTACCGCCGGTGCCGTAGCGTCACGGGGCGGAAATCCGGTTGTCCACACCCTCCGGCAACCCTGCCCCGACGGACGAGTGGACACTGCGCACGGCACCGGAATGGTTAATAGTTTCCTAACGATTCAAGTAGCGCGCTATCCTTTACGGATCCATGCGGTCCGGCGGGCCCGTTGCGGCGTCCGCTGCGTCAGAACACCGATGGCGCAGACCGCGGCGATGGCCTAGTCTTATGCCATCGGGACACGCGAGGAGACGCAGGGATGATGACGGCGACGGGACGACAGGTGCTGATCAGCGCGCTCGGCACACTGGCCATGGGATCGGCGGCCCTCGCGGCTGATACCGGCACCGACGTGGCCCAGACCCGCTCCGGTCCGGTCCAGGCCGTGTCCCGGGGGACGATGCAATCCTACTTCGCCATCCCCTATGCGGCACCGCCGGTGGGTGATCTTCGCTGGCGCGCGCCGCAGCCTGCCATTCCCTGGACCGCCCCCCTCGCCAATCCGAAATCCGGCCTGGCCTGCATCCAGACGGCGGGCTCGGTGTTCCGCGCCACCGCCGAAAGCGAGGACTGCCTGCGCCTCGACATCCACCGGCCCGTCGGCAAGGGCCCGTTCCCGGTGATGGTCTGGATCCACGGGGGAGCCTTCGTCACCGGCAGCGCGTCGGTCTATTCCGACCCCACCCCCCTGGTCAGCCGCGGCGTGATCGTGGTGGCGATCAACTACCGACTGGGAGCCCTGGGCTTCCTGGCCCACCCGGCCCTGCGGGACGCGGACGGGTCATCGGGTGACTACGGCATCATGGACCAGCAGGCCGCCCTGCGCTGGGTCCGGGACAACATAGCTGCCTTTGGTGGAGACCCGAAGAACGTCACGATCTTCGGGGAGTCCGCAGGCGGATTCAGCGTCATGAGCCACCTCGCCTCACCCGGATCGGCGGGGCTGTTCCACAAGGCGATCATCGAGAGCGGTGCCTACGGCGTGTCCGCCCAGATGACCCAGGCTGAACTGGAAGCCCGCAGCCGGGACGCCCTGGACCATGTCCTCGCCGAGGCCGGCCCCGACGCGCCCGCGGCCTGCCGCGATGGCGTGCAGACGGCAGCCTGCCTGCGGGCCCTGCCCCTCACCCTTGTCCAGGGCCGGCTGATGAAGGCCTTCAACGGCGCCGTCCCGAACATCGTCCCGTCCATCGACGGCAAGGTGCTGCCCCGGTCGGTCAAGGCCACCTTCGCCGCCGGCGCGAACAACAAGGTCGCCGTCATCAACGGGTCCAACGAGAATGAGAACCTGCTGTTCCTCGCCCTCAACGAGCTGGGCCAGCGGCTGTCCGCCAAGCCGCCGGTGCTGGACTCGGCCAACCGATCGTTCCTTCTGACGACGGAGGCCTATGCCAAGGCGGCCGAGACCCTGTCCGCCGAGTCCGGCGTCCCCGTCGCGGAATTGACCGGGCGCGCCTACCCCCTCTCCGCCTACGGGGCCGACATCGCCCTGCAGCCCAGTCTCGCCGCTGCGGCCGCGGGAACGGACAGTACCTTCTCCTGCAACGGTGCCAACGTCTCGGCGCGGATCGCGGCCCAGGGTTCGCCGGTCTGGATGTACGAGTTCCGGGACCAGACCTCGCCACCGCTGGTCGGCCGGTTCGGCGGCAAATATGTGCTGAGCCTGCCGCAGGGCGCGGCCCACGCCTCCGAACTGCCCTATGTGTTCAACATGATCGACCTGGGATCGCCGGACCGGCAGGCCCTGAAGGACACCGTGACCGGCTACTGGGCCAGCTTCGCCCGGTCCGGGGACCCCAACGGGGACGGGCGCCCCGCCTGGCCGAAGTACCAGAGTGCCCACATCCAGGCGCTGGATGTCCCGGCGCGGGGCGGGGTTGCCCCGATGGCCGCGTCCGCGTTCCGGACCGAGCACAAGTGCGATACAGTCTGGGCGCGCCAGACGTTCTGACGGGGCCGCCGGCTCCACCGTCGTCCGACCCGTGACCCTCTGAACAGGAACGACCCCCGCTTGGCACAGCCGCACCCTGCCGCACGTCCTGCGCCCCGGACCGACAGCCCGATGGCCCAGGCCGCGGTGGAGGTCCTGTCCCCCATGGAGCGGCGGGTGACCCTGGCCGGCCTGATGATCGTGTTCCTGCTGTCGGCCCTGGACCAGACCATCGTCTCCACGGCCATGCCGCGCATCGCCACCGAGCTGCACGGCCTGTCCCTCTATGCCTGGGTGACCACGGCCTATCTGCTCTCCTCGACGGTGATGGTGCCGATCTATGGCAAGCTGTCGGATCTCTATGGCCGAAAGCCGGTGCTGCTGACCGGGGTGCTGATCTTCACCCTCGGCTCGGCCCTGTGCGGCCTGTCCGGCCAGTTTGGCGTCGATCCGGCCTCCAGCGGCGGGATGATCCAGCTGATCGCCTTCCGCGGCCTTCAGGGGCTGGGTGGCGGCGCCCTGATGATCTCTGCCTTTTCGATCATCGCCGACATCTTCCCTCCCCGGGAGCGGGGGCGCTTCGCCGGCCTGTTCGGAGCGGTGTTCGGCCTCGCCTCGATCTTCGGCCCGCTGCTGGGCGGCTTCTTCACCCAGATCGGCACCGCCCGGCTGGGGCCGGTGAGCGTCGAGGGATGGCGGCTGATCTTCTACATCAACCTGCCCCTGTCGCTGCTGGCCCTGTTCATGATCATCGTGAAGATGCCGGCCCTGACCCGCCGCACGGCGGGCCGGGTGGACTGGCTGGGCGCGGTCCTGATCCTGGTCACCTTCATCCCTTTCCTCCTGGCGCTCAGCTGGGGCGGGCGGGACTATGAGTGGGGGTCGCCCCGGATCCTCGGCCTGCTGCTCCTGTCGGTCCTCGGTCTCGCGGGCTTCATCGCCGTCGAGGCCCGGGCCAGCCACCCGATCCTGCCGCTGGGCCTGTTCCGCAACCGGACCTTCACCCGGGCCAACTTCGCCCTGCTGATCGTGTCCGTGGCCTTTATGGGGGTCGTGTCTTTCCTGCCCCTCTACATGCAGCTCGGCCTCGGCGCCTCCCCGTCAGCCAGCGGCCTGTCCATGCTGCCGCTGATGCTCGGCCTGATCGTCGCCTCCACCGTGTCTGGCCAGGTCGTCACCCGAACGGGCGTGTTCAAACCGGTGCTGATCAGCGGCGTCTGCATCCTGATGCTGGGCGTGTTCCTGCTGCTGCAGACCCGGGCGGGCACGCCCCTGTGGGATGTGAGCTGGCGGGTGTTCGTCATGGGCATCGGCCTCGGCCCGACCCAGAGCCTGTACAACGTAGCCATCCAGAACACGGTGGAGCCGCACGAGATCGGCGTGGTCACGGCCAGTTCCCAGTTCTTCCGGCAGATCGGCTCGACCATGGGCGTGGCCATCTTCGGCACCCTGCTGACCACCGGCCTCGCCTCGGTCCGGGTGCCCGGCGGCCGGGGGCTGACGCTTGCGGAACTGGAGGGTCTGGCGGCGGTCCGCACGGTCTCCGCCGGTCACGCCGCGGTGGACCCCACGGTGCAACTGGTGCTGTCGTCTGCCATGCATTCGCTGTTCGCGGCAGGACTGGGGATTGTCGGCCTCGCCATGGCCCTGACCCTGACCATACCCGCAGCCCGGCTGAAGGGCCGCGGGCCTCAGGCCCTCGAGGTCGAGGGCTGATCCGCCCCCGGGACCGCGCAGACCCGGGACCGGGTGAGAAAGCGCTTCTCCCGCCCGTTATCCAGGCTGAACATGCCGCCGCGGCCGGGAACCACGTCGATGATCAGCTCGGTCCCGGCCCAGGCCTTCGCCTGCGATCCACCGATGTAGAAGGGCGCGCCATCGATCTCCCCCAGCTTCACATCGGCGTCTCCCAGCAGGAAATCCCCCGCCGGGTAGCACATGGGCGAGGAGCCGTCGCAGCAGCCGCCGGACTGGTGGAACATCACCGGTCCATGGTCGGCCACGATCTCCCGCAGCAGCGCGACGGCGGCGGGGGTGGCGGATACCCGGGTCGTGGGGGCATCGGGGTCGGTCATGTTCATCTCCCCTGACGAACGGGCGGCCCGTCTGCGGACCGCCCGACGCCGGCTGGCGGTCGCGTCAGCCTATCAGAAGAAGCCCAGCTTGTTGGGGCTGTAGCTGACCAGCATGTTCTTGGTCTGCTGGTAGTGGTCGAGCATCATCTTGTGGTTCTCGCGCCCGATGCCCGACTGCTTGTAGCCGCCGAACGCCGCATGGGCCGGATAGGCGTGGTAGCAGTTGGTCCAGACGCGACCGGCCTTGATCCCCCGGCCGAAGCGATAGGCCCGGTTGATGTCCCGGGTCCAGACCCCGGCCCCCAGGCCGTAGAGGGTGTCGTTGGCGATCTCCAGAGCCTCCGCCTCGGTCTTGAAGGTGGTCACCGAGACCACCGGTCCGAAGATCTCCTCCTGGAACACCCGCATCTTGTTGTGGCCCTTCAGGACGGTGGGCTTCACGTAGTAGCCGCCCGCCAGATCACCTGCGAGACTGGCCCGCTCCCCGCCGGTGAGCACCTGAGCGCCCTCCTGCCGACCGATGTCGAGATAGGAGAGGATCTTCTCCATCTGCTCGGACGAAGCCTGGGCCCCGATCATGGTGGTGGGGTCCAGCGGGTCGCCCTGGCTGATCGCCTCCACCCGCTGGATGGCGCGTTCCATGAAGGCCTCGTAGATGTCCTCCTGGATCAGGGCACGGCTGGGGCAGGTGCACACCTCCCCCTGGTTCAGGGCGAACATGGCGAACCCCTCCAGCGCCTTGTCGAAGAAGGCGTCGTCCTCGGCCATCACGTCCTTGAAGAAGATGTTCGGGGACTTGCCACCCAGTTCCAGGGTCACGGGGATCAGGTTCTGGCTGGCATACTGCATGATCAGCCGACCCGTGGTGGTCTCGCCGGTGAAGGCGATCTTGGCGATCCGAGGCGAGGAGGCCAGCGGCTTGCCCGCCTCGAGACCGAAGCCGTTGACGATGTTCAGCACGCCGGGGGGCAGGAGGTCCCCCACCAGGTCCATCAGCACCATGATCGAGGCGGGGGTCTGCTCCGCGGGCTTCAGCACCACGCAATTGCCCGCCGCCAGCGCCGGGGCGAGCTTCCAGACCGCCATCAGCAGCGGGAAGTTCCACGGGATGATCTGGCCGACCACGCCCAGGGGCTCGTGGAAGTGATAGGCGACGGTGTCGTGGTCGACCTCGGAGATGCCGCCCTCCTGCGCCCGGACGCAGCCGGCGAAATAGCGGAAATGATCGATGGCCAGGGGCAGGTCGGCGGCGAGGGTCTCCCGCAGGGGCTTGCCGTTGTCCCAGGTCTCGGCTTCCGCGAGGGCCTGGAGGTTGGCTTCCATCCGGTCGGCGATCTTGTTCAGGATCACGGCGCGCTCGGCGGCGCTGGTGGTGCCCCAGGCGTCCTTGGCGGCGTGGGCGGCGTCGAGGGCGCGCTCGATGTCTGCCGCGTCGGACCGGGCGATCTGGCACAGCACCTGGCCGTTCACCGGGGAGGTGTTGTCGAAATAGCGGCCGGCCGCCGGGGCGACCCAGGCACCGCCGATATAGTTGTCGTACCTGGCCTTGAACTTCGGCGTGGCGGTACGGATGAAGGCGGGCTTGGTCATGTCAGGCTTCCCTATCTGGCGTTTCCCATGCGCCCCGCGGACCGGGGCGTCGTGTCCGGCGCAGCCTCCCCCGTTCGCCGGATTTAGGCCAGAGGGTCTGTTGTGGACATCACGGGGATGTGTCGCTGGAACCGCCTGCGACGGGCGGTTCGGCAAGGGGTGGTGCCCGGCGGCGTTCCGCGGCAACCTGCCGCACAGGCGACGCACAGACGTCGCGAGGGAGAGGCTCCGATGACAGATCCATCCATTGCCCGCGAGGATTTCCAGTGCGTCCTGTACCGCGCGGCGGACGGGGTGGCGACCATCACCCTCAACCGGCCAGAGCGTCGCAACGCCCTGAACCGTCGGGCCTATGACGAGGTGGAATCCGCCTTCCGCCATGCAGCCCTCGATCCGGAGGCCCGCTGCGTGGTGGTGACCGGGGCCGACCCCGCCTTCTGCTCCGGCGAGGATGTGAAGGAGATGATGACCGGGGAGAAGGCCGCAGACCCCGCGCCCCCGCCGGCTGACTACCGCGCGACACCGGCGGCCATGGCGGTGATCGACTGCCCCAAGCCGGTGATCGCGGCGGTGAACGGGTCGGCGGTGGGCTGGGGGATGGAACTCGCCCTCTATGCCGACATCCGCATCGCCTCGGAGAAGGCCGTGTTCGCCGAGCTGTTCGTCAAGCGCGGCCTGATCTGCGACGTCGGGGGCTTCTGGAAGCTGCCGGGCCTGGTGGGATCCGCCAAGGCGGCGGAGCTCCTGTTCACCGGAGATGCCATCGATGCGGCGGAGGCCCTGCGGATCGGCCTTGTCAGCTATGTCACCCCGCACGCAGACCTGATGCCCCGGACCCTGGACCTGGCCGGCCGGATCGCAGCCAATCCGCCTCTGGCGCTCGCCTCCCTCAAGGATGGCCTGCGCCGGGTGACCTTCGGCGATCCGCACGAGGTGGGGGCCTGGGCCATCACCCACATCCACCGGCTGTTCGCCACGGAAGACCACCGGGAGGGCGTCCGCAGCTTCCTCGAAAGGCGCCCGCCGGTGTTCCACGGACGCTGAAGAATCGCGCAATGTGCACCTCAGGTTTACGGAACATTATCCGTAAACGAATTATTTTGACCTGTGGCGGCGTCTGTGAAACAGACGCGTTTCCGAATCCTTGCGACCGGAGTTCGCCTTGAACGTCCACAGGCTCATCGCTGATCCACCGCAGGCCGCCGAACGGAAGACCCAGTTCGCAGCCCTGCCGTGGCGCGTGGGCGACGGGGATCGGGTCGAAGTGATGCCGATGACGTCGCGCGAGACCCGCCGCTGGGTCATTGCCAAGGGCTGGCCGATCAAGGGCCTCGCCCCCAACATGACCGCCAGCCGGGAAGCCTACGAGGAGGCCGGTGTGGAGGGCTATGTCTCCATGAACGCGGTGGGCTCCTACGCCTATGACAAGCGCAAGCCCAGCGGCAGGCTGCAGGCCGTGCAGGTCGAGGTCTACCCCCTGCAGGTCACCGTCCAGCATCCGGACTGGCCGGAGCAGTTCCAGCGGGAAAAGCTCTGGTTGTCCCTGCAGGAGGCCGCGGCCCGGGTGGACGAGCCGGGCCTGAAGACCCTGCTCGCCGCCTTCAGCCCCCTCAGCGCGTGATCTGACCCGCCAGGAACTTGGCGATGGCCGGACCATAGGGCGGCCGCATCTGCACCAGGGGACCGATGTCCTTCGGAATCTGGCTGTAGATCGCCTTCTTGTGGCTGAACTCCCGGAAGCCGTCGACGCCGTGATAGCTGCCCATGCCCGCAGGCCCGACCCCGCCGAAGGGCAGGTCCTCCTGCGCCACGTGGAAGATCACGTCATTGATCGTCACGCCGCCTGCAGTGGTGGACCGCAGCACCGTCTCCCGCTCCGCCGCGTCCGAGCCGAAGTAGTAGAGCCCGAGCGGCCGGTCGTGGGCGTTCACATATTCGATGGCCTCTGACACCGCCTTGTAGGTCTTCACCGGCAGCACCGGCCCGAAGATCTCCTCCTGCATGACCTTCATGTCGTCGGTGGGATTGATGATCAGGGTCGGCGCGATCTTGCGGTGCTCCTGCTGGCTGAGGTCCTCGCCTTCCGGTTTCATCTCGATCACCCGCGCGCCCTTGGCCCGGGCGTCGGCCACATAGGAAGAGATGCGGTCAAAATGCCGCTGGGCGACGATGGCGGTGTAGTCGGGATTGTCCTTCAGGGTGGGGAACATGGTCCGCACCGCCCCTTCCGCACCGGCGATGAAACCCTCCAGGCTCTCCTCCGGGGTCAGCACGTAGTCGGGGGCGAGGCAGATCTGGCCGGCATTCAGGGTCTTTCCGTTCATGATCCGCGCCGTGGCCACGGCCATGTCGGCGGAGCGGCCGACGATCACCGGGCTCTTGCCTCCCAGCTCGAGGGTGAGCGGCACCAGGTTTTCCGCCGCGGCGCGCATCACGTGGCGCGCGACGCCCGTGGCACCGGTGAAGATCAGGTGGTCGAAGGCCAGCCCCGCAAAGGCCTGGCCGATCTCCGGCCCACCAGTGACCACGGCGATCTCCTCCTCCTTGAAGGCCTTGGCGAACATGCGGGCCATCAGGGCGGAGGTGGCCGGCGTGTACTCCGACGGCTTGATCATCGCCCGGTTGCCGGCGGCGAGGATCCCCGCCAGCGGCGCGAAGGTCAGGTTGATGGGGAAGTTCCACGGGCTGATCACCCCCACCACGCCCTTGGGCTGGTAGCGCACCTCCGCCCGGGCACCGAACAGGGCCAGGATCGGCGGGGAGGTCCTGCGCTTCTCCGGCCTTGCCCATTTCGCCAGATTGTCCCGGGCGTGCTTCAAGGGTCCGATGGAGGCCGCCACATCGGTGAAGGCGCTGGCCTCCCGGGAGCGGGAGCCGAAATCAGTATTCAGGGCGTCCTCGATCTCCGCCCGGGAATCGACCAGCAGGCCGATGCAGCGGTTCAGCCGGTCGACCCGCAGGGCAAGGTCCGGCGCGCCGTCCGTCAGGTGGGCGCGCTTCTGCCGCTCGAGCAGGGCCCGCATGGACGCGGCGTCATGGGAGGCGGCTTCGGTCATGGTCGTATCCTCTTGCAAAAGACGATACGGATCGTCTCATGCGGCAACGCTACAGGTGTCGGCGGCATGGGGGCAATGCCCAGGCCGCACCGGGCGCATGAAGGAAACAAAGGGTCTGCAATGGGTGGGTTGGACGAAGAGATCGTGGCCGTGGACATCGGCGGAACCCATGCCCGGTTTGCCCTGGCCCGGATCGACGGCCGCCGGGTCATCGGCCTGACCCACGAACTGGTGATCAAGGCCGCCGAACATGCCAGCCTGCAGACGGCCTGGGAGCACTTCGCCGCCACGGTGGCTCGCCCCCTGCCCCGGGCCGCCGCCATCGCCATTGCCTGCCCCATCAGCGGCGACGTCCTGAAGATGACCAACAACCCCTGGATCATCCGCCCGGCCCTGATCCCGGAAAAGCTGAAGGTGGACCGCTATGCCCTGGTCAACGACTTCGGCGCCGTGGGCCATGCCCTGAGCCAGCTGGGAGAGGCCGACTATCGCCATGTGACCGGTCCGGACCGAGCCCTGCCCGACCTCGGTGTGATCAGCATCGTCGGCCCCGGTACCGGGCTCGGCGTCGCCCATGTGCTGCGCAGCCCCGACGGCGCTCATGTGACGGAGACCGAGGGCGGACACATCGACTTTGCGCCGCTGGACGCCATCGAGGATGCGATCCTCGCCCATCTCCGCCAGTCCCTGCGCCGGGTGTCGGTGGAGCGGGTGGTGGCCGGGCCCGGCCTGTCGGCAATCTATCATGCCCTGGCAGCACTTGAGGGGCGGAGCGTGGTCGCCCTGGATGACGCCGGCCTCTGGCGTCTGGCGCTCGCCGGGGAGGACAGCCTCGCCGTGGCCGCGCTGGACCGCTTCTGCCTCAGCCTCGGGGCCATCGTCGGCGACATCGCGCTGGCCCAGGGGGCCCGGGCCGTGGTGCTGGCCGGTGGCGTGGGCCTGCGGATCGCCGACCACCTGCCCCGTTCGGGCTTTGCCCAGCGGTTCTGCGCCAAGGGCCGGTTCGAATCGCTGATGGTGGACATGCCCGTGAAGCTGATCACCCATCCCCAGCCCGGCCTGCTGGGGGCCGCCGCTGCGTTCATGGCCCAGCACCGGTGACACCCGACCGCCGAGCTTTCGCTTGAGGCGGCGCAGGCGGTGCGACTAGGGTAGGCCTGCAAACGCCTGCCAACAAAGAAGAGCCGACCTCATGCCCGCCGACACAGCCGCCCCGCCGCCCGCCGCCGGCCCCCTCCGCGGCGTCCGGGTCATCGACCTGACCCAGTTCGTGCTCGGCCCCTATGCCACCCAGACTCTCGGCGACCTGGGCGCCGACGTGATCAAGGTGGAGGAGGAGGCCGGCGACCGTCAGCGGCACAGCGGCAAGGCCCCGAAGTCCAAGGCGACCATGGGCCCCACCTATGTGGCCTTCAATCGCAACAAGCGCTCGGTCATGCTGGACCTGAAATCGCCGGAGGGGGCGGAGGCGCTGCGAGCGCTGATCGCCACCGGCGACGTGTTCATCCACAACATGCGCCCGTCCTCGATTGCGCGGCTGGGCTTTGCCTATGCCGACGTGGCGGCCATCAAGCCCGACATCGTCTATGTGGAGGCCATGGGCTATGACGATGCGGGCCCCTATGCCGGACTGCAGGCCTTCGACGACCTGATCCAGTCCGCGGCGGGGGCCTGCGGGCTCGAGCAGCTGGTCAACGAGGAGGCCCCGTTCCGGCCCCTGCCCTCCCTGCTGGCGGACAAGACCTGCGGGCTGTTCGCAGTGATCGCGACGCTGGCCGCCTTGCGGCACAAGGAACAGACCGGCGAGGGCCAGTATGTGGCCGTGCCCATGCTGGAAACCTTCACCGGCTTCCTGATGGCCGAGCATCTGTACGGTCACACCTTCGTGCCGCCCACCTCGGGCTTTGGCCACACCACCACCGTCACCCCGCACCGCCGTCCGTTCCGGACCCGGGACGGCTGGCTGACGGTGATGCCCGCCAATGCTCAGCAGTCCGCCAAGTTCATGGAGCTGGGGGGGATGCCCGGGGCCTACGAGCTGGAGCGCTTCACCTCCAAGACCTCCGGCCGGGAGAAGGTGGCGGAATACTATGCCATGATGCAGGAGGCGGCCCTCGCCCACACCTGCGACGAGTGGATGGCGCTCTGCCGCACCCACTCCGTCCCGGCCATGAAGGCCAATGCCCCGTTGGAGATCTTCGACGATCCCCAGCTCAGTCAGACCCTGTTCGAGACCCGCGAGCTGCCGTCGGAGGGTCCCTATGTGGCGATGAAGCCCGGGCTCCGCTTTGCCCGGACCCCCGCCACCATCCGTCGCGAGCCGCCGACCATCGGCGAGCATACCGACGAGGTCCTGGCAGAGCTCCGGCGCCGGGACTGATACGCCGCCCCGTCAGGCGGTCTGGTACCCGGCGTAGCTGTCCTTCAGCGAGGCGTGGTTCAGCAGCATTTCGGCCTTCTGCACCGTACCCGTCGCATCGAAGATCCGTGTCCGGACCCAATAGCTTTCCGTGCGCCGACTATCGGACAGGGCAGCGATCTCCCGGCGGATCAGATAGTCCTCGCCCACGAAAAGCGGTCCGTCGATCATGCGGATTTCCTGATCGGCGAACAGACCGACGGCGGGCCCCTTCACCGGGAAGCCCGCCTGGGTGCTGGAATATTCGGCCAGCACGCTGACCATCTCCAGCGGGATGATCGCCCTGCCCCAGGGGCTGGCGGCCGCGTCCGAATACCAGGGCGACGTCTCGGTGATCCGCGCCAACTTGTCGTTCAGGCTGAAGGGATAGAGCTTGCCCATGTTCTGGTCGGGATCCATGCGCACCCGCTCGTCCACCCGGCCGGGCATGCCGACCTCCAGATCCTCGAGGATCCGCAGGGGGCCGTGGGGACGCAGGGCAGCCAGGCGGCCCTCCAGCAGGGTCTGGCCGTGATCCGGGCCGAGGCTGGCGCTGGCTTCCAGCACCGGTGTGCCGTCGGCCTTCTCCGCCCAGGCGCGTGTCCGGGTCGCCCCCTCTGCGGGCAGTTCGACGAAGGCGCGGACGGATTCCCCTTCCACCACCATGTTCATGTAGTGGGCGGAGAAGCAGCCCCGCTCGTACCAGGCCTGGCCCCAGAGCTTCTGCAGCAGCGGCGGAAACAGGCTGAAATGGGTGGGCCCCTCGATCGGCCCGGCGCGGAAGCCCAGCTTCTCCGCCATGGCATCGTCATGGATCGAGGCGTGGCCGCCGTATTCCTGGTCCGCCAGCATCTGGCGGGGCTGGCGCAGGGGACCGCTGAGGGCCAGGGGCGTGTCGAAGCTCATGGGAAACCTGTGTCTGTCGAAGGGGGCTCGGGTCGGCGGCGGCTCAGCGACCGCGGAAGACCGGGGGACGTTTTTCCACAAAGGCCAGGGATGCGGCCTTGTGATCCTCGGTGGCCATGGTGCGGACCATGTGGATGGCCTCGGCATCCATCACCGTGCTGAGGGAGGCGTGTTCCGCCAGCGTCAGGTTCTTCTTCATGTAGCCGATGGCCACCGTCGGCAGGTCTGCCAGCCGACGGGCCAGCTTGGCCGCTTCCGCCGCGAGGTCGGCTGCCGGCACCGCTCGGGTGACGATGCCCAGAGTCGCCGCCTCGGCCCCGCTGATCACGTCGGCGGTGAAGTAGAGCTCCCGCGCCTTGGCCGGGCCCACCAGATGGGTCAGGAAATAGCTGCCGCCGTAGTCACCGGAGGCGCCGATCTTCGAGAACGCGGTGGTCAGCTTGGCCTCGGCCGAGGCAATCCGCAGGTCGCAGGCCAGCGCCATGGACAGGCCCGCCCCCGCGGCGGCACCGGGAATGACGGCCAGGGTGGGCTTGGGCATCTCGTGCAGCCAGCGGCTGAATTCCATCCCGGCCCGCAGGCTGTTGACCCGCTCGTCAAAGGTGGGCGCAGCGACGCCCGGCTCACCCCGCGCCACGAACCCCTTCACGTCGCCGCCGGCACAGAAGGCCCCGCCGGCCCCGGTCAGCACTACCACCCGCACCGCCGGGTCCAGCGCCAGCCGCGGTCCCGCCTTCGTCAGCGCGTCCAGAAGCTCGCCGGTCAGGGCGTTGCGCGCCTCCGGGCGGTTGAGGGTCAAGGTGGCGACGCCATCCTCGAAGGTTTCGATCAGCTGATCCGTCATGGTGCGTTTCCTGCAGGCTTTTTGCGAACATAACCGGGCCGTCGCCGTCCGTCCCGGGAAATGCTAGAGATGCCTTCAATCATCACCTGAGGGACGGGCCATGATCAAGGCGGCATTCGGCGTGGCGGCGGCCCTTGTCCTCTCGGTCTGGAGCGCGGCCGGCGCCACGGACATTGCCGGCGTGGGTGCCACCGGGCCGGATCCCCTCTATCGCAAATGGGCCGAGCAATACGCGGCCCAGGGGGGAGGCGGGGTCCGCTACATGGCCATCGGCTCCCGCGGCGGCCTGAAGCAGATCAAGGCGGGGACCGTGGATTTCGGGGCCTCCGACGCGCCCCTGACCGTGCCGGAGCTGGAGCGGGCCGGTCTCGTCCAGTTTCCCGTGATCGTCAGCGGCGTAGTGCCGGTGGTCAATCTCCTGGGGCTGATGCCGGGAGAGCTGAAGCTGAACGGCCCGGTCCTGGCCGACATCTATCTGGGCCGGATCAGCTACTGGGATGATCCCCGGCTGATCGCCCTCAACCCCCACGTGGCCCTTCCCCATGCCCCGATCCAGGTGGTGCACCGGTCGGACGGGGCGGGCACCACCCTCGCCTTCACCACCTATCTCGCGTCGAAGAGCCCTGACTGGAAAGCCCGGATCGGCAGCGGTCTCGACGTGGCCTGGCCCAAGGGGGCTGCGGGCATCGGCAATGCGGGGGTCACGGCGCTGGTCAGCAACACACCCGGGGCCATCGGCTATGTGACCTCGGCCTTTGCCCGCGAGAGTCATCTGACAGCCGCGCAACTGCCGTCTGCCAGCGGGGCCTTCGTGGCACCGGATCTGCGGAGCTTCTCCCGCGCCGCCGGCTCGGCGGATTTTGCCCGCGCGCCGGGTCTGGCCGTCTCGCTGATCGATGCTCCGGGCCCCGCCTGGCCGATCACCGTGCCCAGCTATGTGCTGGTCCCGAAGCGTGCGGCGACGGCCGCCACGGGCGCGGCAGTCCTGAAGTTCTTCGACTGGGCTTTCCGCGCGGGCGACTCTACCGCTGCCCAGCTCGACGACGTGGCCCTGCCCGCGGGCGTGAAGGCACTCGTCCGTCGGACCTGGGCCGGCGACGTGACCGGCCCTGACGGCAAGCCCCTCTACGCGCCGAAATAGGACGGACGGACCGGCCGACCCGTCAGCTCGTGCCGACGACGCCGCCGTCGCAGGCGATCACCTGGCCCACCACGAACTCCCCGGCGCGGGAGCTGAGGAACAGGGCCAGACCGGCAATGTCCTCCGGCGTGCCGACCCGTCCACTGGGATTGCGCTTGCCGACCAGGTCCCAGTCCACGTCCTCGGTGGCCCCGCCGAAGCCGACGCCGGTGGACAGCATCCAGGTCGGGAACGGGCCCGGCGCGATGGCGTTGCACAGGATATGCTCTCCCGTCAGATGCGAGGCGAGGAAGCGGGTCAGGTGATGCACCGCGGCCTTGGACGCCCCGTAGGAGAAGGTGGAGAAAGCGGCGGACTTCAGCCCGTCGATGGAGCCGATGTTGATCACCCGCGCCGGATGGTCCTTGCCTGCTGCGGCCCGCAGCAGGGGCAGCACCTTCTGGGTCAGGAAGAAGACGCCCTTGACGTTGGTGTCCATCACCTTGTCCCAGCCGGCCTCCGGGAAGTCCTCCAGCGGTGCGCCCCAGGCGGCTCCGGCATTGTTGATCAGCACGTCAAGCCGGGTCTCCAGGGCCGACAGCTGCGCCGCCAGGGAGGTGCAGCCCTCCACCGTGGACAGGTCCGCCGGCAGGGCGACAACTTCACCGCCATAGGTTTCCATCAGCCGCTTCGCCGTCTGGTCGCAGGCCGCCGCCTTGCGGGACGAGATATAGACCTTGGCGCCATTGGCCAGGAAGCCGGCGGCCAGCATCTCGCCGATCCCGCGGGAGCCGCCGGTGATCAGGACGACCTTGTCCCTGACGGAAAACAGATTCTGGAAGCTGGGTGTCATGCGGGCATATCCTCCGGTGCATCAGGTTTTCCGCCAGCCTAGAGACCCGGTCGCGCCGCGGAAAGCAAAACCTGCCGAGGTGCATCCCGCACGGTTGACGATGTTCCCGACGCCGCGCGATCATGCCGCCAACCCGATGCAGGCTGCACGTCACCGGGACATCAGGGAAGGACCTGTCCCATGGACCGTCGCAAACTGCTGCTCGGCGCTTCCGCACTGCTGGCGGCCCCGGCAGTGACACCTCCGGCCATGGCAATGTCACCCCACCGGCCGCCGAACTTCGTCGTGATCCTGTGCGATGACCTGGGTTACGGGGATGTCAGCCTGGACGGCCGGGGCCCCATCGCCACACCGAACCTGGCCAGACTGGCGCGGGAGGGGGTGACCCTCACCGACTACTACGCCCCGGCCAACCTGTGCACCCCCTCCCGGGCCGGGCTGCTGACCGGTCGATATCCGGTCCGCACCGGGCTGGGCTACGAGGTGATCATGCAGGCGGATGACCGGGGCCTGCCCCTGTCGGAAGTCACCATTCCCAAGGCGCTGGGCCCGACCTATGCCTCCGGCCTGTTCGGCAAGTGGCACCTGGGGCACACGGCAGCCCACTGGCCGCCCACCCGGCACGGCTTCGACACCTTCTTCGGCATTCCCTACAGCCACGACATGGCTCCCCTGGCCCTGTTCGAGGCTCACGCCGGGGTCGCCGAGGTCACGTCGTCGCCGGTGGATTATCCCACCCTGCAGCAGCAGTTCTACGCCCACGCGGAGGCCTTCATCAGCGCCAACCGGCATCGACCGTTCTTTGTCGAACTGGCCCTGAGCGCCCCGCACCTGCCGTCACACCCCGCAGCGGGGGCGGTCACGGACGGGCCCGCGGGGCCCTATGGCGCCACCGTGACCGAGATCGACGGGATCGTCGGGCGGCTTCTGGCCCACCTGAAGGCTCTCGATCTGGACAGGGATACCCTGGTGATCTTCACCTCCGACAACGGCCCGTGGTTCGAAGGCTCCACCGGCGGCCTGCGGGATCGCAAGGGCGGCGCAGCCTTCGACGGCGGCTACCGGGTGCCGTTCATCGCCCGCCAGCCCGGCGTCCTGCCCCCGGGGCAGAAGGTCTCCTCCATCGCCATGGGGATCGACCTTCTGCCGACCCTGTGCGCCCTGTCCGGTCGTCCCTTGCCCGCCGGGGTGGAGCTCGACGGAAGAGACATCTCCGCCGTCCTGATGCACGGAGCCCCCTCGCCCCACGAGGCGCTGATCCTGTTCGACAACGAGGTGCCTGTCGGCGTGCGGACCCAGCGCTGGAAATATGTGTCCGCTGCCTATTATCGGGGAATGCGCTTCCCCCTGGACAAGCTGGGCTACACCGAGGTGTTCGACATGGCGGTCGACAGCGCCGAAAGCTACAACGTCGCCGCCGCCCATCCCGAGGTCGCGGCGGACCTGAAGGCCCGCCTCGCCCGGGCCCGCAGCGACTTCGCCCCCTATCGCCATGCGGACATCCCGCCGGTATTCAAGCAGCTCCGCGGTGTCATCGAACATCTGCAGGACTGAGGCAGGGCCGAGGTGGACGCATCCCCCGACGACATGGTGGCGCTTCCCGGCGGACGGTTCCGCATGGGATCGGACCGCCACTACCCCGAGGAGGCCCCGGTCCGCTGGCAGGAGGTCGCGCCGTTTCGCATGGACCGCATGCCCGTGACCAACCGCGCCTTTGCCGCCTTCGTGCGGGAGACCGGCTATGTGACCGTGGCAGAGCGCATCCCCGATCCGGCCCTCTATCCTGGCGTGGCACCCGCGCGCCTCAAGCCCGGCGGTCTGGTCTTCGCGGTCCGCCGGGGCGCTCAGCGACCGATGCACTGGTCCGACTGGTGGCGCTATGTCCCCGGAGCCGACTGGCGAAAGCCGCAGGGCGATTCCTCGGTCTATCGCGGGCGGCTGGACCATCCGGTGGTGCAGGTGGCCCATGCCGACGCGCTCGCCTATGCCCGATGGGCGGGCAAGGACCTGCCGACGGAGGCGGAGTTCGAGTACGCCGCCCGCGGCGGACGGGACGGGGCGACCTATGCCTGGGGGGAGGCGCGACGGCCGGGCGGCAGGATCATGGCCAATCACTGGACCGGAAGTTATCCACAGGCCCCGACGGCGGAGCATGGCCATCGGGGCACCTCTCCGGTGGGGGTCTTCCCTGCCAATGACTTCGGCCTGCACGACCTGATCGGCAATGTCTGGGAATGGACGCAGGACTATTGGACCGGCTCCCACGACGCCCCCGCCTGCTGCGGCAGTGACCCCGCAGCCGCCAGCCGGGATCCGGATCTGCCGGAAATCACCCTGCCCCGCCGGGTGGTCAAGGGAGGCTCGCACCTTTGCCACGAAAGCTATTGCGACCGCTATCGCCCCGCCGCCCGGCAGCCGCAGATGGAAGATACGGCCACCAGCCACATCGGCTTTCGCTGCGTCATCCGGAGTCCGCCAGGACCCCCGGAAAATGGTTAATAGAATGCTAACAATGATGATCGCATCCTATCGGAATGCCGGGAACGGCGTTGTCACTCCTGCGAGAGGTCCCCGACCATGACCGCAACTGTCCACAGCTATGCCACCGAGATCGAAGCCAGTCTCGAGGCCGTGGCGGCGCGGGGGATCGACCCGACGGCGGCCATCTATGAGCGGTTGTTCCACGCGCATCCGGAGCTGAAGCCCCTGTTCTGGCGGGACGACAACGGTGCCATCCGGGGCGAGATGCTGGCCAGGGTGTTCGAGGCCATCCTCGATTTCATCGGCGAGCGGCGCTATTCGGACCACATGATCAGCACCGAAATGATCACCCATGAGGGCTACGATGTCCCCCGGGAGGCCTTTGCGACCTTCTTCGCCAATGTCGGCGAGGGGCTGCAGGACGTTCTCGGCCCGGACTGGACACCGGGCTTCGAGCGCGCCTGGTCCGAGATGCTGGCGGACATCGACGGCTTTGCCCAGGGGACGCCCCGCTCCGACGTGATCACCCCGGCCCGGGACGGCGATGGCTGCCGGGGGGCCTAGACGTCACATGGCGCCCGCGTGCGGATCCGCTATAGAGCGCCCATGACCCGTCCCGGCCGCAACACCGCCTCCCTCGCCTTCGCCATGGCTGTGGTGGGGATCGGCCTCTATTCGGTGATGGACGCCCTGATGAAGGGCCTGTCGATCAGCATCGGCGCCTACAATGCGGCCCTGTGGCGGTCCCTGGCCGGAACCCTCATGACCGGGACCCTGTTCGCGTTCCGCCGCCCGCGACATCCACCTCGGGCGGTCCTGCGGCTGCACGTCATGCGGGGGGTGAACGCCGCCCTGCTGGTGGTGGCCTTTTTCTGGGGCGTGACCCGGGTACCCCTGGCAGAGGGCATCGCCCTGTCCTTCATCGCCCCCCTGATCACCCTCTATCTGGCCGCCGTGCTTCTGGGAGAGACCATCACCCGCTGGGCGGTGATCTCCTCCCTGATCGGCCTG
>CAIQUG010000127.1 GCA_903874895.1 uncultured Caulobacterales bacterium | reverse complement strand
CGCCGAGGTGATTGCCGACGTGATCTGGGGCAAGGTGAACCCCTCCGGCCGTCTGCCGATCACCTTCCCCGCCAGCCTGGCGCAGCTGCCCCGTCCGGCCATTCCGGGGGCCGACCTGCCGGAGCACAGCGCCGTCGACGCACCCCATGCAGAGGGCTCGGACGTCGGCTACCGATGGTTCGCCCGCCAGCACCTGGTCCCCCTGTTCCCCTTCGGATACGGGCTGGGCTACAGCCGTTTCGCCTATGCCGGTCTGACGGTTCAGGGCGGGACGAGCGTGACCGTCAGCTTCGACGTCACCAATACCGGCGCGCGGGAGGGGATGGACACGCCCCAGGCCTATCTGACCTCCCGCCCCGGCGGGCCCCTGCTGCGCCTGGTCGGGTTCCAGAAGGTGGCGCTGAGGCCGGGGGAGACGCGACATGTGACCCTCACCGCCGACCGACGCCTGCTGGCCGACTATGACGTGGCCCGTCACGGCTGGTCGGTGGCCGCCGGCACCTACACGGTGGCGGTGGGGGCGTCCTCCGCGGACCTCGCCCTTTCCGGCGGGGCGAAGGTAACGGCCCAGCGGCTCAAGCCCTGATCAGGGACGCGGGGCGGTGGCGGCGAGCTTCCCGGTCATGCCGATGCTGCCCAGCCAGCGGTAGAAGTCGTCCAGCCAGCCGTCGCTCGTCGTGCCCTGCCTGCGGGTGCCGAAGCCGTGCCCGCCCCGGGCATAGACATGCAGCTCCGCCGGGGCCCTGGCGGCGCGCCAGGCGTCGAAGCTGGCCGTGGTGACCTTGCCGAACAGGGGGTCGTCGGCGGCCACGGCGGAGAACAACGGTGGCGCATTGGCAGGCACGACCACCCCCGGACGCACCGGGGCATAGAGGTCACCGACAAAGGCCGGATGCAGGGCCGGGTCCACCCCCAGCGCCAGGGCCATGAACCCGCCTGCCGAGAAGCCGAGCACACCGATGCGGTTCCGATCGAGGCCGTAGCGGGCCGCGTCCGTCTGGATCCGCGCCAGGGCGGCCCGGCCGTCTGTCGTGGCGTCCGCCTCGCCGGGGATCGGGGCCTTGGGGTCCACGCCGCCGGCGAGCTTCCTCATGAAGGCCGTGAAGAAGGCCGTCCGGTCCGGGTCCGTGGCCTCGACCCGGTATTTCAGGACAAAGGCCGCAATCCCGCGGTCCGCCAGCCACTGAGCGACCTCTGTGCCTTCCTGATCGATGGACAGGGCTGCAAAGCCGCCGCCGGGCATGACCAGGACGCCGACGCCGGTCGCCCTGGCCGGGTCCGGCAGATAGGCGGTGAGGGTGGGTGCCGTGACATTGCGCAGCATGCGGTGGTTGTCCGGCGGCCAGCCTTCGCTGATCTCGGCGCGACCGGTGTTGTTCCATCCGGCCGGAGGCGTGGCGTAGAGGGGAGATGTCTGCGGGGCAGGGGAGCCCAGCGCGCCGGTCATCCAGCCGCCGACGAACAGTGCGGCCATGAGGCCGATGACAGGATGGCGCATGGTGGTCGTTCCCCCGGCTGGGTCGTGTTTTCCCGACTATGGCCGTGGACCGATCCGGTGCCAAGGCTGGCCGTCCGCCGGCTGGCTCGATAGGGTTCACGTCGAAGACTGCGGCGGGAGGACAGGGCATGGGTGCAGGGCGACTGATCGGGCGGGTGGCGCTGGTCACGGGGGGCGCGCAGGGGATCGGACTGGCCTGCGCCCGGCGGTTCGCGCAGGAGGGTGCCCGGGTCGTCCTGGCGGACCTGGCCGGGGACAAGGGCCCCGCCGCCGCAGCCGCCCTCGTCGCCGACGGGTTCGACGCCCGGTTCGAAGCCTGCGACGTGACCCGGCGGGATGACTTCGAAGCCGTGCTTGACCGGTGTGATGCCGGGCTCGGCGGGGTCGACATCCTGCTCAACAATGCCGGCATCGCCCTGCAGGCGGACATCCTCACCGCCACCGAGGTGCTGTACGATCAGGTCATGGACGTGAACCTCAAGGCGGCCTTCTTTGCCACCCAGGCCGTGGCCCGCCGCCTGATCGCCGCGAACCGTCCCGGCGTGATCCTCAACATGTCCTCGGTCAATGCGGTGATGAACATCCCGCACCTGATCGCCTACAACCTGTCCAAGGGCGGGCTGAACCAGCTGACGAAGAACGCCGCCATCGCGCTGGCACCGCACAATATCCGCGTCTGCGGCATCGGGCCCGGCACCATCATGACCGACCTCGCCCGCAATGCGGTGATGAGCAACCCGGACGCCCTGAACGGCATCCTGTCCCGCACCCCCCTGGGCCGGGCGGGGGAGCCCGAGGAGATTGCCGCCATTGCGGTCTTCCTTGCGTCGGACGACGCCTCCTACGTGACCGGCGAGACCGTCTATGCCGACGGCGGGCGGCTGGGCCTGAACTACACCGTTCCCGTGCGCTGAGCCGACGGGACCAGCGTCAGCGGGTCAGGCCGCGGGGGAGCGCCCGGTCGATCTCCGCGGCAATGGCCTCCATCGCCTCGATGCGGGGATGATAGGTGGCCAGCGGACGGCCGCCGGGGCCGGGGTCCCGCCAGCCATTGACCCAGGGGTGCGCGGCGCAGACGTCATGTCCCGCGGTCAGGGTCGAAGCATGGACCAGGGTCGCACCCGCTGCGGCGGCAACCTCGGCCGTCATCCGGTTCAGCCGTTCCGCCCGAGCCCGGGCCCGGCCCATGTCCGCCTCCGTCAGGGGGGAACGTTCGGGACAGGTTCCGGCCTCGGGCACGACGGTCAGGTAGTCCACCACCACGATCTGCGCACCCGGGGCGCGGGTCCGGAGCTGCTCCAGAAGATCGGTGTAGGACGTGCGGAGGGCGGCAAACCGGGCGTCCAGGGTCTCCTCCGGGGAGGGGGTGCAGGCCCCGCCCTGATTCCGACAGGACATGGCACTCAGATCGCCCAGGTAGGACACATCATTTCCGCCAATGGTCAGAGTGATCAGACGGACACCGGGCCCCACCGCGTCGATCTGCGGGGGGAGGCCGAACTGGCGATGGTGGGTGATGTCAGCGGTGCGCGCCCCGCTGCAGGACCGGTCCTCGAGAGTCAGGTGTCGCCGGGCCGCCAGCTTGTGCGGATAATTGTCGGCGGAGCGGAAGCAGATCGGCGGGCCCTGGGGATCGGCACGGCCCACATCGGGCCCCGCGGCAAAGGAACTGCCCAGGGCCACGTAATCCGCCTGGACCTGAGGCAGGGGCGGAGACGGGGCCTGGACCGGACCCGGTCCGTGCCCCCCTTTTCCGGTGGCCAGCCAGGCCACCGCCAGCAGGGTCATCACAAGGCCGGTCATCTCAACGCTCACTCCTGGTCCGGACTCTAGTTTACGGCACGGACCGGGCGTTGCGCGAGCCTGAATTCTTAGCTCGGCCTCGCCTGGTCAGTTTGGGCCGCTCACCTGTCAATGAATGTTGCTGATCCTGCGTCCCGCCGTTAACCTTTCGCCAGAAACGCGAATGCGGGGGCGGACATGTCGTAGACGATCCATCGACTCCTCGGAATGGCCCTGACGGGCGTGCTGGGCGTGGCTGCGGCTGCGATGGCGGAGCCGCCGAAGCACAAGGCGTCTCATGCATCCGCCGCAGAGGTGCAGCAGGTCATCCCGCCCAAGACTGTCTACTGGCTCAGCGCCGCCACGCAGAACGGGTTCAGCATGGGGGGCAAGCCGCCCTCCAGCGGCGACATGATGAAGATGGCCATGGGTGGCGGCATGGGCGGCGTGCAGAAGCAGCTCACTCTCGACCTGGGATCGAGCCTGCCGCCCGCCGGTCCACCCCAGGCCTCCCACGCCATCCCGCCGGTGATGAACATGGGCAAGGCGCTGGCCCTGCGCTCCCCCAAGCCTGTGGCTCCGTCCCAGCCCCAGTCCCATGAGCGGGAGCCAGAGCACAGGGACTTCGAGCGGCCCAAGGGTCGTATCCTGCTGTTCTGGGGCTGTGGTGAGACGGCCCATGCCAAGCAGCCGGTGGTGTTCGACTTCTCCAAACTGGCGGCTGGTCAGCCGCCGCCCAACATGTTCGCGGGCGAGACGGTGCGGGTGGCCAATCCGCCGTCCGCCGGAAGCTGGCCGACCTATGGCTTCTGGCCCAATGACGACCGCGGCAGCCGACAGAGCGTTCCCGCCGACTCGTCGCTCCTCGGCCCGCACAAGGTCACGGGCAACTACACCCCGGACATCGCCTTCACCCTCGACCAGGACTGGATGGGGGCTCTGAACATGGTGCAGACCAAGCTGCCGTCCGGGGCGCTGCAGCTGGAATGGAACGGACTGCCCGGTGCCACCGGACATTTCGCCCAGCTGATGGGGGCCTCGCGAAACGCGGATGGCGGGTCCGACATCGTGTTCTGGTCCTCGAGCGAGACCCAGACCTTCATATCCGGCCTGACCGAGTTCATCGCCCCGACGGAGGCCGCGCGTCTGGTGGACCACCGCTATCTCATGCCGCCGAGCCAGACCAAATGCGTGGTGCCCAAGGAGGTCATGGCGGCGACCCAGGGCGGGATGATCTCTCTCGTGACCCACGGCCCCGAACAGAATGTCGTCTATCCCCCCCGGCCGCAGGATCCGCATACGCCGTGGGTGCAGGAATGGGCCGTGAAGGCTCGTTTCGTGTCTCGCACCGGAGGCATGGCGGGCATGAACATGCCCACGGCGGACCGCAGCGGAAAGGCTGACCAGGCCCGCTGCGCGCCTCGGCCCAGCGGGGCGTCGATGCTCGGCAGCGCGCTGGGCGGCTCCCTCGGTGGGGCCCTGGGCGGCATGCTGTCCAAGCCGGCCAAGCCGGACGGCTGCCCGAACTAGGCCGTCGTCGCGGCGAACTCGGCGGCGGCGATGCCGGACGCCGTCGAAGCCGGAAACTGGGTCCGCCAGGTGTCCAGCTTGTCGCTGTTGTCGTGATCCCAAGGGTGGAAACCCGGACGATACCAGTCCCAGTAGGCCCGCCAGCTCCGCCGGAACAGGCCGGGGCGTCCGAACAGGTAGTTCAACACCTGCAGATGCGCCCGGATCGGCGGAACGCCGTCGGCCATGAGCAACTGGGCGGCGAAGCGGGTAATGTTGGTGGAGAACAGAACCGTGGACACGATCATGACCTGAGCACGGATGCGGTAGCGCTGCAGCGGCGACCAGTCCTTGGAGATCTCGCGGAACACGTCGAAGGCGACGGCCTTGTGCTCGGTCTCCTCCATCGCGTGCCATTGCCAGAGCCGGACGATGTCGTCGGGGACGCCCGCCCAGAAGCCGGGGTCTTCGAGGAACAGGTCGGCCATCATGGCGGTGAAATGCTCGAGGGCGATGGTGACGCCGAGCATGGCCACCGGACCTCGGGTCTCGAGGAACTCGATCCGCCCGCGCAGTTCCTGCTCGATGGCCTCCACGGGGTAGCGGGCGCGGTCCAGTCCCGCATTCAGGCCCACATGCTCCCGGGTATGGATCGCTTCCTGGGCAATGAAGGCGCGGGCCTCCTCCGCCAGTTGGCCCGTCAGCCGGGGCCGGTAGTGGCGCACCGCATCCATGAACAGCCGCTCTCCATCGGGAAAGGTCAGGGACAGGGCGTTGAAAACCGCCGTTGCCACCGGATCGCCGCCCATCCACGCATTGCCGTGACCGCCCGTCGTGTCGAAATGGACGTTGCGGGGAATGACCTGGTGAGATGCCGGACTGTGCATTGTCTCGTCCCTGTATCTGCGATTAATAACGGGCGTTCCCTCGAGAGGGGAGCGGGACAGGGATGCACTAAGCTGACAAAAATGTCAATAGCGGGGGTCGACTTGCCGCGACGTCGTCGTTCTCCTGAGGCGGCCCGTGAGAACATCCTCATGGCGGCGGAGCGGATCCTGATCGAGGACGGCCCGCAGAACCTCAAGCTGGTGGAGGTGGCCGGCAAGGCCGGTGTGGTGAATGCCACCGTCCTCCATCACTTCGGATCCATCGGCGGGCTGCAGACGGCGCTGATGACCCGCATGATCGAACAGCTGGTGACCCGGGTGCTCGCCATTTCCGCAGCCACCACCGACCTGGGCGAGTTGGCAGGCGCGGGAACGCTCGCCCTGTTCGACGCCTTCGAGACCCGGGGCGTGGCCCGTCTGGCCGCCTGGCTGGAAATGACCGGCGAGGCACGCCGCCTGACGGTGGTGCGGGAAGCGGTCCGCGAGGTGGTCAGCGCCCGGGACGAGACAGCGAACGGCGTGACGCCGGAGATGCTCGAGGACTTCATCCTGATCTGCATTTCCGTGGCCCTGGGTGTGGGGCTGTTCGGCCCGACCCTGGGGGCGCTGCTGGACAAGTCCGAGAGCCGCGCCCGGGAAATTGCCCTGCCGCTCCTCCTCGGACTGGCCCAGAACGCCCTGTCTTCAGGAGCGGAATAGGCGGCGGCGATATCAGTCCACGGGGGCGGCCGGGGACCTTCCGGCGACCAGGGCCTGGATCCGCCGCCAGCCCGCAGAATCCGTCGCCCCGGCCCCGGCAAAGGCGTCCTGCAACAGCCGCATCTGTACACCGGTCAGCTCCTGCTCGAGCGTCTGTCCTTCCGGTGTGAGCCGCAGCCGCTTGAACCGGCGATCCTCCGGCGCGGTCTCGGCTGCCACAAGGTTCATCTCGATCAACTGGCGCAGGGGCGCGTTCAGCGCCTGTTTGGTCACGGCCAGCAGCTTCAGCAGGCCCTGGACGGAGATGTCCGGCTGGCGATGAATGAAATAGAGGATGCGATGGTGGGTCCGCCCCAGACCTCGGCGTTCCAGAATGCGGTCCGGCGGTTCCGTGAAACTCCGATACGCGAAATAGAACAGCTCGATCGCTTCACGCAGTTCGGCCTGACGGGACGGAGGAAGGTCAGTTAGGTCAACCATGTTGACAGAATAGTCCGGCCGGCCCTAGCCTGTCGACAGGTCAACCTCATTGACACGTAAGGCGGCACCGTGGCCCGACTTTCGGAACGTATTGCGGATCTCCGCGGCTCCCCCGTGCGCGCGATGCTGGCGGCGTCCCAGCAGCCGGACATGATCTCGTTCGCCGGCGGCCTGCCGGATGCCGACAGCTTTTCCGACCTCGAGATTCCCGTGCCGCCGCGGGACTTGCTGCAGTACGGCCCCAGCGAGGGGGAGGCGGACCTGCGCGCCCACCTGGCCGGTGAGCTTCAGGCCCTGGGTATCGACACCGACGCCGACCGGGTGTTGATCCTGTCCGGCTCGCAGCAGGGGATCGATCTGGCCGCCAAGCTGGCCATCGATCGCGGGTCCGGTCTGGCGGTGGAGCAGCCCGCCTATCTGGCGGCGCTGCAGGTGTTCCGCTTCTTCGGGGCAGACTTCCGGCTCCTGGACCGCACCGATCCCGTGGCGGGATGGTCCGGTGATCCGCCCGTCATGGCCTATGTCACCCCCACCTTTCAGAACCCCACCGGCGGCTGCTGGACGGCGGCGGAGCGCGGGGCGCTGGCCGGGGCCTGCGCGGCCCATCAGGTGATCCTGTTCGAGGACGATCCCTATCGCGACCTGGTCTCTGCCCCCTGTGACCGGCGTCCGGTTTGCGCCGACGCAGGCGGCTCGTGGATCTATCAGGGCTCGTTCTCCAAGACGGTAGCTCCAGGGCTGCGGCTTGGTTTCCTCACGGCCTCGCCGGACCTGTTTCCATACCTGCTGCAACTGAAGCAGGCCGCGGACCTGCACACCAATCGCCTGGCCCAGTGGAGCGTTCTGCAGATCCTGCGGCATCCCGGCCGTGCCCGGCGGATGGCGCGGGTCATCGGCAGCTATCGCCACAAGCGGGACCGGTTCGCCGCGTCCCTCGACCGGGAGCTGGGCGGCCTCGCCCAATGGGAGGTCCCCGTCGGCGGCCTGTTCTTCTGGGTGCGCCTCAATGCCGGCGTGGAGGTGGAGGCGCTGCACCGCCGCGCCCTGGCCCGCGGGGTCCTGTTCACGCCGGGAGACCATTTCCTGGCGGCCCCCGACCCATCGGCCCGGGGGACCATGCGGCTGAACTTCAGTGCTGCCTCGCCCGCGCGCGCCGCCGAGGGCCTGGCGATCCTGGGCCAGCTGATCCGCCAGGGGTGAGCCAGGTGGCAGCGCGCTGCCCCGGTACCCCCTCGCCTCGGCGGGAGACTGGGGCTAGGCTCATCTTTCCGGACGGCGGTCCGACAGGACTGGACGGCGAATGAGCCCACTCGAAATGGCGGCGACCCTGTTCACGGTGGTGAGCGTGGTCCTGTGTGTCTACCGCAACATCTGGCTCTACCCGACCGGGATCATCGGCACGGCCCTCTATCTCGGCGTGTTCCTGTCTGCGCACCTCTATTTCAGCACCGCCCTGCAGGTCTTCTTCGTCATTGTGCAGTTCTACGGCTGGTGGTTCTGGCTCAAGGGGGACCACGGCCACGCGCCAAAGATCACCCGGCTGGGGGTGATGCGCACGGTGGTGATCACCGCCGGGGTCCTGGCGATCTCCCTCGCGGTGGGCTGGTGGGCCGGACGGACGACGGCCGCGGCCAGCTCCCTCGCGGATGCGAGCCTCACGGGGACCAGCCTGCTCGCCCAGTTCCTCCAGGACCGGAAGAAGCTGGAGAGCTGGCTCGTGTGGGCGGTGGTGGACGCCATCTCCACCGCGACCTACTACGGGCAGGGGCTGCATCTGACCGCAGTCCTCTATGCCGGATTGCTGGCCATGACGGTCTGGGGAGGTTGGGAATGGTGGCGGGAGATGACGCGTCCGACCTGACGCTTCCGGCGCGGGGGCTCGTCTGCGGGCCATTCGATCCGGCGGACCCCCGCGACGCCTTTCTCCAAGCCTTTGCCGAGGAAGCCTGCGGGCGTCTGACCGTCCACGCGACCGAACAGGACGGGCGGGGACCTGCGAACCTGATCGGCTTCGACGTGGTGTTCGGTTACGGCTCGGCGGCCGAGGCCCCCGGACGGATCCTCGCCGCCGGGATCGGGGCCCGCTACGTGCCGGTGACGGCACCGGGACGGCTCGAGGCGGTGGCTGCGGGGAGGTCGCGCCGCCCATCCTGTCCGCGCGAGAGCGTTCCCCGGATCTGCCTGTT